>NZ_QOSC01000006.1:0-348213 GCF_008368845.1 Bacillus sp. BB51/4
GGGCCGACTGGGCCAACTGGACCTTCTGGCTTAGGACTTCCAGCAGGATTGTATGCCTTTAACTCAGCTACAGTTTCTTTGGCTCTTGGGATTAATGATCCAGTACCATTTAATACCGTTGGATCTCAGTTTGGTACGGCAATTTCTCAAATGGATGCCGATACTTTCGTAATTAGTGAAACTGGCTTCTATAAAATTACTGTTATTGCTTATACAGCGGCAGTAAGTTTATTAGGAAGTCTTGGGATTCAAGTTAATGGAGTTAATGTACCGGGTGCGGGCACAAGCTTAATTTCACTTGGAGCTCCTATCGTTATCCAAGCCATTACACAAATTACTACAACACCATCACTCGTTGAAGCAGTTGTTACAGGAATTGGATTATCGCTAGCTCTTGGTACAAGTGCATCAATTATCATTGAGAAAATCGCTTAATTTTGTACGTAGCAGTAAGACTGATATCAGTTTTACTGCTTTTTCATTGTTAAATTCAATCATTAAATCTTTCTTTTCTACATAGTCATAATGTTGTATGACATTCCGCAGGAGGCACTTATATGGAAAACAAATCAGCTGTCCAGCTTTATCTCGAGTTATTAAAGAAAACAATTTTATTTGAAATATGGTTAGAATACGAACCATACTTACCTGCTTCGCTACATATATCTAAAGAGCTATCATATGAACCAGTTACAGTTCCACTTCCTTTATTTCTTAAGCAATACGTAGAAAATCACAATTTGAAAATCGTTGATCCTAACGTTTCACAAAGTGAGCGTCAAGGTGGCAAGGATTGGCCAAGAGCAGCACACAGTATGGTTGGTCGAAAACGTATGAATCAATTGCATGAGGCGATGGAAGCTGTTGTAAGGGAAAATATAGAAGGTGATTTTATTGAAACGGGTGTATGGCGCGGAGGATCTTGCATTTTTATGAATGGTTTTTTACAAGCAAACAACATTACGGATCGTACTGTGTGGGTTGCCGATTCGTTTGAAGGTCTGCCAGCACCTAACTTAGAACAATATCCGAAAGATTACGGTGATTATTTGCACACATTCGATTACTTACGAGTTTCTTTAGAAACAGTGCAAGAAAACTTTAGAAAATACGATTTATTAAATGATCAGGTGAAATTTTTAAAGGGTTGGTTTAAAGATACATTACCTTCAGCACCGATAGAAAAAATTGCAATCGCTCGCCTTGATGGTGATATGTATGAATCAACGATGGATAGTCTTGTAAACTTATACGATAAAGTTTCAACAGGCGGCTATATTATTATTGATGATTACGGATTGGTAACATGCGCAGAGGCTGTAACAGATTTCAGAAATGAAAGAAACTTAAAAGCTCCTATTACTAAGATTGATGATTTCGGTATTTATTGGCGAAAAGAATAGAATACAATTTTATTTTTTGAGGGGTTCTATTACACTACTTATTCATAAGAACTAATTGTGTAAAGTTCCCCTCACTATAAATGATTAACTTATATATACAATAGAAATCCCCTACTTTACTACAAGGACGGAGTGAATGTATGAACGAAAACGAGAAAAAAATCACATTAATTCCACCCCCAGAACTCGTTCAATATGTAGGTGGTAATTTTGAAGAAGTTGGAAAAGAATTTATGCAGTATTTTATTGAAATTGGCAATTTAAAATCAAATGAAACAGTGTTAGATGTAGGCTGTGGCATTGGCCGAATGGCGGTTCCATTAATGAATTATTTAAGCGATGAAGGTACTTATTATGGCTTTGACTTATTCAATACGGGAATTACATGGTGCAAAAATAACATTTCTACACGCCGTAACAATTTCCATTTTGAACATGTCGATATATATAATCAATTCTACAATCCCGATGGAAAAGAAGATGCTTCCCAATACAAGTTTCCATATGAAGATGAATCATTCGATTTTATTTTTTTAACGTCTGTATTTACCCATCTCCTTCCGAAAGAATTAGAACATTACGTATGCGAGATTGCACGAGTTCTGAAAAAAGATGGGAGATGTTTTATTACTTTCTTTTTAATTAACCCTGAATCATCCTATTACTTAAATGCAGGACTAAGTACGTTAGGTTTTTATCATCAAATTGACAATTGTTATGTTCTAAATAAAGATATCCCTAATTTCGCAGTTGCCTATCCTGAGGAAGATATTCGTGCCCTATTAAATAAACATGGGCTAGAAATACAGTCCCCCCCTCATTATGGTTCATGGTGTAGCAGAACTGAACACACAAGTTATCAAGATATTATTCTTACACAAAAAACTTCTGAAAGGTAGTTGTATATGAATAATATAAAAAATCCGCCTCTCGTTTCTATCCTTATTCCCACCTATAATCGACCACATTATTTTAAAATTGCTTTAGAAAGTGCATTAGCGCAAACGTATTCAAATATTGAAATTATTGTAGGGGACGATAGTACAAATAATGAAACAGAAAAATTAATATACAGACATTATTTACATAAGCATAAACATATAACATACATTCGAAATGCCTCTACTCTAGGACAATTTCATAACGCCCTCATGCTCTTAGAACAGTCAAATGGAGAGTACATAAATTTCTTAATGGACGATGATACATTTTATAATAATAAAATCGAAAAAATGATGTTTCATTTTCAACAAGACTTAAATAAGAATCTCGCGCTTATCACATCCTATCGCACTTGGATTGATGATAATGGAGATATAATTGAACAACATCCCTCCATGAAAAAATTATATGATGAAGATACTCTACTAAATGGGAAAGATTTTGGAAACCGTATGCTTCTAGCAGGACAAAATATTATCGGTGAGCCTACAATCGTACTCTTTAGAAAAAGCCTATTAACGGAACCTTTCGGCACTTTAAATGGCAGAAAATATGGTTGTAGTGTTGATATGGCCTCTTGGATAAGTTTACTTTCAAAAGGCGATGCGATGTATATAACTGAGCCCTTAAGTTCATTCCGTCTTCATACTGGACAGCAAGTACGTCACAAATTCCTTGAGGGCTGTGAAGATTTTTCTCAGCTCGTTTTAACCTCGAAAAAGTATGGTTTCTTACAAGACGCCAAATATTATAAAAAAGGTTTGATAAGAGCTTACGGATGGTATAAAAATGCGACCAAATTTTACGATCTATTTCCAAACCTCATTCCAGATAAAAATACACATGCACGACTTTCTTATTGTTTAAATATCATTACAAAAGAGCTCCGTGCAATATAGTCCATCACAAGGGAGGAGCTATTCCTTCCTCGTGATGTATGACTTCCTACAAATAGTGGAATAAATGTATGAATAGTCTGCTTGTATATTATTTTTTTCATGACATGATCCATTATACTTACTAGGCGATAGAAAGGAATACATACATTGAAAGATCCAAATTCTCAATATCAAATAGACTACGTATTACTATTCATCTTATTTGCCATTGGGACTGTTAGTTGCTTTGCAATTGCAAGTGCACAAGCCTCTTTACCACCATTTTTGCAAAATGTAAATTTTGTATTAAAGCAAATCCAATGGTACTTCATTGGATTTATAGCCATCGGTTTTATTATGATTATCGATTTCGATCGTTATCAAAAAATTGCTTGGTATTTATATAGCTTTGCATTGGTACTACTAATTGGACTAGAACTTCAAGTACCAGGTGCCGTTACAATAAAAGGTGCGACCGCTTGGTACAGGCTTCCAGGCATCGGAAATTTCCAGCCTTCTGAAATTATGAAATTGTTTTTAATTATCGTCACCGGACGAATTATAGCAAATCACAATGAGAAATATTTTTTCCGAACAATACACGACGATTTTTTATTACTCGGAAAAATATGTGCAACAAGTTTGCCACCCCTACTACTTGTTGCAAAGGAACCTGATTTAGGAAACACAATGGTAATTTCAGCTATGCTCGCAGCAATGATACTAGTTTCTGGTATACGTTGGCGTTTTATTTTCGGATTAGTTTCTGGTATTTTTGTAGCTGGCGTTACATTAACGTATATTTTTTTTACTCATACAAAATTCTTTAAAGCACACATTTTACAAGAATATCAACTAAATCGCTTCTACGGCTGGTTAGCGCCATACAAATATGATGCGCAAGGCTATCAATTAAGACAAGCTTTCTTAGCTACTGGATCAGGGGAAATGCAAGGAAAAGGTTGGGAAAATGGACAAGTATACTTTCCAGAACCACATACAGATTTTATTTTCACCAATGTCGCTGAGCAATTCGGCTTCTTAGGTGCAAGTGTCATTATTTCACTTTTTTTCCTACTTATTTTCCGCATGATTCATATCGCTTTAGAAAGTAATGACCCTTTCGGTAGTTACATCTGTGCTGGTACAATCGGAATGTTTACCTTTCAAGTATTTCAAAATATCGGGATGACCATCGGATTACTACCTATTACAGGAATTACATTACCCCTTATGAGCTACGGAGGAAGTTCCTTACTCACATACATGATAGCGATTGGATTCGTTTTAAATGTTCGCTCAAGAACGAAAATCTTTATGTTTAAATGACGAGCAAAAACAGTATATTTTTATCTCTATCCTTTTTTAGATATACTAATGAAAAATATGGTGGAGGTTTAAATATGAAATTTGACATTATAGGGGATATTCATGGATGCTTTCAAGAGTTTCAAGATTTAACGACGAAACTCGGATACAACTGGAATAGTGACCTGCCGTTTCACCCTGACCAACGTAAGCTTGCTTTTGTTGGTGATATTACAGATCGCGGCCCTCATTCATTACGTATGATTGAAATTGTATGGGAACTTGTCATAAATAAAAAAGTAGCTTATTACGCTCCGGGAAATCACTGTAATAAACTATACCGTTTTTTCCTTGGGCGTAATGTGACAATCGCTCATGGACTCGAAACAACTGTTGCCGAATATGAAGCACTGCCTTCTCATAAACAAAACATTATAAAAGAAAAATTCATCACACTTTATGAGCAATCCCCTTTATATCACGTACTCGATGAGAAAAGGTTAATTGTATGTCACGCTGGAATTCGGCAAGATTACATAGGAAGACAAGATAAAAAAGTACAGACCTTTGTATTATATGGCGATATTACAGGAGAAAAACATGCTGACGGCTCTCCTGTCCGTCGCGACTGGGCACAAGAATATAAAGGAAAAGCTTGGATTGTATATGGACATACACCCGTTAAAGAACCTCGCTTCGTAAATCATACAGTCAATATTGACACTGGCGCTGTATTTGGTGGCAAACTAACCGGACTACGTTATCCTGAGATGGAGACCGTTTCCGTCCCTTCCTCCCTGTCTTTTGTCCATGAGAAATTCCGCCCAATTTCATAACGACCCTTATTTAGATATCATTCACAAATTACGAGGATTACCGTATCATTTAGGAGGCTCTCCTATAAAAACTAGGTAAAGTAATTAAAAAAAGATGCAATAAAGTGCATCTTTTTTTAATTACACGGCATATACTGTCGCAGGAGGTGACAGAATGAAGAAAAAATCTTTTAAACAAAAAAGAAAATGCCCGCCTTTTTATCTGCCCATGTACGGAATTAACAACTGGTGCAGCATTCGAGCTGCAGCTTTAGAAGAACTGGACGGACAAGGGGCTTCCCCCAAAAACAAAGCTAAACCAAAATATGTCTCTTTAGAAAATGCTGTAATGAGCCGCATAATCGATAATAGAAAAACAAAGATGCAGCAAAAAAATAAACCTCTCTCTACTCACACTGAACAGGTTGTGCCTTCTGAGCAAACAGAGAAAAATACAGAAGAAGACATCCCTGTAGCAATAAATAAAAAAGCAGAATCAGAAATTCCAGCTGCTATTATAAATCAAGTGAAAAAAATAAGAGAAGCATTAGCACCATCCAATGATATACAAACAGAAAAAACGATCATAATTCAAACTCCTACACCTGAAAATACAAAAGTAAAAAAAGGGGGACGATATGCACATGCAGAGGGGCTTCACTCTAATGCAGAGGGTACAGCTTCACATGCAGAAGGACTTCTTACACACGCAAAAGCTTCTTTCTCTCATGCGGAAGGATCAAAAACGAAAGCAACTGGACATAGTTCCCATAGTGAAGGAAGTGAAACGACAGCAGGTGGCTCTTATTCTCATGCGGAAGGTAAACATACAATTGCTTTAGGCGAAGCAGCACATGCAGAAGGAACCGCGACTATCGCTAACGGATTCTCTTCTCATGCGGAAGGTAATCATACATCAACAGCTCATTTTGCAGGTAGCCATATTATGGGGCGCTTCGGCACAGCAGAAGAATCTTATTCTTGGTTTATTGCAAACGGCACAAATGAAACCGATCATAATATCGGTGCAAAGTGGCTTGCTCATAATGGGGAAATGTATATTGATGGCGCTTCTTACAATGCAAGTGGAACTGATTTTGCACAAATGTTTGAAACAACAGACAATCATTTTATTGATGTAGGTTATTTCGTTACATTTAGTAGCGAAGAAAAAATTCGGATCGCTACTTCAAACGATTCATTCATTTTAGGAATATCTAGTGCAACCCCCGCCCTTATAGGAAATAGCGGTGCTTTAAGTTGGCAAAAACGCTATAAAACAGATAACTTTGGAAAACGCCAATATGTACGTACGGAATCGCAAGACATACAACCTCTTTTAAATACAGAATGGGATCCAACTTGCAAATATATAGCAAGAAAAGATCGTACCGAGTGGCTTCCTGTCGGGTTAATTGGACAAATGTTAGTACGCGATGACGGTACTTGCGAAACGCATGGATATTGTCGTCCAAATAACGATGGCATTGCTACAAAATCCGAAAGTGGCTTTTTCGTTATAAAGCGCACGGGTGAAAATCAAATTTTAATATTATTCCGCTAAGAAAAAAGGGAACAAAATTCTTCGTTACATAAGAATTTTGTTCCCTTTTTAAGTATGCCTTAATACCTCTTCCATATCGCTTGGAATCGTTGTAGTGAAAGACATTTCCTTCTCTAAAATAGGATGATAAAACGTCAAAGATGTACTATGAAGTGCTTGACGTTTTATCACATCTCTTCTTCCTCCATATAAATCATCACCAAGTAACGGATGGCCTATATGAGCCATATGTACACGAATTTGATGCGTTCTTCCGGTCTCAAGCTCAAGTGATACATGCGTCTTATGATTGGCGCTATCCATCACTCTAAAATGAGTAACTGCTCTTTGCCCATTTTCACAAACGGTTCGCTCAATAATGCTATCCGATTTTCGTCCAATCGGTGCATCAATCGTTCCTTCTCGTTCTATCATCTCACCGTGAACAATTGCTTCATATGTCCTTTTCACAGCTTTTTGTTGATGCTGTTTCGATAAAAGATGATGCACGAAACGATTTTTTGCAATAAGCATAAGCCCTGAAGTATCACGATCTAATCTTGTTACGATATGCACCGTACTTGCAAGATGCTGCTTATCATAATGAGATAAGAGCGCATTCGCAACACTACCTGCCGGATGTTCTCTAGACGGAATCGTTGACATGTTCGCCTCTTTGTTTATGACAAGAACCGCATCATCTTCATATACAATACATAAAGGGATATCTTCTTTAATCATCCCTTCACTTCTTTCTTCCACTGGAAAAAAGACACGTAATTCTTCACCAGCTTGCAACTGATGACGAACACTGGCATGTTGATTATTTACTTCAATAGCTCCGCCGCGAAATTTTATATCCGTTAAGGCGGCTTTAGAAATCCCTTTTGTTTTTAAAAATTCTCTAACTAAAGTTCCCTCTTCAGCCGATTCTATATCCCATTTCAATGTAAATCTGTTCAAATATATAAACCCTTTCTATTTATCTGCAACAAACGAGTCACGAACTCGTTTCCAGAACGGGAACGGACGGAAACGAACAAATCGTACTTTCTCGTTTGCAACGCGATACTGGATTGATTTCACATCTTGATGAACCATCGTTAAATGGTCCACCGTAATTTGTAAGTTCATTCCTGCAGCCGGCTTCAACACACATGTATGATGCTTCGGCAATACGAGTGGCGAGCCTACAGTACGAAACACACGGTTATTAATAGATGCCATTTCTGCAATTTGAATCGCTTCAATAGAAGGGTGAATAATCGCTCCGCCAAGCGCCTTATTATACGCAGTACTTCCCGAAGGAGTAGAAATACAAAGGCCATCCCCGCGGAACGTTTCAAAGTACTCTCCGCGTATTTCCACTTCTGTTACTAATGTACCTTCCGCACTTTTAACAGTTGCTTCATTCATCGCCAAATACTGTGACTCTTTACTCCCATTCACATAGCGAATAATCACTTCTAAAAGCGGATATTCCACCACTTGGAATGGTGTTTTAGCAATTGCAATTACTAATTTCTCTACTTCTGTCGGTAACCAATCTGCATAGAAACCTAAATGCCCTGTATGTACACCAACAAATGCTGTTTCATCCAATCGATTATAATAACGATGAAATGCATATAAAAGCGTTCCATCTCCCCCAACAGAAATTACAATATCGGGTTCCTTTTCATCCATTATAAATCCAAAATCTAGCAAGTATTCTTTCATCGTGCTTGCCAGTGTATCTGATGATTGATCTCCCTTTGACATAATTGTAAATTTCATCGCCCAACACCCTTTAGTTTATGATTCGGAATCTTTCGTTTCTTGTTTTCTTGAAAAAGCTTTCTGCGCTTCTTGAATCTCAAGACGAATAGAAGACATTTCTTCATCTAATAAAAACGCCGCTTCCGCTGCGCGTTGCAAGCGTATTTTAATATCTTCAGGAAAACGTCCACTATATTTATAATTTAAAGAATGCTCAATTGTTGCCCAAAAATTCATTGCTAACGTGCGTATTTGGATTTCTACCAATACTTTTTTTTCTCCCTGAATCGTTTGAACGGGGTAACTAATGACAACGTGATAAGAGCGATAGCCGCTATCTTTCTTTTGCGTGACATAATCACGTTCTTCCACGATTTCAAAGTCATTTCGTTTTCGAAGATATTCTACAACAGGCTTAATCTCATCAACAAATTGACACATCATTCGAAGGCCCGCGATGTCTTGCATATCTTCTCTCAGCCGGTCTAACGGTACATTTCTCTTCTCCGCTTTATCAATAATACTAGCAACCGACTTTACCCTTCCTGTTACAAACTCAATTGGAGAATGCTCTGTTAACATTGCAAATTGAGTACGCATTCCTTTTAGTTTCACTTTCAGCTCTGCCACCGCTTGATGGTAAGGTGCTAAAAATTCTTCCCAATTTCGATTCATTTCAACCACCACCAAAATCAATCCATTTGCTTATAGAAATACTTTTTCTACAGCAGTTACTAGTTCTTCTCCGTAATTTGCATTACCTTCAATATTTTCAACTAAATATTCTACTTCTTCTTTTAAATTTTCTAATTCCATTTCAACGTCGTTCACACGAACGAACATTACTATATCGTTATTCATCGCTTCATGCATTGATTCCCAGCATGTGTGCGGAATACTTACATAAATGAAAGATGATTCGTTTTCTAAAATATATAAAAATGATAAATTGTCTGAGTCTACAAGTACGTGATTACGCGCACTTAGCTCCTTTACCTCTATTTCATTATTTTCCGCACAAAAAATAAGCGCATTCTCTCTCTTTTCTACGCTCTTAACTTGAATTTTATTTTGCATGCTCTAACTCCTCCATCTCAACTTCCTGTCTTACTTAACAGTATTATTGTATCATAACATGGACGCAAACAAATAAAACATTGAACCAAATTTATGAAAAAGCGATAATGTGTAAAGAATTATTTTTTAAAAGGAGCGCACATACAATGACACAAGAAATTGAAATTGAATTTAAAAATATTGTTACAGAAGAAGAATTCGATACATTATGTAAATCATTCTCTATTGAGGTATTTACGAAACAGGTGAATCACTACTTTGAAACACCGGGCTTCTCGTTAAAAGAAGCTGGCTCTGCACTTCGTATTCGTCATAAAGGAGAAACTTATACATTAACATTGAAACAACCTGCAGAAGTCGGCTTGTTAGAAACGCATCAAATCGTAACAGAAGACGAAGCAAGAATGATGATGAAAACAAACGTAATCATTCCAGGGGCTGTAATGGATCAACTACACAAATTACAAATTCCTGTTTCCACTTTAACTTATATGGGTAGTTTAACAACTGAAAGAGCCGAAACACTATTTGAAGGTGGAACGCTTGTCTTTGATCATAGTTTCTATTACAATCACGATGATTATGAAATTGAATTTGAAGTGCAAGATGAAGAAACAGGAAAAGCTGCGTTTATTCATTTATTAAAACAGCACGACATACCAATACGTCATACAAATAATAAAGTAAAACGCTTTTTCCTTGCCAAACAAAACAAAGCACGCTAAAGTGAAAATTCCACTAGTGAATACGTTCTACTAGTGGATATATCTCACTTTTTAAAAGGAAAAGATTCTTTTACATTTGAAAAATAAGCAAAGAACGTTATGAAGGCTGTTTATTTGCCCTCTGGAACATTCCATTGCTACAATAGATATACATTTCATGGAAAAAGGAGTTTATAAAGGATGAGCAAGCAACCGATGACACCATTTGAAGCAATTGGCGGTGAACAATGCATTGCAATATTAGTAGACACGTTTTATTCCTATGTCAGTAAACACCCTGACCTATCTCCCATCTTCCCAGATGATTTAACAGAAACCGCTAGGAAGCAGAAACAATTTTTAACGCAATATTTAGGTGGTCCTAATTTGTACACTGAAGAACATGGTCACCCTATGTTAAGAGCACGCCATCTTCCGTTTGAGATTACTCCAAAACGAGCAGAGGCTTGGCTATCATGTATGGAGCAAGCAATGGATGACACAGGAGTGCACGGTCATATAAGAGAGTTCGTTTTTGAACGTTTAGCGTTAACTGCTCAGCATATGGTTAATACTCCAAACGAAACAGGTGAAGTGTAATGGATAAGCAGGAAGCAACGCATATAAATATGCCATCTCCTTCCGCATGTGAGCATAAGTCTGTAGAAGCATATTTATTTATTGATCCACTTTGTAAAGATTGCTGGGAAATTGAGCCCTTTATTATTAAACTATGGCTTGAATACGGGAAATACTTCTCTATTCGTCATATCGTAACTGGAAAAGTGGACGGAACGAACGCTTCCTCACACAAATGGAATAAACCTGCTAATATTCGATTTGTGTGGGAAAAGACAACAAGTTTACAAGGTTTTTCATGTGATGGAAAGGTACATATGCAAGAAGCATCGTCAACACCATATTTAGTTTCGATGGCAATTAAGGCAGCGGAGTTACAGGGCCGAAAAGCAGGTTCGAAGTTTTTGCGAAAACTCCAAGAATACATTTTCCTTGAAAATGTATCAAACCCTGACTGTGAATTATTACTTGCATGTGCAAGAGATAGCGATATTGATGTAGAAGAATTTAAAAAAGACCTACATTCCGCTAGCGCAAAAAAAGCTTTCCAATGTGACTTAAAATTTACAAATGAGATGCATATTACAGAAATACCTTCTCTCGTATTCTTTCATGCGAATTCAGATGAAGAAGGTATTAAAATCGCTGGAACTTATTCCTACGACGTATACGTACAATTATTGAAAGAACTTGTAAAATGTGAAATTGAGCCAGAACCATTACCACCTTTAGAAGTGTTACTAGAAGCAACGCAATTTATATCTTCAAAAGAAGTAGCATTTATATATGACTGCTCGCAGCAAGAGATCGAGCGTGAACTGAAAAAATTACAACTGAAACGAAAAGTACAAATGATTGACGTAAAATGTGAGCGTTATTGGAAATGGATAGCAAAAGAAAAAGACCTGGTGTAAAACACCAGGTCTTCTTCTTTACGGCTTATAAAAATATTAAAGGGGATGGGAGAAATTTTCACGTTCAAACAAAGGGGTATATGTTTGTATGTGAATTCGTTCACGCTTATTATATTACAAGATTCGACGTCAGATGACAACCCCTTTTGTCGAATTTCACACTTTTGTCACATTCTAAACGTTTTCATTTCTGAATAAGCTATAAAAAAGCTATTTTGGAGGTGTTCTGTATGAAAAAAACGTATATTTTACTTATCTTACTAGCTGTCATCGTTTCTTTTTTCTTGTACATCCTCTCTCTACTACAAGCTTTTCCTAAAATTATTGCCTTCCCTCTTTTATTTGGAGTCATTGTCATCGCTCTCTCTTATTTCAACCATAAAAAACGATTTAAAGGTTTTAACTACAAAAATCACCTGTAAAAATGCCTTCTAATTTAGAAAAAAGAAAGAAATTCACCTTATTTTTTCGACAAATATCGACAAAAATATTTAAAACAAAAAAAGACGAGGTAAATTCCTCGTCTTTACAATTAATTCTCTTCAAATAATAGTGCTTCTAATTCATTTAATTTCTCTTCAAATACTTGTAGCGCTTCTTTTACCGGTTCTGGAGATGCCATATCTACTCCAGCTTTTTTCAGCACTTCAATTGGATAATCTGAGCTTCCTGCTTTTAAGAACTCATTAATGTAACGTTCTACTGCTGGTTGCCCCTCTTCTAAAATTTGTTTAGATAAAGCCGTTGCTGCACTAAATCCTGTTGCGTATTGGTATACGTAATAGTTGTAGTAGAAGTGCGGAATACGAGACCACTCTAAACCAATTTCTTCATCGATTACTAAAGCATCACCGAAATATTTCTTATTTAAATCATAGTAGATCTCCGTTAACATGTCTGGCGTAACCGCATGTCCTTCTTGTACTTTCTTATGAATAATATGCTCAAACTCTGCGAACATCGTTTGACGGAATACAGTACCACGGAATCCTTCTAAATAATGATTTAATAAGTATAGACGCTCTTTCTTATCTTCTGTCGTTTTTAATAAATAATCGTTTAGAAGTGCTTCATTACAAGTTGATGCTACTTCCGCAACGAAGATTGAATAATCACCGTATACGTGCGGCTGCGTCTTTCTTGTATAGTAACTATGCACGGAATGACCGAACTCATGAGCAAGTGTATATAAATTATTTACATTATCATGCCAGTTCATTAAAATATACGGATTTGTTCCATAGGCACCAGATGAATATGCTCCGCTTCGCTTTCCTTTATTCTCATACACATCTACCCAGCGATTTTCATATGCTTCTTTTAAAATGTCAACATACTCATCACCAAGTACGTTTAAAGACTTTAATAACATGTCTTGTGCTTCTTCATACTTCACGTTCATTTTCACTTCTGGTACAAGTGGTGTATATAAATCATACATATGAAGCTCATCAAGTCCTAGTGCACGCTTACGAATATCAATGTAACGATGTAGCAAGTGTAAATTATCATTTACAGATTCAACAAGTTGATCATACACCGCTTCAGGAATATTATTATTACTTAATGCCGCTTGACGTGCAGAATCGTATTTACGAACACGCGCATTGAAATTATTACGTTTCACAGCTCCGCTTAACGTGCTTGCAAATGTGTTCTTATATTTCCCGTACGTTTCATATACAGCTTTGAATGCATCTTCGCGCACACGACGATCATCACTTTCTAAAAACTGAATGTAACGACCATGTGTAATTTCCACTTCTTCTCCATCCTCACCTTTAATAGATGGGAATTTCAAATCCGCATTATTCAACATACCAAATGTATTACTTGACGCACTCATTACTTCAGATGCTTCTGCTAATAGAGCCTCTTCCGCTTCAGATAATACGTGCGGGCGTTGACGCGTAATTTCTTCTAATGCATGTTCATATACACTTAAGTCTCTATTTTCTGTCAAGAATGTTTGCAGTGTATCTTCTGCAATCGATAAAATTTCAGGCACAATATATGCTGTGCTACTAGATACTTGTGAATATAAATTTGTTGCGCGGTCATTTAACGCTTGATACACAGAGTTTGTTGTATCTTGATCGTAACGCATATGTGCATATGTATATAGCTTACCTAATCGCATTGAAATTTCGTCTTCATATTGCAATGCCTCAAGCAAATTGTCCGCAGAGTCACCAAGTTTCCCTTTAAATTCAGTTAACTTCGGTAATAGCCCTTTAATAGCTTGGAATTCTTTTTCCCATTCTGCATCTGTTTGGAAAATATCTTCTAATCGCCATGTGTTTGATTCTTCAATCTCACTGCGATTTGGTAATGTTTTTGTTGTGTTTTGTTCAGACATCCTTTAAGCCCTCCTTTAAATATCTCTACTTACATACAATTCGATTTTTCTTATGTAATTCCTTCACGATCAGTCTTTATTATATCCCCTTTTCCTTCTCTCATGTTGTACTTTGCCTCAAATAAAGATAAGGCATACGTTAAGCAAATTTCATCATATTTTATAACTTCCTCCTCTGTTTTTAACATAACTACTTCTCTTTTTTTCCGGTACTTATAAGTCCCTACTTTCTGCAATACACCTGCATAACATAAAAATGTCATATATTCAGCAACTGCTACTTTCCATATATGCCGTGAAAAGTACGGGAGCATGCGCCTTTTCGTATACGTTTTCACATAACTACATACATATTGAAGAGAAATACAATCCCCTACCGTAAGCTCACCTATACACTTTATATATAGAAAAGCTTGCCATATAAATGGATTTGTTTGAAAAGCAAATGAGGACGGGAGTGGCACACCGATTTCAGAAGGAAAATTCGCTGGGGTACATTTACATTGATATAAAAGGCGTAATAGTGACTTATGATTGTAATTCCAAATCTGCAGAGCATTTTGCCGAAAATAGCTCTTTCGCTTTTTCCATTCCTCACCTAATGTTTCTTTTCGGAAAGAGACGGGAGAAAAGAGCATTTCAAAAGTAGTCGTTTCAGTTGGTAAATAGATAATATGTGAGAAAGAGACGCTTGTAGAAAATGAAGTGAGAAACGCGCATTTCATAAATGATTTTTGTTTCGAACAGAAGAAAATAAGAAATGGCTGAGGATAAGATTGTAAGGAGAAAGCCATAAGTGAGGAGAATTTCATCCAATATGCTGATTGCCTCTTCAATTGATTTCCACCAATGATCCAAATGACCTGTATACCAGCTCGCCAATACGAATAGGTTCGTTTGTACAGCTGCTCTATAGAGAGATTGGCGCATTGGTATTCAATCGCAATTGTTCTCCCTGCTCTCTCTATGAAAATATCTGGTCGTTGCTGAATTTCTGGAAGATAGTGCTCTATATACACAGGAAAGTTTTGACGTTTGAACCACCTATATAACAATTCTTTACCGTGCATATGATACATAGATTCTGCTTCATAAAAGGCAAGACACGCGTCCATTTTCTTATGAGCAAAATGCCAACTTTTTTGTTTCCCTAATTTCATTTGCACTTCCTTCCCGCAAGCTATGCAAAAGAAGCTTTCCATTTTACGCATACGATGTAAAAGCTCTTCATCATGATGATAGAGTAGATGAATTTTTTCTCCATTTTCTCTTTTGGCGATAAACATCGGAATCACACCCTTTCAGCTCCTTATATTCTACAATTTATTACAAATTCCTTTTAAAAAAGAGATGTCCCAATTTCGGACATCTCTTTTTATAATAAAGGTGATAATAATCGATACGTCGATTCAACAATTCGTCTATGAAGACGCCTTTTATGAAAACGATCGACATGAATTTCACTTGATTCTTCTATATCCTCTTTATAATCTTGAACAAGTTTTCGAATGCTGTCTGTATCATATAAAAAGGCATTTACTTCAAAGTTCAAATGAAAACTTCTCATATCCATATTAGCAGTCCCAATTGAAGCTAAATCAGAATCGACAATGACAACTTTACTATGAAGAAAGCCTTTTTCGTATTCATATATCTTTACCCCTGCATCTAATAGCTCTGGGAAGTACGATCTCGATGCGTAAAAGACGGTGCGCTTATCAGGCTTACTCGGCATTAACAAACGGACATCAATACCAGCAAGTGCAGCTACCTTTAATGCGGATAAAATATCATCATCTGGAATGAAATACGGCGTCGCAATCCAAATTGATTTCCGTGCAGATGAAATCATGGCAAAGTATAAATGTTTAATTGTTTCCCATTTATTATCTGGTCCACCTGCAACGAGCTGTACGCCTCCCCAATGATCACCCTCAACTGCTTTCGCTTGTAAATATTCAGGGGCCAGCACAGCCTCACCAGTCATATAAAACCAATCTTGAAGGAAAATAAGTTGCAAGCTTTGAACAGCTTCACCACGCAAATATAAATGCGTGTCTCGCCAAAAACCGAAATATTTATCCTTCCCTAAATATTCATCACCAATATTTAATCCACCGACAAATCCTTCATTTCCATCAATAATAACGATTTTCCGGTGGTTTCGATAATTAATCTTATCGTTTAAAATCGGAAAGCGCACAGGGAAAAACGGAATCATTTCTACTCCTGCATCATTCAATTCTTCAATATATGAATTCGATAATCTAAAACTTCCAACCGCATCATATAAAAAACGAACGACAACACCTTCTTTTGATTTCTGTATTAAAATATCTTTAATTTCTGTTCCAAGCTTATCATCACGCACAATGTAATATTCCATATGAATGTGGTGTTTCGCTCGTTTTAATCCATCTAAAATGGCCTGAAACGTTTCATCTCCATTTGTTAATGTTCTCGTTTCAGTTTGAAATGAAATATTTAAAGCGCCTAAGCGGTCCGCTAAACGAAATAACAGCTCTTGGTGCTTATGATTGCGCAAAATCCGTTCTTCGTAATCTTCATGCCCTTTATATTGTAAAAATGCTTGTTCATCGAGCAACGCCTTCTTTTGGAACATTCTCTTCCTCCGAAAGTTCTGTCCAAATAATAAATAAGCGAAGAATCCAAATACCGGAAAAATACCTAACACAATGAGCCATGTAAGTGTTTTAGACGGATGACGGTTCTCTAAGAAAATAACGCAGCCAATTAAAAATGCAGATACCGTAAATAAAATACTAATAATACCTAAAATCGAAACATCTTTTATACCAATTACATCCGAATAAAATGCTACATCAATAAACATACGTAACGAAACAAATAACGCGAACAATAGTAAAACAAAGAAAATCAACTTTAACGTATTTTTCATCTCTTACCTCCTTACTAAGAAAGCTTTCCTATTCTTCATATAAAAAGCCGATTTCATACTACAGAAATCGGCCTACGTTTTAGCAGGAAAATTATTGCGAATTGTTTCAAGCGCATGCTCTTTCACAATTTGTTTCCCATACTCACTTACACGATGAATTGTTAAAGTTGATTCTTCTCCGTATTCTAAAACAATACTTAAAATACGATCAATTTCTTCTTCATCATGTAGCACTTCATCGAATTCCACATATACATAATAGCGGTTCTCAAATGAATACAGCTCATCTTTTATATCTTCAAAGATAAGACGGTGGCTTAATGAAATGACATCTTCAAAATCATTAAATTTAATTAAAAATCCAAACGTACCATCTTCGTTAAAGTTTGTTCCTGCTTGTTTCTCTACCTCTTCCACTAATTCTTGCTGGAATAATGATTCAATGCCTTCATCTAGAGGAATGTCTATAATTTTATCTACACCTATTGGTAGTTCTAGCTTTTGTCCATCCTTTGAAAGCTCTGCTTTCGTTACAAGTACTTCAATCCCTTTATCGACTGCTTGCACTTGAATCCATAACGGTCCATCAATAAAGAAATCATCATGATCACGAGCTTCGTCCATCATCTCCCAAAAGAGCTCTTCACTTCGTTCGCGGTCATACCAAATTTCTTCACGATTAAACCCTCTATCCTCTATATCAATGTACGTAATAAAAAATTTCATCGTATGGTCATTAATTCTTTCAATATCCAAAATACAACTCTCCCTTCCTGCTTAGAATTGTTATGAAGGGATTCCCCACTCATATGACAAATCAATAGATTCTTGTACTCTCATTTTATGATAAGATTCTCCAGAATGGAAATAAAATCGATTTATTTTACAAAAATAGTTATATGCCTATCTTTATTCGACCATCTACACAAATATATCATTATAGCGATTTCTCACTCATGAAAAATTTGGACATACATTTCCACCCTCCCCCGTACACTGTAATAAAGTGAAACTTTTATTAGAGAAGATTATTTAGTCTCTCTCTTCACCACATACATACAGTTCGCTTATTAAAACATCATAAATGGAGGCAGACGAATGGACTTAGAGTTTTTAACATCTGTACTAATGATTGTCGGTATCGATGTTGTATTAGGTGGTGACAACGCAATCGTCATCGCACTAGCTAGCCGAAATTTACCTGAATCGAAACGAAATAAAGCCATTTTGATTGGTACTCTTTTAGCAATCGTACTAAGAATTATCCTTACTATACTAGCTGTCTATTTACTCGACATTCCATTTCTACAACTTATCGGGGGCGTTTTACTTACATTAATTGCAGTAAATTTACTAACTGATAATAGCAACGATCTTTCTGCTATTCAGGGGAAAACAACTTTATTTCAAGCTGTGCGTACAATTGTATTCGCGGATCTCGTTATGGGGTTTGACAACGTTATTGCCATTGCAGGTGCAGCTCACGGAAGATTTTTACTCGTAATAATCGGCTTACTCATTTCTATCCCGATTATTATTTGGGGCAGCAAACTTATTTTAATACTTATGGAACGCTTTCCATTCCTCATTTATTGCGGAGCAGCGATTCTCGCCTATACAGCAGGAAAAATGGTTACACATGAAGACAGGCTTGCAACGTTCTTTCATAATAATCCAAATTTCACCACAAGCATGCCTTTCTTATTCATTTTCACTGTTCTATGCATCGGTATTATCGTGCAACAAGTTCGATTACGAAATGTGAAACATTAAAAAAAACCTTCTACTATATAATAGGTAGAAGGTTTTCATGTTATTATAATTAATTTACAAGACGCTGTGCTTCACGTAATTGAAACGTTCTTACTGTACGTGGTAAGAAACGGCGGATTTCGTCTTCATTGTAACCTACTTGAAGGCGCTTCTCGTCAATCATAATTGGACGACGTAAAATCCCTGGATAGTCACGAATCATCTTATATAAATCTTGAAGTGGTAAAGACTCTAAGTTTACATTTAATTCTTGGAAAACTTTCGAACGAGTAGAAATAATCTCATCCGTTCCGCTTTCTGTCATACGTAAAATCTCTTTAATTTCCTCAATCGTTAATGGATCTGAGAAAATATTACGTTCTGTATAAGGAATATGATTTTCCTCTAGCCATAATTTCGCCTTTCTACAAGACGTACAGCTTGGAGAACTATATAATGTTACCATACAAAGCTCACTCTCCTTAAAGAGTACAAATTCTGTACTAATTACAGTTTAAATTTCTAAATTCAGCAATTTTTTACGATACCTTGTCTTATAACAAAGTGCAAAAAATCTCATTTCATGTAAGCAACAACTTTGAGCAAACAACAATTACTTTTAATAAGTAACTTCTATAATCATTATACAATAGATTTTGCAAGAAATATACAGTAAATTTCCTTCTAATTGAGAAAACTCTTCCGTGTATTCCACTGCTATGTAACATGATCAAACTCACTTCAGCTGTAATTTAACAATAACCTTCAACCCTCTTAATACTGGCTTGTCATAGATTTTTCATGTGATATACAGTTATTTCCCCATAATCTTCTCTATGAAAAAGAGAACGTTTTCTTACCTTTTCTTCATAAATCAATTAAGAAATGTAAGACTATAAAAGTGAGAATCAAAAGGAACACTTGTTCTTATTTTAACAAACATCCTCATCCATGTCTATACGATTTCTAAAATAAATCAATTATTTTTCTGACATTTCTTTCTTTTTTATCTTTTATCTCATACAATAAACATACAGACAGGCAAAGGGGGAATTTGCAAATGATTGCTTTTTTTATTGATTTTGTCACTGTTGCTGCCCTCATCATCGGAATCACAGCATTGATTGGTGTCATTACAAATAGCATTGGTGAAAAACTCTTTGGCGGAAAAGAAAAAATGAAGTTTGTTAATAAAAGCTTGGATGTCCAATCCGGCTGGAACCAAGTTGGCGGGAAAGGTATTTATAAGAAACGTACGTATTAAAAAAAGCAGGCGGTTAGCCTGCTTTTTTTATTTTTCTACAGATGCCCACTTAAAGCTTAATTCGCCGCCATATTTGTGGATATATACATCTTTAATTGTTTCTCTTTCTAATATAGATCTACCTCGTTGGAATACTGGTGCAATTGCTGCATCCTCAAATAAGATTTTTTCCGCTTTTAACAGGTCATTCCAACGTCCTTTTACATCTGAACCTTCTTGCTTTGCCTTTTTAATAAGGCCATCATACTGGGCATTAGAATAACTCATTTTATTTTGTGAACCATCTGTTATAAACATATCAAGGAATGTGATTGCATCAGGGAAATCAGGTCCCCATCCAGTAAATGAAATATCAAACTGTCCACTATCTTCAAGTTTTAATTTTTGTGCAAATGGTTGCATCTTAATCGTTACTGTTAGACCTGGTAAATTCTTTTCTAATTCTCCCTTTACATACTCACCAATTTTCTTAGATTCTTCATTATCAAAGTTTAAAAATTCTAGTTCTATTTTATCCTTACCTAATTCTTTCTTTCCTGCTTCCCAGAATTTTTTAGCTTCCTTCACATCTACTTTTGAAAGTTTTCCATTTTCTTTTCTGAAATCCTGCTTATCTGGTCCCTTAACAAAATCAGATGGTACTAAACCATAAGCTCCCTTAGAACCATTGTTTAAAATAACCTCACCAATACCATCTCGATCGTATGCACTAGAAATAGCCTTACGAATATTTTTGTTAGCTAACGCTGGATTTTTTTGATTAAAACGCAAGAAGAACACAGTTGGATCATTAATTGTTTTAAAATCTTTTTGCCCTTTATACTTATCAACTAATTCCGCTGATAAACCAACTCTGTCAATCGCATTCGTATTATATAAATTAACAGCTGCTCCTGTATCTTTTACAACATTAAAATTAACTTCTTCTAATTTCACTTCTTTTTGATCCCAATAACCTGGATTTTTCTTTAGTTGGAAACTTTGTTCATGCTTCCATTCATTTAATACAAATGGACCGTTATACAACGTTGTATTTGCTTCCAAACCAAATTTTTCTCCCTGTTCTTTCATATACTTCTCATTTAATGGGAAAAATAGTGGATACACCGTTAAATCAAGAAAATATGGAACTGGGTTATCCAATTCAACTTCTAATGTATAATCATCTATCGCTTTTACACCTAATTGATCCGGTGATAGCTCTCTTTTATTAATTTTCTCTGCATTTTTCACATCTAACATAATATATCCTGATTTCGCTGCCGTATCCGGGTTAACAGCTCTTTGCCATGCATATACAAAATCTTTTGCTGTTACAGGATCACCATTCGACCATTTAGCGTCTTCACGCAATTTAAATGTATATTTTTTACCATCTTCAGATTTCGTATGAGATTTCGCTACACCTGGAACTAACTTATCGCCTTTCCCAAGTCGATATAGCCCTTCCATTGTATTATTCATAACTTTTGAAGAAGCAGCATCCGAGGCAAGTGTTGTATCCATTGTCGGAATTTCAGACACTTCTGTCAGATTAATAACTTGCTTCGCACCGCTTTTCCCGCTATCCCCTTTTGCGTTCGCTTGCGGTTCATCTTTTTGATAGCTACATGCCCCTAACATCATGCTCATTGCTACTGTTGATGCTACAAAAACTGGTATCTTTTTTTTCATACTTCCACCCTCCAAAAAATGTTAGCCCTTTCATTTCCAAACAGAAAGAAATATATATATGTTCTAATAATTCATATTATACACACAAATATATTTTTTGTATATTTATATTTCTATTTTATTAAAATTTTCTGTTAAAAAATGTATCCATGTAAACGTTTTATATTACTATTTCCCCTCGCTAAAGTGTCGATAATAACTATTTTTATATTTTTCTAAATTATCAGAGAAAAATAAATTTTATATTTCATAATATTTTGTGCATAATTATCCTTCTCTTTTTAACATAAAATTGCAGGCCCTTCATATTAAAAATATGTAGGCTCAAATGGGTGCAAAGGATAAGAAAGTATGTTACGATACACCTTGCTAAAAATAGATATCGGTAAAGAGGGGACGGACATGACAGCAATTCAGGCAAAAAACGGGCCAACAGAGAAATTAAGTTTATTCTTATTAACATGGCCTATTTTTCTAGAAGTTTTTCTATTTATGTTAATGGGGATCGCTGATACTTTCATGTTAAGTGCATTATCAGACGATGCTGTATCTGGGGTTGGTGCAGCGAATCAATATCTCCATATCGCTATTTTGGTACTAGAAGTCATCGGGAACGGCGCAGCTATCGTCGTATCTCAATACCTCGGTTCCAAACGTTTTATGGAAGCATCTAAAATATCAGCTTTAGCCGTCACATTAAATTTAGTGGTCGGACTCGTTATAAGCGCTGGTTTTCTTTTATTTTCAAAACATATGATGATGGCAATGAACTTACAAGGCGATGTACTCATGTATGCACAAAACTATTTATCCATCGTCGGGGGAGCTATTTTCCTTCAAGCTATTATTAATTCATTAGCCGCAATTATCCGCGTACACGGCTTCACAAAGCAAGCGATGTTTATTTCACTTGGAATGAATATTATTCATATCGCTGGAAACTATGTACTCATTTTCGGGAAATTTGGTTTCCCAGAACTCGGTGTACAAGGGGCTGCCATTTCTTCTGCTGTCAGCAGATTAATCGCTCTTATCGTTTTCTTCTGGTTACTGTACCGCGTTATGGAATACCGTGTGAAAATACAATATTACTTCACCTTATCAAAAGAATACATCGGGAAAATTTTAAAAATCGGGATTCCCTCTGCATTTGAGCAAGTTATGTATCAAGCTTGCCAAATTGTCTTTCTGTATTATGCAACGTACTTAGGAACGGAATCATTAGCGGCTAGACAATACGCTACGAATATTTCTATGTTCACTTATTTATTCGCTATTGCAATCGGTATGGGAACAGCAATTATTATCGGGCGCCTCGTTGGCGGTGGTGAAAAAGATGAAGCATATGAACGCGTATGGAAAAGTGTGAAATGGGCAATTGGCGTCACTTTATGTATGGTCGCTCTCGTTATTACATTCCGCACACAATTAATGGGACTATTTACAGATAATCCGCACATTATTACATTAGGTGCATCAGTTCTTTTACTAAGTATACTACTTGAAACGGGACGCACGATGAACATCGTTATTATCAATTCACTTCGTGCAGCTGGTGATGCAAAATATCCTGTTTTAATCGGCGCATTCTCTATGGTGTTAATGAGTTTACCACTCGGTTATTTTTTCGCCTTCCATTTAGATATGGGGCTCGTTGGTATTTGGCTAGCCATTGCTATCGATGAATGGACACGTGCCATTATTATGTTCTTCCGCTGGAAAAGTAGAGCGTGGGAGCGTTATGCACTTGTTAAACCTGAAGAAAAAGAAGAGATTGTTTCTGTTCAGGCGCAATAATACTCGTTTGATTAAGGTGTAGTCTTTAGTAAATGAAACTTATATGAGCGATGCTTTAAATAAATCGACTTACCGAGAAATGTTGACAACTCTTTTATATAGTAGAAAAAAGCCAATCTTCCATAACGGAAGATTGGCTTTTTTATTATTGATAAATCTCTTTATATTTCTTATACTCTGCTTCAGAGCATAGTACGAAATGTCCTGGGCGAATTTCACGCATTGTCGGTGCTTCACTAGCATAATCATGCTGAGATGGATCGTATACGATACGTTTACGATTGCGCTCATAATCTGGATCTGGAAGCGGAATTGCTGATAATAGTGATTTCGTATATGGATGAATTGGATTCGCATATAACTCTTCACTTGTTGTTAGCTCAACGATTTGACCACGGTACATTACGCCAATGCGGTCACTAATGTATTTTACCATTGATAAATCATGGGCAATGAATAAGTATGTTAAACCTTTTTCCTTTTGTAACTTTTTCAGTAAGTTTACAACTTGCGCCTGGATTGATACGTCAAGTGCTGAGATTGGCTCATCGGCAATGATAAATTCAGGCTCTACAGCAAGTGCGCGGGCGATACCGATACGTTGACGTTGTCCACCTGAGAATTCATGCGGGAAACGGTTTGCGTGCTCTTTATTTAAACCAACTGTGATTAATAATTCATGAACACGGTCCATACGCTCTTTTTTACCTTTTGCTAGTCCGTGAATATCAATACCTTCTGCAATAATATCCCCTACTGTCATACGAGGGTTTAATGATGCATATGGATCTTGGAAAATCATTTGCATTTTACGGTTGAATTTCTTCAGCTCTGCACGTGATTTTTTACCATGTACATTTTCACCATCGAACAACACTTCACCAGCAGTTGCATCATATAAACGAATAATCGTTCTTCCAGTTGTCGATTTACCACAACCTGATTCTCCTACAAGACCAAATGTTTCTCCGCGGTAAATATCAAATGAAATATCATTAACCGCTTTGACAACACCACCACTCACGTCGAAGTGCTGTTTTACATTTTTTACTTCAATTAATTTCTCACGTTGTTTAGTCATGTTGTTCACCTGCTTTCATTTGAAGAATGCGTTTTTCAACGACTGCCGGTGGTTTTACTTCTGGAGCTTGCTCGTGAAGTAACCAAGTTGCCGCATAGTGTGTATCACTTACTTTAAATAAAGGTGGGTCCATTTCAAAATCAATTTTCAATGCCTGTGGATTACGTGGTGCAAAAGCATCTCCCTTTGGCGGCTTTAATAAATCTGGAGGCGTTCCAGGGATTGCGTATAACTCTTCTTCTGAACCATCTAAACTTGGCATAGATGCGATTAAGCCCCAAGTGTATGGATGTTTTGGATTGTAGAAAATTTCATCAACCGTTCCAATTTCAACAACTTTACCTGCGTACATAACTGCTACGCGGTCCGCAACGTTTGCCACTACACCTAAGTCATGTGTAATGAAAATGATTGCCGCTTCTGTTTTTTGCTGAATGTCCTTCATAAGCTCTAAAATTTGCGCCTGAATTGTAACGTCTAGCGCTGTTGTCGGCTCATCGGCAATTAATAATTTCGGGTTACAAGCTAACGCCATCGCAATAACTACACGCTGTCTCATACCACCTGAGAATTGGTGAGGATATTGTTTTAAACGCGCTTCTGGATTCGGAATACCTACAAGGTCGATTAATTCTAACGCAACTTTACGTGCGTCTGCTTTACTCATCCCTTGGTGTTTAATAAGACCTTCCATAATTTGATTCCCAATTGTCATCGTTGGATTTAATGATGTCATTGGATCTTGGAAAATCATCGCGATATCTTTCCCGCGCACTTGCTGCATTTCTTTTTCTGTCAGTTTCGTTAAGTCACGACCTTCAAATACGATTTCACCGTTTTTAATACGCCCTGGAGGATTCGGAATTAATCCCATTAACGCTTTAGAAGTAACTGATTTACCAGAACCAGATTCTCCTACAATCGCTAATGTTTCTCCTTTTTTCAAATCAAAAGTAACACCGCGTACAGCTTGTACTTCACCTGCATGTGTATCAAAGGAGACTTGCAAATCTTTTACCTCTAGCAATGTTTTCATTTTTACTTCTCCCCTCTTTTACTTACGCATTTTTGGATCTAACGCGTCGCGTAATCCGTCTGCCATTAAGTTGAATGCTAAGATTAACATACTGATGACAACCGCTGGGATGAACATCATATGTGGATACGTTTGAATTGATTTATAACCATCGTTTACAAGAGAACCAAGTGATGCGAATGGTGGCTGAATACCTAAACCGATGAAGCTTAAGAACGCCTCACCAAACACTGCTGTTGGAATTGTAAACATTGTCATTACGATAATTGGTCCCATTACGTTCGGGATTAAGTGTTTTACAATTAATTGTGTATTTGTTGCACCTAATGTACGAGATGCTAATACATATTCTTGATTTTTTAATTTCAGGATTTGTCCACGAACGATACGTGACATCCCTATCCAACCTGTAATCGCCATTGCTAGTGTAATTGACCATATACCAGATCCCATAATGATTACCATTAAAATAACGATGATTAAGTATGGAATACCGTTAATAATCTCCATAACACGTTGCATAATATTATCTACTCTACCGCCATAGAACGCTGAAATACCTCCATAAGCAACCCCAATTACTAAGTCAATCGCCGCTGCTAAAAGAGCGATATATAATGATACACGCGTACCTTCCCATGTTCTTGTCCATAAATCGCGGCCAAGATCATCTGTACCAAACCAGAAATACTCTTTAATATCACGTTTTTCATATTGGTCAACACCATATTGATCTGTACCGTCAAATGGTAGCCAATGAACATTTTCAATAACAGGAATTTTCGGTGGTAATTTCGCACGACCTAAGTCTTGCTCTTTATAAGAATGCTTACTTACCATCGGTCCTAAGATTGCTAGTAATATAATAAGCGCTAATAAAACGAAACCGAACATTGCTCCTTTATGTTGGAACAAACGTCTTCTTACATCTTGCCAAAACGTTAAGCTTGGACGGGCAATGACTTCATTATCAACATTATTTTGATTGGCTTGTTGAAATAAATCTGGAGATAATTTTTGTACATCTTTCATCATTTTTTCCCTCCCGCTAAACGAATACGAGGATCAATAATTCCGTATAAAATATCGACAATGAAAATAACTAAGATGAAAATCGCACTATAGAAAATTGTAGTTCCCATAATAACTGTATAGTCATTCACTGTAATAGATTTAACGAACTGTTCCCCTAGTCCTGGTACAGCATAAATTTGCTCAATAACTAATGTCCCTGTAATTAAACCTGCAACCATTGGTCCTAAAATTGTTACTACTGGAATTAACGCGTTACGAAGTGCGTGTTTAATAATGATAACACCTTGGCTAATTCCTTTCGCTTTCGCTGTTAAAATGTAATCAGCTTGCATAACTTCAATTAACTCTGCACGAGCAAAACGTGCGATTGTTGCGATAACTGCCATCGATAAAGCGATTGTAGGCATTACGGTAAACTCTGGTCCTTTCCAGAATGCTACTGGGAACCACCCAAGTTTTACCCCTACGAAATATTGTAGTAATGCGGCGAATACGAACGATGGTACCGACATCCCGAGTACGGAAATAATTGTCGCCCCATAATCGACCCACGTATTGTTACGAAGTGCCGCAACGATTCCTAAAATTAAACCGATAAATGTTCCTAATATAATCGCTTGTAAACCAAGTTGTGCTGATGGTCCAATGCGATCCACAATCATATCTGTTACTGGACGGTTATCATATTGGAATGATACCCCTAAATCACCTTTTGCTAAGTTACCTAAGTAACGTGCATATTGAACTGGTACTGGATCATTTAAGCCATATTTTTCAAGAATGATTTCTTTTTGTGCCGGTGATAGTTTCTCCTGGTTTTTAAGCGGAGAACCCGGAAGTAATTTCATCAAAAAGAAAGTCAGTGTAGTAATTAAAAATAATGTCAAAGCCATGTACACGAAACGTTTTAATACATAACGTCCCATAGTCAAGCACCTCCCCGTTTTTCTCAAAAGCAATAAGATAGTTTAAAATATTCTTACTTTTATTTTTTTAAAATAAGAGCATATGCCCATCATAGGCATATACCCTTATTCATGATGGAAACCATTTTTAGTTTTTTAGTTCAACCCACTTATAGCTAAATTCTCCGCCATATTTATGTTCTAATAGGCCAGTAATTGAGCCACGTTGTAAATAAGCTTTTCCTGGTTGATATACTGGAGCAATCGCTGCATCTTCAAGCAGTTGTTTTTCTGCTTGTAATAATGCATCCCAGCGAGCTTGTACATCAACTTCTGTTTTCGCTTTTTTAATTAAATCATCATACGCTGCATTTGCGTAATTTACTTTGTTTTGCGCATTACCTGTCGTATACATTTCAAGGAATGACATTGGATCCATATAATCTGGACTCCATCCCGCGTATGACATTGCGTAATCTCCACTTGCTTCAAGTTTTAATTTTTGTGCAAATGGCTGCATTTTTGTTGAAACTGTTAAACCTGGTAAGTTCTTTTCAAATTGGCCTTTTAAATACTCTCCGATTTTTTTAGCATCATCAGTATCAAAGTTTAATAGCTCTAACTCTACTTTGTCTACACCAAGTTCTTTTTTACCAGCTTCCCAGTATTTTTGAGCTTCTTTAATATCCTCTTTGATAAGCTTTCCGTTTTCTTCACGGAAGTCTTTTCCATTCGGACCTTTTGCTAAGCCTTTCGGAACAAAACCATATATCCCCTCTGAACCATCGTTTAAGATAACTTTCCCGATATTTTCACGCTCAAAGGACATTGCAATTGCTTTTCGGATATTTTTATTTGCTAAAAATTTATTCTTTTCATTTAAGCGAATAAATTGTGTAGATGGTCTCTTAATCGTTTTAAAGTCAGCATCTGATTTGTATTTGTCTACAAACTCTGATGTTAAGACTACACGATCAATGGCTTTCGTTTCATATAAATTTATAGCAGTTGAACGATCCTTAACAATATTGAAGTTTATTTCCTCAAGTTTTACTTCTTTATTTTCCCAATACGTTGGATTTTTCTTAAGTTGGAAACTTTGTTCATGCTTCCATTCATTTAATACGAATGGACCATTATAAAGTGTCGTATTGGATTCTAATCCAAATTTTGCTCCTTGTTCTGTTACAAACTTCTCATTCAAAGGATACAATGTTGGATAGACTGTTAAACTTACAAAATAAGGAACAGGGTTATCTAATTCCACTTCAAGTGTATGATCATCAATTGCCTTTACACCAAGTTCTTCAACTGGTAATTCTTTTTTGTTAACTTTCTCCGCATTTTTAACATCAAATAGTATGTAAGCAAACTTGGCACCCGTGTTTGAATCTACAGCTCTTCGCCAAGAATAAACGAAGTCTTTCGCTGTTACAGGTTCACCATTAGACCATTTCGCATCTTCACGTAACTTAAATACATACTTTTTGCCATCTTCTGATTTCTCATAAGATTTAGCGACACCTGGAACAAGCTTATCGTCTTTCCCCAGACGATATAATCCTTCCATTGTGTTATTCATGATGTTAGAAGATGCTGCATCTGTTGATAACGTCGTATCCATAGTTGGGATTTCAGCTGTCTCGGTTAGATTTAACACTTGCTTGTTTGAGGATTTTTCTTTTGCGCCTGCTTTATTATCCTCTTTTTGGTAACTACAAGCTCCTAACATACTGACAGTCAACGTCGATGCAAGTAATAACGGTATCTTTTTCTTCATGTTGTGTTGCCTCCCCTAATTGCACTTCCTGTACCCTCACTTGTAAAAATGTAGAATTGAAAGAATAATCTCCAAGTTTCTACAATTTTCATTATACATATAATATAACAATTGTGAATATAGTTTTTTGTTTTTTTGTTAAAATTTTTAATAAAATGTTTATTTTTTTATTTTTTTGTAAAGGGATACGTTAACATTGCTACCATCATCTTGAAATCAGACCTTTAATTGCGTATAATTTTCAAAAAATTAATTCTAGTACATATTATAGCTTTTATAGTATAATAATTCTAGTAATATTTTGACGGAGGGGAACATTTTGAATAAAGTTTTTTTTCATACTTGTATACTAATTTCCATAGCGATAATCGCTTCTAGTATTGGCGCATTCCTCGTTTCATCGCAATTTTTGTTGAATTTTGTCAATATATCGTTTTATGTCGCACTATTTTTTATTCTTATAGGCGGTTTTTTATTCATATTTCAAAATGGATTTTTTAACGTAACAATTTACGCCTTCCAAAGAGTATTTGGTACGAACAAAAAAATTGAGTCTTTAATTGAAGAAGTAGAGGAACCTGCCGATAAGAAAGAACGTATTTATAAAACATATTCATTCAAATGGACGTATCCAATTTGCATTACCGGTATCGTTCTTGGGTTGTTCTCGACCCTCATTAGTTTTACTATTTTGATGTAGTTTGCAAACACTATCCCATATGATATAATAATCAGCAAAACATTTTGTTATAAAACTTTAGTTCTTTCATATTAAAAGAGCTTAGGTAACAATAAATAAATTTATATGTATGCGATGATAAAGAAGAGTACATATTGAGGCAATTTCAGAGAGCTTGTGGCTGGTGTGAACAAGTAATTGCGCAGTATGGAATGGGCTTTTGAGCACCAAACCGAACCGAAAGTAGTAGGCTTTGGCGTTATATCCAAACGTTATTATGGATTAGAGAGATTTCACAGTAGTGAAATAATTAGGGTGGTACCGCGGTCCATTCGTCCCTATAGTTTTTGGGATGAATGGGCTTTTTTGTTTGCCTTCTCTTCCCCATCACGCATTCAAATTTAGGAGGAATTACTTATGTCAGTTATCTTTTCTGGTATTCAGCCGAGTGGAACGATTACACTTGGAAACTATTTAGGAGCTATGAAGCAATTTACAGAGCTTCAAAATGAACACGACTGTTATTTCTGTATTGTAAACCAACATGCGATTACAGTACCTCAAGATCCCGTACAACTTCGTAAAAACATTCGCAGTCTTGCTGCACTTTATGTAGCATGTGGCATCGATCCTGAAAAAGCTACTTTATTTGTACAATCAGAAGTACCAGCACACGCTCAACTAGGATGGATTATGCAATCAGTTGCTTACGTTGGAGAATTAGAGCGTATGACGCAATATAAAGATAAATCTTCTGGTAGAGATTCAGTTCCAGCTGGATTACTAACGTATCCACCATTAATGGCTGCTGATATTTTACTTTACAACACTGAAATTGTACCTGTTGGTGATGATCAAAAACAACATATGGAATTAACACGCGACCTAGCAGAGCGTTTCAACAAACGCTTCCGTGAAGTGTTCACTGTCCCTGAAATTCGTATTCCAAAAGTAGGAGCTCGCGTTATGTCATTAACAGAACCTACGAAAAAAATGAGCAAATCTGATCCGAATCCAAAAGCAATGATCAGTATGCTTGATGAACCAAAAACAATTGAAAAGAAAATTAAAAGTGCTGTAACTGATTCTGAAGGTATCGTGAAATTTGATAAAGAAAACAAACCTGGCATCTCTAACTTATTAACAATCTACTCTTCATTCTCTGGAAAAACAGTTGAAGAAATCGAAGCAATGTACGAAGGAAAAGGATACGGCGACTTCAAAGGCGACCTAGCACAGGTAGTCGTAGAAGCAATTCGTCCAATCCAAGACAAATATAACGAACTAATCAACTCACCAGAACTAGACGAAATTCTAGACAAAGGTGCAGAAAAAGCAAACCGCGTTGCATTCAAACAACTACGCAAAGTAGAAAACGCAATGGGACTAAGTAGAAAACGTAGGTAATGTAAAAAGCGGAAGCGGCTCGCTTAGAATGTGAGGGGGATGGAGCTCCTGACGTAGAGGCGTTTTTTGCCTCGCAGGAAGGCGCGAAGTCACCGAACATTCTTGCCGCCGGAGCTAAGTTACAACAAATTAAAAAAACCGCCAATTGGCGGTTTTTTAATTTACCTTTTGCTCGTTTTCCATTTCCCATAACTTTTCAAAAAATGGCTGTCCTTTTACGAGACGTTCACATAATTGTTCGTGCTTCTCAGACCAGCCTGTTTTCGCTTCATCATACAGTTTAGCCCAAATATCTTCAAATTCCATATGTTGAACCATTCCGTATGCTGATGGATCCCACTCTGTGAACCAATAGCGAATTTCTGCTGTGTTTTTCGTTGTATGTAATTGATCTAACGCCATAAATAATAATTGTTTCAGCTGTCTTTCTTTACGAGTTAAGCCATTCATAATGAAAGGTGATGGTGATAAAATATGATGTTCTTTTTCCATTTCTTCTACTTGGAACTCATACTTTTCTGCTTGTACATTTTCTACCATCTCATATACCATCTGCTCTTGGCGCGGTATAAGTCTGCTCTTTCGAATTGGTACATTGTAACCAATTGTGTCGATCGCAATAATTCCTTTTCCATCTGTAACAACAAAGCAATACTCCTGCTGCAAACGTTCATGATTTTTACGAATATATGCCTTATGATGTACGTCTTCCAACAATTTTTGCGGAAGCTCTAACAATTCGTCCTCGATGTAATGATATAATGTGGCATCTACTTTTAATAATGGCACTTGATCTAATAGCTCAATCGTATCATCTTTCCGCCATTCGTAAAAATGACAAACGTTATACCCATTCTCTTCACCTTCAAACCAATTTACCCATACATCATGTAGATATAACATTCACTACCCCTCACTTCACTACTGTTTGTATCAATCATTATGTTCAATTTTTCTTAACTTTATTCCACCTAAGGAAATATATTCTAATTATTATTTTTTCTTCTATTAATACTAAAAAAAACAGGAAATAGAGCTCCTGTTTTTTATATATGAAATGTATTTGCTTTATTCAATATTTCTTTTGCATCTATAGATAATAAAGAAAGTGTATCTTCTCCTTCCAATGTTACACAATCTTTGACAATATGAAATCCAAGCGCATAACCAAGCATCTTCGGATAAGAGTGAAATCCATTTAATAAGATGTCGTGCTCCCTTGTTCCTCGTTTTATACTTATTCTTTCATGTACAACATTTTTCCAATAATAAATAGCCTCTTCTTTTGAAAGATACGTCGTCCACGGTGCATTGTTTTTTTCTGAATATCTTTCCGTTACCGCTTGCTCAGCTAGCCCTTCCATAATCATCGTATCAAGTAATGTATATTCTGTTTCTTTCGTCTCAATTTGATGTAACCTGCATATGTGATGATATTCATGCGCCAATAACACCTTTAATTCTTCCACCGAATTCCGTCCACATACGAATAAGAAAATAACGTGACGCATAGATAATCCAGCTCTACCGTTATACTCTTCTTGTATAGTTCGATTATATGAATCTGATAATAAAATAAAGACAGGGACATCCGGACCTTTTAACCAATTTTTTAGTTTCTCATACTCCGTACGTAACTCTTTCCAAACTTCCTTTTTCTCTAACTCTTTAATTTCTCGTTCTCCTCGCATAACAGGGCGATACATACCTTTAGAAATTAAAAAGCGATACAACCTTTCTTTTGGCAGCGGGATATACTTCGTAAACTTTTCACACAGCTTTTCTGGCCGTCCATAATATAGATGTAACCACTCAGCAGTTTCAACAATCCCCATCTTTATCCCTCCTTTTTCTTATGTATATGCAAAAGGAGAAAAAGGCGTAAAAATAAATAAGGAGTTTTTTCGCAATATAGTGCGAAAAAACTCCTTATCTCATCTATTATTTATACGATTTAAATACTAATACTGCGTTATGACCACCGAATCCTAGTGAGTTACTTAATACTGCATTTACTTCTTGTTGTCTCGCTTTATTCGGTACGTAATCTAAGTCACATTCTGGATCTGGTGTTTCATAGTTAATTGTTGGAGGGATTACTCCGTCTGTAATTGATTTAATTGAGAAGATCGCTTCAACAGCACCAGCTGCTCCTAATAAGTGACCTGTCATTGATTTCGTTGAGCTAATTGCTACTTTGTACGCATGCTCACCGAACGTTTCTTTAATTGCCATCGTTTCATACTTTTCATTCGCATCCGTACTTGTACCGTGCGCATTAATGTAATCAATATCTTCTGGCTGTAGACCTGCATCTGCTAAAGCTTGACGCATTGCACGCACGCCGCCTTCACCGCCAGGAGCCGGCATTGTAATATGGAATGCATCACCAGTTGCACCGTAACCAGCGATTTCCGCATAAATGTGAGCACCACGAGCTAATGCGTGCTCTAATTCTTCAAGAATTAAAATACCTGAACCTTCACCCATTACGAAACCACTACGGTTTTTATCAAACGGACGGCAAGCTGTTGCTGGATCTTCATTAAATGTTAATGCTTTCGCTGAACTAAATCCTGCAAATGCCATACTTGTTAACGGCGCTTCAGCTCCGCCTGTTATCATCGCATCAGCATCACCACGCTGAATTGCTTTAAATGCATCACCAATTGAGTTTGCACCAGATGCACAAGCCGTTACAGAACAAGTGTTAATTCCTTTTGCTCCTGTTGCGATCGATACTTGACCTGCTGCCATATCTGGAATCATCATCGGTACGAAGAATGGGCTCACGCGGCGCGGACCTTTCTCAGTAAAAATCTTAAATTGTTCTTCGTATGTTTCCATACCGCCAATACCAGAACCAATCCATACACCAATTCGAGGTCCGTTTTCTTCTGTAATTTCAAGCTTTGCATCTGCAACTGCCATTTTCGCTGCTGCTACTGCATATTGTGTAAAGCGATCCATACGGCGCGCTTCTTTTTTATCAATATATTTCTCGACTTCAAAGTCGTTAATTTCTGCTGCTACTTTTGCTGGAAACAGTTCCGGATCAATTCTTGTAAGTCGTCCGATTCCAGATACACCCTTTTTAATGTTTTCCCACGCTGTTTCAACATCTGTTCCGATCGGTGTAACAGCTCCTAGTCCTGTAATTACGACCCTCTTTTTCTCCATACAAAATACACTCCTTTTTTTCTCTCAGTCCTTATTTACCCCAACGAAGAGCAACTGCTCCCCATGTTAATCCGCCGCCGAAACCAACAAGTATAATTAAATCACCATCTTGAATACGTCCATTTTGCAATTCCTCTACCATTGCAATTGGAATTGAAGAAGCTGATGTATTACCAAACTTTTCAATTGTCATACTCATTTTTTCTTGTGGTAAATTTAATCTCTCTCTTGCAGATTCCATAATACGAATATTCGCTTGATGTGGTACTAAAAAATCCACATCCTCTTTCGTAAGTCCCGCTTTTTCTAACACGCGAAGACAGGAATCACCAAGTTGGCGAACAGCAAATTTAAAGACTTCTCTGCCGTTCATCATAACATACTCGTCTTGATAAAGATGCTTACCGCCGCTTCCGTCTGCTCCTAATTCGAAAGATAGAACGCCTCTTCCTTCTGAAACAGCCCCCATTACGATTGCACCAGCTCCGTCTCCAAATAGTACTGCTGTATTTCGATCATTCCAGTCTACAATTTTAGATAGTTTATCACTACCAACTACTAATACATTTTTATAAGTTCCCGTTTGAATAAATTGCTGCGCTGTAATCATTCCGTACATAAAACCAGCGCACGCTGCACTTAAATCCATTGCGGCTGCGTGTTTTGCGCCAATGGCTTCTTGAATGACACAAGCTACTGCTGGGAATGCGCGATCTGGTGTTACTGTTGCCACTAAAATCAGATCGATATCCTCTCCGCTAATCCCGGCATCTTCAAGTGCTTTTTTAGAAGCCTCTACCGCCATATATGAAGTATCTATTGTATCATCGGCAATGCGTCTTTCTGCAATTCCCGTTCTCGTACGAATCCATTCATCAGATGTATCTACGATTTTCTCTAAATCGTGATTTGTGACTACTTTTTCTGGCACATATCTTCCGATCCCTAAAATGCCCACGTTCACATCGCAGCCCTCCGTTTTATATCAATTATTATGACTTGGTACTAATTTTAAAACATAAATGTATTTTTGTCTAGAATATATTTCAGCTAAACCATAAATCCAGCATTATTCACTTTATTGTTTATTAAAAGAAACAGAAACATACCTTTCCTGTTTCTTTTGAAATATAAAAAGGCCCGAACCGCTTCTATCCACGGTTCGAGCCTCTCTTCCCTTCCAAAAAAGAAAATTTTATTCTTTATCTGCTTTCCCAAGCTCATATGCTTCGTTCATAACTTTCATCAATAACTCTAATACTGGTTGTGCTTTCTCCATATCAAGCGCAATTCCATTCGAATCTAAGATGGCCTTTGCTTCTGGTAAATGCTTCATTGCGATTTGTAAAAATTGCATGCTTTTCTCATTCATATTATGTTCTTCCTCTCCATTAAAACTTTCACATACATAGTGTAACACGCTCGCTATCCTTCGTATAACTCTTTATATTTTTTCATATGTGCCAATTGTTTATTTAAACCGTATTCTAACGGGGTATTTCTTTTTATCGAAATAACCTCGACAGCATCATTTCGTTCTTCCTCATTCTTTTTATTCACTTTATCCGTTGCACGTAAAAGGTTCATACCTATTTTCCATAATGACTTTTTACCACTAAGTAAATTGTATATGCCGAGATGCTCCTCGTTCATTCCATTTTCCCATAAGTATTCACATACATCTTCCACGTACAATAGATCACTTCCATTTTCCTCACTCGCATAATAGCACTCTTTCTCATCCAGTTCTGATAAAATGAGCTGATGATACATCATAAAAGATGGTTGCCATGGCCCATATAATGTAGGAACTCGAAATACACTATATGGTGCCTCTCCTTTTTTCAATCCTTCTTCCACTTTCAAAAATAAACGTTTATTTTCAGATTCATCTGCGTTTCCTACTTCAATAGAAGAAATTAGATTTAACTTCACTTTCTGCTCTGCACACATTCTTATAATCCGCTTTAAATACTGTAATATAACTCTTTCATTCCGAAAACCACTTTGTTGATTTGGCTCATACAAGCAAAAGTAAACCGTATCGAACTTCTCTCCTTCTACTGATCTCCATCCATCTTCATCTCTTATCGAATAATACGTAAATAACGCATTTCGTCCAATCAACAATAACTTCTCTTCATTAATTTTTGTCATATTCTCGAATTCATCAAAATCAAGACCGTACACTTCTACTTCTTCTGCAATCATTTTATTCACAAGGTGATAACCTACAAACGTAAGTGCACCTATAATTAGCACGCGCTCCATACCACCAACCCTTTCTCCTTGAAACAAATAGCTCCTCATTTATGTATATGGGAGCTTCACAATTCTTCTTCATATTTTTTAAAGAAATCAGTCGTTTGCCTAACCATTTTATATTTCACATCTTGCAGATGGAATAAGACAGAAGTATCGCATTGATTGAATTGCCTCATTTTCTCATATTTACGTAACAACTGTTTTCTTCCTCTTTTTTCTTGTGTTGATACGAAAACTTTAACAGGTACACAAGACGGAAGAAGCGTAAATGATTTCTTATTTATTTTGGATTCTAATTCTTCTTCTTTGGAATCATACGCCAAACTTAATTCCTTCACTAATCTTTTGTAAAAAAACTTATGCTCTTTTTCAAACTCCACATATTCTGGTAAATCTAAACACGGATTTAACATAACGACAGAGCGTATACATTCAGGGTATTTGTTCATCATTTCAAGTGCTACAAGTGCACCCATACCATCTGCCATAATGTGCATTTTCGCATTTAATGTCTCTTTTCTCAAAACAACATCATATAAACGTTTTGCTAGACGAACAGATTGGTCGTTTCCCCAATGTCTTCCGTATAAATTAGAGGAAAAGACCGTGTAGCCTTCCTCAATAAGGCCATGTAAAAAATAAGATCTACCTGCATGCTGTGTCCATAAACTTGTACCATTCTCAATAAAGTAGTTATAATCACCGAGAAGCATAACAGAAAATCCATTTGGCTTCTCCGGTAAATAAATGACACATGGTTCTTTTTCTAAATAAAAAAAACGTTCCGTAATACTCATTTTTCCCCCGCCTTATTTTCTAAACGTATAAAAGTACTCTTCTATAATGTATGAACGGAATGCAAATTTGCGTTGAAAAATCTACAAATATTTTTCTATATTCTTTTTTCAATTGTGTTACAATAAGGACAGATTGAACGAATAGAGGTGTAAAATATGCGTTTCATTTGGGCATTAATTTGGTCGTTCGCGCTTGTACATATGATGAGCTACGTAATCGGCTCTATGACTGGCGGTACATACGATTTTAACCAAGCGTCTATTTTCTCAGTTGTTCTTGCGGTATTTGTACTAGCAATTTCAGCTACAATTCCAAACGAGCCAGTAGAACAACACTAAAAAAAGAGTCCGGATTTTATCCGAACTCTTTTTTATTTTACTTTACATGAACGACTAATTCGTTATTTTCTACATCAACAACTACGTGATTGTTATCAGTAATTGTTCCTGCAATTAATTCTCTCGCTAATTTCGTCTCAACTTGACGCTGTACATATCGTTTTAATGGACGAGCTCCGTACATCGGATCAAAGCCAGCTTCTACAACAAATTCTCTCGCTGCGTCTGTTAATTCTACTGTAATATGACGGTCAGCTAAACGCCCTTGTAATTCTTTTACAATTTTATCAACAATACCTTTAATTTCATTCGTTGTAAGAGGTTTGAATAAAATAATTTCATCGACACGGTTTAAAAACTCTGGTCGGAAATGTCCTCTTAATTGCCCCATTACAAGTTCTCTTGATTCCTCTTTAATTGAGCCATCTGCTTCTAATCCATCTAACAAATGAGCAGATCCAATATTTGAAGTCATAATAATAACCGTGTTTTTAAAGTCTACTGTACGTCCTTGAGAATCTGTAATGCGTCCATCATCTAACATTTGTAATAAAATGTTAAATACTTCTGGATGTGCTTTTTCGATTTCGTCTAACAAAATAACTGAATACGGTTTACGTCTTACCGCTTCTGTTAATTGACCGCCCTCTTCATACCCAACATATCCAGGAGGCGCACCAATTAAGCGTGACACAGCGTGTTTCTCCATATACTCAGACATGTCGATACGAATCATTTGCTCTTCACTATCGAATAAAGACTGTGCTAACGTTTTTGCAAGTTCTGTTTTACCAACACCTGTCGGTCCTAAAAAGATGAAGGAACCAATTGGACGGTTCGGGTCTTTAATACCAGCGCGTGCACGAAGAACTGCGTCTGATACTAAGCTTACCGCTTCCTCTTGTCCGATGACACGCTCTGATAAAATTTGCTCTAAGCGTAGTAATTTCTCGCGTTCACCTTCAACGAGTTTTGCGACAGGAATACCAGTCCAGCGTGAAACAATATCAGCAATCTCTTCTTCACTTACTTCCTCACGTAATAAGCGATTCTCTTGTTTATTATGTGCACCCATTTCTTCCGCTTCTTTTAACTCTTTTTCGATAGCTGGAATTTTCCCGTGACGAAGTTCAGCTGCTTTATTTAAATCGTAATTTCCTTCTGCTTCTTCTAACTCACGGCGCAAGCGCTCTAAATGTTCACGTAAGTCACGCACTTTATGAATGTCTTCTTTTTCTTTCTCCCATTTCGCTCTCATACCACTTGCAACTTCTTTTAAATCCGATAATTCACGTTGCAACGTTTTCAGGCGTTCTTGGCTACCAAAGTCCTTCTCTTTTCCAAGAGCCGCTTCTTCAATTTCCAGCTGCATAATGCGGCGCGTTACTTCATCTAATTCTGTCGGCATAGAATCAATCTCTGTTCGAATCGTTGCGCACGCTTCGTCAACAAGATCAATCGCTTTATCTGGTAAGAAACGATCCGAAATATATCGATCTGATAAAACGGATGCTGCTACAATCGCGCGGTCATGAATATTTACACCATGATAAATTTCAAAGCGCTCTTTTAAACCACGTAAAATGGAAATTGTATCTTCAACAGTTGGTTCTTCTGCTAATACTTGTTGGAAACGTCTTTCTAGCGCTGGATCTTTCTCAATATATTTACGATACTCATCTAACGTTGTCGCCCCGATACAATGCAGTTCACCACGCGCAAGCATCGGTTTTAACATATTTCCTGCGTCCATCGCACCTTCTGTTTTACCAGCGCCGACGATTGTGTGAAGTTCATCAATGAATAATAAAATGCGACCTTCACTCTTTTTAATTTCATTTAATACAGCTTGCAGACGCTCTTCAAACTCACCACGGAATTTCGCTCCAGCTACAAGCGCACTCATATCTAATGCGAAGATTGTTCTATCTTTTAATCCTTCTGGTACATCCTTCTTCACAATACGCTGTGCTAATCCTTCAACGATTGCTGTTTTACCAACACCGGGTTCACCAATTAAAACCGGGTTGTTTTTCGTTTTACGTGAAAGAATGCGGATTACACGTCGAATTTCACTATCGCGACCGATAACAGGATCAATTTTCCCTGCTCTCACTTCCGCCACTAAATCACGACCATATTTTTCTAACGCTTCATAAGTTGCTTCTGGATTTTGACTAGTCACTCTTTGATTCCCCCGAACTGTCATTAAAGACTGTAATAAGTTATCTTTTGTAATGTGAAATCTTGTAAGTAATTGATTTATATCGCCTTTTTCTTCTGAAAAAGCAAGCAATACATGTTCAACTGAAATGTAGTCATCTTGCAATTTCTCTGCTTCTTTTCCTGCTCTTACAAGTAGTTGTTGCAGAGCACCTGTTATATATAATTTTCCTACTTCTGCACCGCTTCCCGTTACAGAAGGTTTTTTCTTAATTAAACTTTCGACGCCTTGCTTTAACGCTTCTATATCGACATTCATTTTTTGAAAAATACGCACTGCTAACCCATCTTGCTCTTCTAATAATGTAAACAAGAGATGAACAGTATCTACTTCTTGATGATGATGAGATACCGCTAAAGATTGGGCACTCATAATCGCCTCTTGTGTTTTTGTTGTCATTTGATTTAAGTCCATCTTTACAGTCCTCCAAATGTTTGACTTTCTTTGACCTTTAATTTGATTATACGCCAACTGACTTTTTTATACAATAATTTTGCTTATGTATTTTCAAACTTATTATTGGAAAAAGAAAAAGGGAACATTCATTATACAACTGAAAAATATACGCAATGCATAACGACAAAAAAGCCGCAATAATGATTGCGGCTCCTGTTACGGTTTTCTTTTATATGTCCACTGACGGTTATGATTCGCGTTATCTGGAAACTTTTCACCCGCAGTTAATTTCACCATTTGCGGATCTTTTACCATACTTCCTGTTTCACCAATTTCTACGTAAATGCCATCGTTTGGCGCTTTTTGTCCAGAACGAAACCTGCGATTTTGTCCCATTTCCATTCTCCTTCCATGACGTCTTTTCCTCATTAGTATATCCATTTTAAAAGAAAGCTTTTCTGTCATGTTTAGGAAACAAGTACTACATTTCGTTCTTGTACATATACATGAATGATACAAGCTTAGGAAGGGATTTCTTTCCTATTTGTAGAAAAAAAAGAAACCAACCTACTATAGGCCAGCTTCAAAGGAGAGTCAAACATATACGAGAAGATTACATGTTCATTATAAGCCTCATCACACGAGCAATGTAACCCTTTTCACAATTTGTACATAATGAAAGAAACATTGTTTGAACTTTCTAAAAAGTTGTTGACTTTTCTTAATTTCCAGCGAGAAATAGTAGACACCACAGCACTTTGCGACGTAAGATGGATATATAGTGAACTTTCCATCTTTGGTGTTCTCACCCAGTTTAACCTCTTATTTCTGCATATTAAAAACGGAAATATAGATAGAAACAAAAAAATTATTATAAGAGGTGAAATTATGAATAAACAGCATTTAATCGCATTAGACTTAGACGGCACTTTATTAACAGACAACAAAATAATTTCCACTCGAACAAAACATACAATTGCAAAAGCAAAGGAACAAGGACATATTGTCGTTATTTCAACAGGACGTCCATTCCGTGCTAGTTTTGATTACTATAAAGAACTTGGTCTTAACACACCAATCGTAAACTTTAATGGCGCTTACGTACATCATCCTCTTGATTCAAAGTGGGGAACACATCACTCTCCTCTTGAGCTAGCAACAGCCCAAGAAATTGTCCGAGCTTGCTTTGATTTTGGTGTGAAAAATATATACGCTGAAGTAATGGACGATGTGTATGTTCGTGAAATTGATGAAGATAAAAAACATATTTTCGAATTCGGTTCTCCAAATATTTTTACAGGAGACTTATTAAATATTTTAAACGATCATCCAACCTGCTTATTAATTGACGCACATGACGAGCATTCCAGTGCAATTCGTCAACATTTAACTGATATGCATGCTGAAGTAATCGACCATAGAAAATGGGGCGCACCTTGGCCGATTATTGAAATCGTAAAAAACGGGTTAAATAAAGCTGTCGGATTACAAAAAATTTCTAGTCATTACAACATTCCACAAGAGCGAATTATCGCTTTCGGTGATGAAGATAACGACTTTGAAATGATTGAATTTGCTGGTCATGGCATCGCAATGGGTAATGCAATTCCTGAATTAAAATCACTCGCAAATCATACGACATTAACGAATGAAGAAGATGGTATTGCGCTATATTTAGAAGAGGTTCTTGGATTATAATCTAAAAATTCCCTGCTTATAGTTTCTCGCCAAACGCTCATACTATTATTAGACGCCGGATTATCGCGTCGATTGTTTTCAGCTAAATAAAGGGGGTTTTTCGAATGGGTAAAAAGAACAAATCAAAACGTTTTATCCAACAAGGAGCCGATGCTGTTATGAAGCATGATGCAAGATTCCCGTACAGAGGTACATTAGCTGAGGCAGAAAAAGCGAGAAGTAACTCTTCTTTTGGAGGGGTTTAAATGGGGAACTTACTATTCCAACAAGCTAGAGATGCCGTTGCAAATGCCGTATCTTGTTCAAGCGGTACTGAGCAACAAGATCTCGTATATAGGGCAAAAAACGCTTTGCACTCTGCTTATGCAAACTCTTCAACAGCTGAAAAAGTTCAGCTACGCGAAATGCAAGAGCAGTTACAAAACATTACGAATTTACATTAAAAAAGAGGACCAGCTTTGGTCCTCTTTAATCTTTTCGAAACAAGCCAAACACCCCAACCGTCTGTAATACGTTTGTAAATGCACCTGGGTCCACTTGCCTAATAACCCTTTCTAATTCATATAACTCATAACGCGTAATAACAATCATTAACATTTCCTTATTTTCATTTGTATAAGCGCCTGTTGCTGGTATAGTTGTAATCCCCCTCACTAAGCGAGAATGAATCGCCTTTCGTACATCTGCCCCATTCTTCGTAACGATTAGTGCTGTAATTTTCACATGACGCGTATGAATCGCATCGATAATTCGCGTTGACACATACAAAGTCACCAAAGTATATAATGCTTTTTCCCATCCATACACATAGCCAGCCGCAATAATGATCAGTGCATTAAAGAAGAAAAAATACGTACCGACAGGCTTATCTTTAATCTTTGATAAAATCATGGCGATTATATCTAAACCACCTGTAGAAGCCCCCCACTTCAACGCAATCCCTACCCCAATCGCCGAAATAATCCCACCAAAAATCGCATTTAATATAATATCGTTCGAAACTGCTCTAACCGGGATAATTTCTAGAAACAAAGTCATAAATATGACGCAAAGAAAACTAAAGAAAGTAAAGGCCTTTCCAACCTTTTTCCATGCTAAAATAACGACGGGAATATTAAACAAACTAAACAATACCCCCGTTGATATGTGAATAGATAAAAAGTCACCTAATATTTGCGATAACAATTGGGACAATCCAGCAAAGCCACTCGCGTACACTTTCGCTGGCGTTAAAAATAAATTCATTCCAATCGCGTTTAACAAACCTGCGACGATTACAACGATTAACTTCTTTATAAGTTCGGTATAATTCAACTTCAAATCCATTTCGAATCCACCTTTATTATTCATGAATGCACTGCTATACATAGTCTTTACGAAAAAGGAAATGATAAACGTACAACGTTTAGAAATGGAGTTGATACATATGCCACATACGAGTGATAACGACAAAAAAGCACGCGATAATAATGCAAAGCGTACACAAAAAAATGAGCAAGAACAAAAAAATATTCAGCAAGGTAAGCGTTCCTATTCTAAAAAGACCGATCACCTTTGATTCCATCGTACATCAACAATATTGTTGATGTACTTTTTTTACATTTTACAGGGAAAAAACATTAAAAATTCACTTCATGTTCACTTCTATATTCTACAATAGCGATAACATATTCGGATGAGGTGTTGGCATGAGAGGGAAATACATTTTCATTATTACTGCACTAATAAGTATATTAATGCTAGCTGCTTGTGGACAAAAAAACAGCTCAGCTACAGTCGCTACAGCAACAGACTCAACCATTAAGAAGAGCGACTTCGAAAAACAGTTGAAAGATCGTTACGGAAAAGACATGCTATACGAAATGATGGCACAAGACGTTATCACGAAAAAATATAAAGTATCTGACGATGATGTAGATAAAGAAGTACAAAAAGCGAAAAAGCAATACGGCGATCAATTCACAGCTGTACTAGAAAACAATCGTTTAAAAGATGAAGCTGATTTCAAAAATCAAATTAAGTTCAAACTTGCTATGAATGAAGCAATTAAGAAAAGTGTTACAGAAAAAGACGTGAAAGACCACTATAAACCAGAAATTAAAGCGAGTCATATTTTAGTAAGTGACGAAAATGAAGCGAAAGAAATAAAGAAAAAATTAGATGCTGGCGCTTCATTTGAAGAATTAGCAAAACAAGAATCACAAGATCTACTATCAAAAGATAAAGGTGGAGACCTTGGATACTTCAATTCAGGCAGAATGGCGCCTGAATTTGAAACAGCTGCCTACAAACTAAAAGTCGGACAAATTAGCAATCCCGTTAAATCACCAAACGGCTATCACATTATTAAATTAACTGATAAAAAAGATTTAAAGCCTTATGATGAAGTGAAAGACTCTATTCGTAAAAACTTAGAAGCAGAACGTATTGCCGATCCTACATTCAGTCACAAGTTAATACAAAAGGAATTAAAAAAAGCAAATATTAAAATAAATGATAGTGAATTAAACGATACATTTTCTCTTATATTTGAGCAGGGAAACTAAAAAAAGCATGGTCTTATTTAAAAAGATAAGACTGTGCTTTTTTAATCTTTCATCAATACTTTCAACTTTTTCTTTAAGCTTTTATAATGCCAATTGATATGATCTAATTCTACCTCCACTTCAATTAACGTATCTATTAAGTCTTCTTTAGACTGCTGCGAGTTCATAATATTTTCAAGCAATCGCTCGAATTTTTCAGTGCTCTCATATATATCATGTAAATCAACCGCTGCTATTTCACGTTCTTTTTCTGGGGATAATACTGAAAGCCGGTTTATTAATTGTTCTAGTACATTATCTTGCACTCTCGTACCTTCCTTTCAATATCTCATCTATTCTCTCTTGATCTCTTGTAACTAAAAGTGTGCAAAATTCATCAGAAACTATTAAAACATTTCATTACACTTACTTTGTCTATGAACCTACTACACTGAACTAGACAAAAAAATTAAGGTCAAGTAGACTACAACTAATATCTTTCATTTAACCCCGAATCTATTAATACCCATCATTTGACCTCAATGAAATAGAATATAACGGACACTATTAAAAAAGATAATCCAAATATCAATAGACGGACCAGTATAGAAATTGATGATAGAGGCGTAAAATACAATGCATAGAGAACAGCAAATGGAATTAAAAACATAGCTAATGAATACACCTTACTCCTAATAATAAGCCCAATAAACTTTACTCCGAAAAAGGCCATTACTATGATTCCATACATCCATATTAGTCGTTCATCGAATTCAGTCACTATATCACCCCTCATGAATCTCTTCTCAAAACCTATAGACATCTAATCTTCAGCTAATTGACCTTAACTTTCCTACTGTCACCATAATAGATAGAAGGAATGCGTTATTTAAAATAAAAAAGTGTATCCAAAAATCAAACTATTTGTTTAGATTTTGAGATACACCGAATCGGCTTTACTTTTCTTTTTCAAAAATACCAGCTAAGATGAAACTAATCCCTAGAAAAATTACAATTATCGTGTTAATTGCGTAACCCAAGAACGACATATATGAAGTAAAACTTACTAGAATTGTATATATGAGACTTACTACTAATACTATTGTAGCCAGATAGTTTTTCCTTTTCAACATAATCACCAATAATGCTACAATAAAAACAACATTATATATACTAATCATTGTATGTGTCGTCTCCATTTTATTAATCTATCTCCTTCTTTTCTTAGAATTAATTTTTTTCGGCTCATAATCTTTATATCCTTTTTTATACCCTTTATAATATCCATCTACAAAAGTCACCGCATCCGGAATCATTCCTATCACGCCAACAGCTTTACTACCAGCAAACAATGCTCCTTTAGCAGCTGATTTCGCTGCATTTTTTATTATTTGCTGTTTGGCAACACGCTGTCCGGGAGATAAGTTTGCAATTTGGTTTTTCGATTTATTTTTAGATGTTTTCCATCCATAAATTGTACCTGCACCAAAAGTTAATACCTTATTCGCTACATTTCCAAACCCAACAAATCCTGCATAACTATTTCTTACCGCAATTACTCCAGACTTAACTCCCTTAAAATGTGCATACGCTGTACGATTATTATAATATGGCATTGGTGTCGTCCCCCAAGGCCGATATGCCCAATGCCCATCCGGATCCACCATCATCACCGGATTATTATCACCATACGTATACCCATTCTGCGTTACTGGATCATCTTCATCACCTGGATCAGGATCCACCGACAAGAACACACCATGGTCTGGATTATAGTATCTCGCAATTAAGTAATACATACCAATCTCTTTATCATACATGTATCCTGCATATCCAAATGGATTATCTGCTGCGATACCTTTCGCTTCGCTCTTTAGGACGTTCCCCCATGCATCATATTCATAGCTTGCGACTATTTGTCCGTCCTTGTCGGTCATTGCTATTACGTCACCGCGCGGGTTATAGTGGTAGTATACCGATTGATCTTGGATTTTCATTGCTAGGCGGACACCGTCTTTGTTGTAAACGGCGGTGCCGTTTCCGCCAGTCCATTCATCGGTATAGAAGTAACAATTAATGCAACTACCATAAGCTATATGAAGTACCTATACCACTTTTTCTTAACTTGCTTCTTTTCCATACATTCACCCCTAATTCGCATCGGTTTTATTCTTACAATTAACAATTTAAAGAATTTTCTAAGGGGCTTCAACATAAAAACGACAATATCGTAACGTTTTTTCAAAAATGTATATTTTCCGACAATTTACCATTTTATATTCCTTTTTCCTTATAAATACAGTAAAATATTTGTAGATTAAACGTTTTATTACACCTTATTTACTTTTTATCTACTTTATAATAAAAAAGAACTATCTCTTCTCTTAAAAATTTAGAGAAAAAATAGTTCTTTTTTCATTCACTTTATTTCTTAAAGTAAGTCCAACCTTCTTCTTGGTAAACCTTCTCTTCTTTCATCAACTTACCAAGTGCACGCTTAAATGCAGCCTTACTCATATTGAAACGTTCTTTAATGTCTTCTGGGTTGCTCTTATCCCAAAACGGCATCGCTCCGCCTCGTTCTTCCATATATGCATAAAGTACTGCAGCATCATCTTCCATTCCTTCTTCTTTACGAGGAAGAAGTGAAATATTAATTGTACCATCATCTTTCACGTCAATAATACGACCTGTTACACGTTCACCGATGCGGACTTGTTCTTTTCTTTCAGTATGGTGTAAGAAAGCACGGAAATGCTCATCAGTTAGTATGAATGAACCAACTTGAAGTGAACGATACACACGTCCATTGACGTTTTTATTACGCATAGATGGCGTCGCATCTACGATAATTTCTTGCATATCACTGTCTCTTGCCGGAAGAGCGATAAGGCGATCACGATTCGTTAATTTTAACGTACAATATAATTCGTCTCCAACCTCTGGCCATACTGGCATATAAATCGGGAACTCATCAGCTGGGATTAGTATATCTTTTGATACACCAATATTAACAAACACACCTAAACTAGGAATAACTTCTACAACCTTTACCCAGTTCCAATCAAAAGTTGTAATAAGCGGCTCCTTCATTGTTGCTGAAATACGATTTTGGTGATCAAGGTATAAGAATACATCAATCGTATCGCCTTCTGCAATTTCTCCAACTAATTCGTTTTTATGTAAGAAGATTTCTTCTTCTTCATTCCCAACCATATAGCCGATTTCCGTTTCGCGTAAAACAGTTACCTGTTCAATCGATCCTAATTGTAAATACATATTTTTTAATTCCCTTCTATATATATAATTAACTTTTTTATATTTTTTATCATTCCAAACAAAAGTTAATTATAACACGATTTTTCCTTTATTTGTCCAACTGCCCAAAATTCACTATAATTAAATAAAGACTTTATCTATAGGACTATATTACCCTACAGATGATCCGTCAAAACACTTAAGTTGCAACACTCTATCTAATCGATGTATTTTCCGCTATACTTTAATATGTATATTACATAGCCTATTTAGGTGCATGAAAAGATAGAAATTTATTTGGAGGTGCTAACTATGGCAAAAGATAGTTCTTTTGACATCGTTTCGAAAGTAGAATTACCTGAAGTAACAAACGCAATTAACATCGCATTAAAGGAAATCCAAAACCGATATGACTTTAAAGGAAGTAAAAGTGATATTAAATTAGAAAAAGAAGTACTAGTTTTAACTTCTGACGATGAGTTCAAATTAGACCAAGTAAAAGACGTTCTAATTTCTAAACTTGTAAAACGTAACGTTCCAATTAAAAACTTGGATTACGGAAAAGTTGAAGCTGCGACTGGTAACACTGTTCGCCAACGCGCAACACTTCAACAAGGTATCGATAAAGATAACGCGAAAAAAATTAACAACATCATTAAAGAAATGAAATTAAAAGTAAAAACACAAGTACAAGATGACCAAGTACGTGTTACAGCGAAAAGCCGTGATGACTTACAAGCAGTTATCCAGCAGTTCGCAGTAGCGGTAGAGAAAATATTACAAAGTCTAAGATTACGAGCAATCGGATAGTTAGAATGAGTATTTAATTATTATGCATAAATGAAGAAGGTCCTTTTAATAATCGGCGCAAAAACCTCCCTCCCCACTCAAATGTAACAAATTATGAGTATAAGAATATTTTCCACCCTTTCATGTAATGTAAAATTAGTAAGGAATTTATTTTATGAAAAAATGTTAATTAAACAAGAGTTAGAAGTGGTTATTTGAAGAAATTAATACTATGTTTTTTATTAACTACATTCTGTCTATATATTGCAGGGTGTTCTAATAATATAACTACACCCGAGGATACACCTAAAACTTCAACACCTGCGAAGTGTAAATACATCAACAAAGCTTGGTATAAGAAACCTATAAAATGTAATAATTGATGATATAAGTTATAAAAAAGACACCGTAAGGTGCCTTTTTTTATAGAAATTAATAAGATATTCATCAGAAATTATGAATCATTTTTTATTTTGTTTTTCAAAATATTTTTCTTTAACCATTTTTATTAGATTTTCTTTTTCTGTTAGTTCAAAGATAAATAATGCTTTTTTCATGTTGTCAGCCACATCTTCTTCATTATATTGTTCTAGCTTTAGCAAGTTCCAAGCTTTCCCATAATATAATTCACCTAATAAATATAAAGTATTTAGATTAATAGCTAATTTAATACCCATATCATTGTATTTTATTGCCTCTTCATGTTGATTGGCAAGACCTAAAATTTTCGCTAAATTAAAAATGATTTTTAATTTAATCTCTTTATCTCTAGGAAAATCTAACTTATTAAAATTAGCTAAACACCTTCTTAATATAGTAATACTCTTTTCATACTCTTTATTTGCCCAATGAAATATAGCCATCGACTGCATAATATCTATTTCTCTTTCTGATAAAAAATCAACATTCGTTACAGTTAGTTTTAGTGCACTATTTAAAAGATTTAAAGCAGTTTTTATTGATTTATTTACATGAAATATAGCAATGGCTTCATGCCATATTAGAAATTGTTTATCTTCTTTTAACTGGAAATTATTTTCGTTTTTCTCTTGTTTCACTATTTCGTAAAGTTCATTATATTGTTTTTGCTTTGTACAATCTCTCATTACATATTTTACATTTTCTACATATTTTAGTTTTTTATTTTGCGTTAGTGCGAAAATATTATTTGGATCAATACCAAGTCTTTCAGATAACTGATATAACAATATACTAGATGGATAAATCATACCTTTTTCTATTTTGCTAATTTGACTTTGCGAACATATTCCATGACACAATTCGGATTGTGATATATTCTTTTTCATTCTAAGTTCTTTAATGGTAATACCCAAATCGTAAAATCCCATTTTTCCTCCCCAAATATAGCCCTCAATGAGTATCAGAATATTTTTTCATCCTTTAATGTAATGTAAAATCAATATAGTTGCAATTATTGTTTCTTCTATCGGTCTTTTCACTTCTTTGTTCAGCTGCATTTTGAGGCAAGAGTCTTCCTTTACAAAAATAGTAGAATACAATGAAAACGAACTGTCACCTCACTCATAAGAAGAAAATGATTTAGCGAAACTAATCCTTCTATAGAGACTAATACATATCCATCATAAGGAACTTCTTCTCTTTTTTTATCGGTTCTCACACAAAAACAGGCTAGGGAGATAGTCTTCTCCTTAGCCTGCCCCCTCTCATTAGAGGAGTTTTCGTACTTATTAAGAACAACACATCCGTTACTCATTTCCGTCTCTTTTTAACCGCAATTAAAAACGCAATAAATAATACGTTCACACCGACTATTAAGGAGATAAATAACCAATTCACACCTGTTTCTCCGCTAATTTTATACACATTTGATTCTTCGCGCTTTAAAATAAGATAAAACTTTCCGTTTTCTTCTCTTATAATTTCATCTTCTAACAATCCTCGTAACTCTTGTTTTTCGCCAATTGCACTTACAGGTAAAGCAACTTTTTGTGTTTCTTTCGTATTATTAATCGCTACTAATGTTACTTCATCTTTATACTTTCGTTTCAGTACACTCATTCCATCTTTATCGTATAAAAGCTCAAACGTTCCATGGCGTAAAGATGGTCTCGCTTGTCTAAGCTCACCGAGTTTCGTTATGTGCTGCACAAATTTTTCATCTGATTTGAAATCCATTAATCGTCTATTATCCGGGGTATCCCCTCCATCTAATGCAATTTCAGTCCCGTAATAAAAATTCGGAATACCAGGTGATGTTAATAAATATGTAAGAGCTAGTTTCAAACGAGATGGTGGATAATTCATATTCTCTTTTGCAATACGGGCAAATCTTTTTGTATCTTGATTATCTAAAAATGTAATGGATTCCCCTTCTTTTTTACTCACATCATATAAAGGTTTCACCGATACATCCGCTTTGGAAAACGATTCTACTATTTTTTCGTTATATTCACTATCTTCTTTTGTTATAACACGAAAATCTTTCTTTATCACTTGCATATCTTTTTGCACGTCATTCCAGAAAGAACGCGGCTTTTTTTCACTATGTATTACATAACTTCCATCTAAATCGACTTCTTTGATCCACCATTTCATCGCGTCGATGACTTGCTTTTCGTTTTCCCCAAGTGGAAATTGAAGTACAACTTTCATTCCTTTTGCGTGCGCTTCATGTACAAGTTCTTTCACATCATTTCCTGTTCCGAAATGTTCATTTACCTTTTGAAAATTACGCACGTCTACCCCATCATACTTTCCACTTTCAAAAAGCGGAGAAAGCATAACAGCGGTAAAGCCCATTTCTTTTATGTAATCCAGTCTTTTTATAATCCCTCTTATATCTCCGCCCTGATATCCTTCTAAATTGCCAACTTCTAACTGTTTGTCATTTTTCGGTTCTCCATTATTGAAGCGATCAATCATAATGGAATATATGACTTCGTCTCGCCACTCTCTTTTTTCATCTGCAAACGTATGTATTGGCACAAACAAAACGACAGCTAAACAAAAACAAATAAATAGTTTCCTAGTCCGTATTTTCCTCACACGCATCCCCCATGTTTTTTAATCGTAAGAATATTATACCAATTTTTAGGGCGAATCACATACGTTGATTTCATTCCCTCAAAATACTTCATGTTAGATTTTCTAACATGAAGTATAAAGTTTTCTGAATTTTTAGTTGATTTTTCATTTCATTTCGAATATGATATGAAACATAACAAATCGATGTTATTTTTTCTAACATAATAGGAGGAGAGAGAATGAATACAGGAGATACGGTTTTTATGTTTGTAACGACAGTAATGGTCATGTTAATGACACCAGGATTGGCACTTTTTTATGGGGGCATGGTTCGCAGTAAAAACGTACTCAGCACGACAATGCATAGTTATAGTGCGATGGCTATCGTTTCGATTCAGTGGATTGTGATCGGCTATTCTTTATCATTCGGACCAGATTGGCACGGACTTATCGGTACACTCGATTGGTTCGGTTTAAACGGAGTTACCTACGCACCAAATCCAGACTACTCATCTACTATTCCTCACAATTTATTTATGATGTTCCAACTCATGTTCGCCATTTTAACTCCCGCTTTAATTTCAGGTGCATTCGCCGAAAGAATGCGATTTTCTGCTTTCCTTATTTTCATCCTTCTATGGACAACAATCGTTTACAATCCTGTCGCTCATTGGGTATGGGGCGTTGGCGGATGGCTAAGAGAACTCGGCGCGTTAGACTTCGCTGGCGGTAATGTCGTTCATATTACATCTGGGGTCGCCGGCCTTGTATTAGCTATTTTCCTTGGAAAACGAAAAAACATAAACGGTACTTCTCCTCACCATTTACCATTCACAATGTTAGGCGCAGGCTTACTATGGTTCGGCTGGTTCGGTTTTAACGTCGGAAGTGCATTATCTTTAAACGACGTAGCTTTAACTGCATTTATTAATACAAATATAGCCGCTGCTGCCTCTGCATTAACTTGGATGCTTTCAGAATGGTTCTTCCAATCAAAACCGACTGCAATGGGGGCTGCTTGTGGTGTAGTTTCTGGTCTAGTCGCTATTACACCAGCTTGCGGGTTCGTTACACCTTTCTCCGCCCTTCTTATCGGAGCAATTGGCGGCGTATTATGCTTCGGAGCAGTCTTTTTCTTAAAAACAAAATTCGGATACGACGATACACTTGATGCATTCGGATGCCACGGTATCGGCGGAACTTGGGGCGGTATTGCAACAGGACTCTTTGCAACTACTACTGTAAATGCTGATGGCGCTAACGGATTATTTTACGGAAACGCAGCTTTACTATTTAAACAACTTGTCGCAATCGGAGCAACATATGCATTCACAATTTTAATGACATACGCCATTATTAAAGCGATCAACTACTTCCTCCCTGTTCGGGTAGATGAGCACGAAGAACATATGGGACTTGATATTTCGATGCACGGTGAGAAGGCTTATGAGTATACTGAGCGAGTGAATTAAAAAAAGAGATGCAATCTATTAGTAGTAGATTGCATCTCTTTTTATTATACTGTCAGTGGTATACCCTAGTTGGTATATTCATGAATATATCAACGATTATTCGGATATATCGACGATTTTTTAAATATATCAGCGATTCTTTCATTATATCGACATTTCGACACAGAATATCGATTTACCAACAAATTCCGACATGACGAAAATGAAAAACACCCCGTGTAAAGCTTATTTTACACATAAAAAGACGACCGAAACCCGGTCGTCTTTTTCTATTTATTTCGGAGCATTTCCCACATATTGCGTAATATCAACATTTAAAGCTTGCGCTAAACGCATTCCGTAATCATGATCTGCACGGAAGAAGTTACAAATAGCTAGTAATTTCGTGCGCTCATTTACGTCTTTTAAGTCATTTGTTAAGTTTGCAATTAAATTGTCTTGCTCTTCTTTAGAGAATGAACGGTAACGCTCACCTGCTTGTTTGAAATCATTTGGTTTGTCAATTTTTTCACGAGATACATAGCCTTCTACTTTCATAGTTGAATCGCGGTAAGTCGGGTCTTCAACTGGATTTTCAGTATGACGACTAGGTTCATAGTTAATTGTAGATGGGTTTTGATTGATTTGCATCGCACCATCACGTTGTTGATTATGAACAGCTGCGTACGGGCAGTTTACAGGAATTTGTAAGTAGTTCGCACCAAGACGGTAACGCTGTGTATCTGGATAAGAGAATAAACGACCTTGTAATAATTTATCTTCAGATGGTTCAATACCATTTACAGTTGCACTTGGAGAGAACGCCACTTGTTCTACTTCAGCGAAGAAGTTTTTCGGGTTACGATTTAACGTCATCGTCCCTACTTCAATTAACGGGAAGCGATCTTCTGGCCATACTTTCGTTGGGTCTAGTGGATCAAAGTCTAAAGAATCCGTTTCATCTAGTTGCATCACTTGCACGTGTAAATCCCACTTCGGATAATTTCCTTTTTCGATTGCATCGAACAAGTCACGAGTTGCATGGTTGAAGTCTTTTCCTTGTACTTCTTGCACCTCTTTTGCACTTAAGTTACGTACACTTTGCTGTGGTTTCCAGTGATATTTAATGTAGACGATTTTACCTTCTGCATTAATCCATTTAAATGAATGGACACCGAAACCTTCCATTTCACGATAGCTTGCTGGTGTACCGTAATCAGAAAATACCCACGTCATCATATGTGTAGATTCCGGACTTAACGTCATGAAATCCCAGTAACGATCTGGTGTTTGAACATTTGTATCAGGTGCTGGTTTTAAAGAATGCACCATATCAGGGAATTTAATTGCATCACGAATGAAGAAGACTGGTAAGTGGTTACCTACGATATCGTAATTTCCTTCTTCTGTATAAAATTTAACAGCGAACCCACGTGGATCACGAGCTGTTTCCGGAGAACCTTGACCATGAATAACCGTTGAGAAACGAACAAATACAGGCGTTTCAGTTCCTTCATTTTGTAAAAATGCTGCCTTCGTATATTGCTTCATGCTGTTTTTCGTTACGAACACACCGTGAGCACCTGCACCACGTGCATGCACAACACGCTCTGGAATACGTTCACGATCAAAGTGCGCAAGTTTTTCTACTAAATGATAGTCTTCTAATAATACCGGTCCACGGCGACCAGCTGTACGAGAATTTTGGTTGTCTCCAACTGGAGCACCTTGGTTTGTTGTTAAGCGATTATTTGGATTCATCTAGGGGGATCCTCCTCTTTCTTTCATGATAATTATTATTTATTTAAAATTATTATAAACTAATTATTATTCAAAACTAAATTCTTGTCAACTATTTCCTTCATTTTTTTGGAAACAATTTCAGCTAAGCAATCGATAAATACAGATTGTGAATTTGGCATATTCGGTCTAAAATATGCCACGTTTAATTCATCAGTTACAACTTTACATTCGTGATCATTGTCATATAAAACTTCTAAATGCTCTGCTACAAACCCAACCGGACAGTATACGAAAGATTCATAACCATGCTTTTCAAATAAATCTCTCGTTAAATCTTGCACATCCGGACCAATCCATGGGTCAGGCGTATTTCCAGCACTTTGCCACCCCGTTGTATAGTTTCGAATATCGGCAGCCTTCGCAATTAAATCTGCCGTATGCTGCAATTGCTCCACATAAGGGTCCCCTGCTGCAATAATTTTCTCTGGCAAACTATGTGCTGAAAAAATTACGACTGCTTTCTCTTTATCTTCAATCTTTGTAAATGTTTCTTTTAGTTGCTCTGCCCAATACGAAATAAACTTCGGTTCATCGTACCATTGTTCAATCGGTTCAATAACAGGACCACCGATTTCTTTTGAAAGACGAATAGCACGATCATTATACGCTTTAATGCTAAATGTAGAATAGTGCGGTGCTAATACGATACTAATCGCTTGCTCAATTCCATCGCGCTTCATCTCTTCTACTGCATCTTCTATAAATGGAGCAATATGTTTTAAGCCTAAGTAACAAGTAAATTCATACTCTGTAAATATATTATTCATAGAATCTGTTAATTTATGCGTTTGCTCTTTCGTAATTTTTGCAAGTGGTGAAATTCCGCCAATCGCTTTATAGCGTCTGATTAAGTCTTGGAGTGCCTCTTCTGAAGGTTTATGCCCGTGGCGAATATGTGTATAGTACGCTTCTACATCATCTAATGATTCTGGCGTTCCATACGCCATTACGAGTAAACCTATTTTTTTCTTTGTCATCTATATAACACCTCAATTTTATAAATGAGAATCTTTTTCAAGAACATTTGTTTCCAATTATAACAACTAATAATAAGTATGTCAAAATAATTATTCTAAATAAGTATTATTTCTAATATGATTTTGAATTTTATTTGACAATTTATTTAATAGAAAAGCGACTTACTTTTATGCAAGTCGCTTTTCTTCTATTCTTTAATATTTACCCCATACTCTTTAAACCAAACATGAATTTGCGCTAAATGAGCTAAAAGCTGCGGACCAGTCATTAATTGACCGAACACTATATAACTACAACAAAAGAGCACAGCGTGTATATAAAGTGCGACCAACACTCTATATACCGTCCGCCTACTCTAACTAGGCAAACACTTGCTGTACTCTTACGGACTATTTTACAGTACGTAAGGGCTCCATAGCAACAGTTTGCTTACACCTGGCATTCTGTTGCTTTTTTGTTTATACAAAGGAGCTCATATTATGAAAAAGAAACGTATCGATGTTATAGCAACTAAAGAATCCTTCCACAATCTTTCTACATTTAAAGAAATAGAAGAACTAAATCAAACTATACGTGCATACAGAGACACTATCCGTATGTCTATTAAACGTACTGACGTACAATCTAAACTAATTACATTACTTGAAATTTTAAAGCGCCACAGTTGCAAATATGTAGGTGTTAGTTTCCTATGTAAAAATAGAATAGCTGAAAAAATGGAAGTTTCATATAAAACTGTACAACGTTTAATGAAGAAGCTTGTGGATCTAGAGATGGTTAAACAAGTAGCAATGAAGCGCACAAAAGATATGTTACAAACTTCTAACGCTATTATTATTCAACCAATTGTGGAAGAAGTGTCCAACAAGGTAGATACAAAAAGTCCTACAAAGTGTCCTACCATTAAAACAACCCCTGTTTCCTTAAAACAAAATATAAAAGATATAAACAAACGTAATAGTAATGAGAATAGCAATACACCTAAGGAAAACATTAAAGAAGCTGATTTTGTTGCTCACTGGGTACCACAACGTTTTATTTCTTTAGTTAGCTCTTTTTACAGTGAATCTAAAACAATTCAAGAACTGTGGAAGGTTGTAAGACAGTGCAATAAAGTTACAAACTTCTCTACGGGTGATAAAGCATTTGATAAGGACCAGGAGCTTACAATTGGCTTGAAAGCTATTAAAGAGTTTGTTATGAAAATTAAATCCGGAGCAAAAATGAAGAAGGGTAAATTCGCTTATTTCAACGGGATTGTAAATAACTTAATGGACAAGTTCTACTTTGATAAAGAGTTTATGGGTGCATAATAAAAATTTAGAAACGGGGAATGTATGATGAAAACGAATCAAGAAATGATACAAGCGATTAAGGATTTTCAAAACAATAAGGTACCAGGCGTTACACTGATGCACGATGATCAGGAAGTTATAGACTTTTGTATCAAAATGACCTATGAAATATTTGTGGAAGGCAAACATAAATTCGAACCAAACATTGATAAATAATACCAATATCTCCAATGTTTGATATAATGATGTTGTTATTATATATCAGGAGGTTATTTCATGAGTTATGATACTGTAGCATCGCTACAACGCATGCAACAACTAGAACAAGCTCAAGCTGCAGCGGGGAAACGTCTAGTACTAAAGCCAATATATTCGTCTGTAGATGTTGCGTTAATAATCGTTGCGGTTATTCTATTTATTCCAACCTTCACTTTTTCTTTAGTGGCATTTTTAGTTTACTATTATACAAAATTCTTTTTCATGAAAACACGATTAGTAAAAAATGTAGCTACAGGCGAGAAATTTTATGTGGATAAAGAAGATTTCAAACAATACAAGAAGAATTTTAAGAAGAAGGAAAAACAAGTTAGAAAGATATCTGATTTGTAATAAAAATCATTAAAGGGGATTGCCAAATGAGTAGATATAATGAATTCTTAAAACGTGCTGAAAAATATACTCCTGTTAAAACTGAGAACCGTGGATTGAATACGCATCAACAAGCAGAATATCAAAAACAACGAACCATTTCTCCAAGACAAGCAGAAAATGAACGAAAAGGAATTTTTCGTTTAACAGAAAGTGGTATCCCTGATATTCCCTACGAATGCGAATGGTATTACGAAAGAGTTGATATAGTATTTGGCTATATTTATATCGATGGTAAGAGATATACAACATTTAATCCTGGACAAGTGACCATTTGGAGTGAAAATAATATACCCGTTATTCGGTTTAATATAATTGGAAGTATAAATGCCCCAAGGAGTATATCAACAATTGAAACAAGTAATAACCTTGAAAAAGATGACATTATTAGATATCTTATTAATCGAAGTGAAGAGGACTTACATTATTTCCGTCAATGGTTAGATGATCAATTATATGGTGGTAAATTCCAGGATTCTGCCCAGCACTTTGTAAATCTGTTGGATGAATTAGAAATGTTTAATCGTTTACTCAATGCTAGAATTATTCAATATTCAGGTGGCGGATTCAAATTAGTTCGCTGATAATTTTCAAAAATAAATATGCTTGCCTCTAAAATTCATTCAAGGTACTTTTATAAGTGCCTTTTCTTATTCACCGATTACAGCTAATTTCGTATTCGATCCTCCAATTTTTATTTTTATACACGGTACATCCCAAAGGATAATCACTCTTATATGATAATAACGTTCTTTTGGAAAATTTATCAAGAAAATATTGGTTAAAACGAAAAAAGCCGACTCAATTAAGAGCCGGCCCTTTTTATTTAAATGAACCCCAACTACTAACACGTTTTTCGCTTGAAGTTTCACCTGTTGCAATGTAACCATATCCGTTTGAACGCGGTTGACGTATCCACACATAACCGTCTTTTTCATAACCGTACGCATCATATGTTACATTATCACCTTTATTAAGCGTAGCAATGATATTTCCGTCCCTTGGTTTATCACGTAAATGGATTGTTCTATCTAAAGTAAATACACCGTCTTGTTTGGTAAACCAACTAGAATCATATTGACTAGCTGCCATTATTTTCTCTACTCCGGTAAACCACTCTAACCCCTTATTCCCAACTAAGCAATTCAAGTCACACTTACCAATCCCCTCCACATGACCTGTTTCTGTGTATTGCCAAATATCACATGGATAAGCTGGCTTATTATCGCCATAACGAGGAATCCATACAAAGTCAGCTTTTACATTTGCCATTCCAAATGGAGCGTACATATGATGTCCAACATATAAACCGACTTTCTTAGCACCTAAACTGTATAACTCATCGATAAACGCCTGTGTACCCGCTCTCATGTCGTCCATTGTTTTTACTTCTACATCAGCCACCCAAACCGTAGCACTCTTGTCACCACGATTCCAGAAGTCTTGTGCTTCTTTCTTTGCATCATTAATCGATACAAACCTACAGAACGCATAATTGCCAAAAGGAATGTTATGCTGCTTCATTGCTTGTACATATCCTTTATATAATGGATCTACATAATTTGAACCATCTTGCACACGAGCGATGATGAAATCAATGTATTGCTTTGCAACTGGCCAGTTAATATTACCGTTCCATTTTGAAATATCTACAATGTGTCCCATTATTTATCGTCTCCTTCAAAAAGTTTTTGTTTAATTTCTGTTACGTCTTTAGAAATAGATCCAAAAGCTTTTGCCTGTTCTTCAATAACTTCTTGGTTTTTTTGAATAACTGCTTGATACTGTTCTTCACGTTGTTCATTCTTTTTTTGAGTAGTAAAAAGCATCCACACGAATAACGCTGCGAATGCTCCTTGTTGCATCATTGAATTAAAAATTGCATCTTCCACTGTTATCCATCTCCTTTTTAGCAATAAAAAAAGCCTGCTGTGAGCACGCTTTGTTTTGTTATGAAATCCTTATTGAAGAATTAACATTTTTAATAAACAATAAAGTAGAACCCAGAAGCCTATAGATATCGCACCACCATATCGAATCCCTTTAATGATGTTACCTTCCGTTTCCATAGTATCCTCCTATATGTGCTGACTTATAATATATAGTAAATATTCAATGTTAAGTTCATGTTAATTCTGTGTGAATTTCACACTAATTCTCTTTTCAAACAAAAAAGAAGCGAATTTCCGCTCCTTTTCGTTAATGAGGATTAAATTTTCCATTCTATATTTTCTTTTACTATACGTGCAGGGTTACCTGCTACCACCGTTTTTGAAGGGACATCTTTTGTAACAACTGATCCGGCGCCAATTACTGCACCATCACCGATTGTGATTCCCTTTAAAATTGTAACGCGGCTACCTATCCATACATCATTGCCGATTTTTATAGGTTTTGTTGATATATTACTTTCGCCATCCTCTACAAATGAATGAAAATCTGTATCCATAATTTGCACATCCCATGAAATAGCACAATTATCACCGATTTCTATGAACTCTTTACAGATAATTAGACTATTAGAGGAAATGAAAGAATTGGTACCTATAGATAATTTTGCGTTTGGACCAACAATTGTACGAACTCCTGGGCCTAAATGAACATTCCCGCCTTTTGTCTCGAGTACACTATGCTCACCCAATTGTACAACAGTTTTATCTAAATTAATTTGTCCAATTTCCCCCACTCTTGTCGAAAAAAGACCTAATGTTAATCGTCCATTCACATGAATTTTTGCCGTTTTGTCTTTTTTCATCTTGGTCCCCCATGCCGCTCTTATAGGAAATTTATGAACTAATTTGGGTTTGTACTTAAAAGAACATGACAAACTAGCGAAAGGTATTCCTGGATGTTTAAATAAATTTGCGATATTCAATCTTTTCTCTCCTTCTGCACTTCTTCTCTTTAGAAATAATTATACATTAGAGAGAATCCTATTTATATAAAATGTAAGGTATTTAAATTAAAATTTTTATTTATTACATTAAAAAAATTCTTCTACTGTTCCTTATTTTATTGGTCGTTCTGTTCCTTAGACTCATCTTTTACAGGAACGATTTGCTTCACATCGATTCGTGAAAAAATATACTCACCAATTACAACGGTAATAGTATTACTATTGTTCAATTGTTCATTTAAAAAGATTGGGTCATAATCGTTTGTCGTAATCTCAATTACCTTTCCACCGTTCGTATGAACTTCTACTTTTTTAGTACCTTCCACATTAGAAATACTTAATGGAATAATACGTTTCACATCAATTCGTTGAATAATAAAATCACCAATTAATACTGTAATTAAATCATTGTCATTTAGTTTCGTATTCAATGATTCTGCGTCATATCCTTCTGTTTGTACTGTATGCTTTAATCCGCCTTGTGTATGGATTTCAATTGTTTGCATGTTGTTCCATCTCCTTTTGTAATTTCTCTGAGTATTTAATATTACATTTATCGAAAATCCCTTTCTGTTCGGCTCCTATAATTGGTTCGTCAACAGTAATTGTTACATTCATAATAATAGGTGTATTGCCAACTAGCTTTTTTATCAATGCTTCTGTTGCTTTGTTCATTAGAATGTTCCTCCTGTACGTGATTGAATGAATAAACGTGAAATAATATTGGCATTAACTCTTCCTAATTTATCAGGCGTAATAGTTATCTCATGCCATTTGTTACGCTCAATCTTTCCTCCGCCATCTTTAGATAGATAAGGGATAAGATTAATATTCTGCGCTGATATAGAGTCCACAGGGACTATATTTCCATCAACCTTAATAGTTACTCTTCCTGGTTTCTCTGATAGTTTATAAATGCCATGCTGAATATCATGTGTATGGTCTGGCAAAGTAATGGTATGTGTGTGATTCGGTATATTTATCTCATGCGTGTGGTTAGGAATGCTAATTTGATGCGTATGATCTGGAATAGACACGCTATGTGTATGATTCGGTATAGTCACACTATGAGAATGGTTAGGAATATTAACCTGATGTTTATGTGATGGGATAGAAACTGAATGAGAATGATCTCCGGATGCTGTATATGTCCAAAGGTCTTCTTCACCTCCTGCCGGAATTGCTACCCCTATAGCTCCACCGCCATTACTTTCTGCTGCGGTATAGTTCATATAATCCATTCCTGCTGGATTATCACCGATTTTCGTTTGAAAACCAAACATCATATGACGATGATTACCACCACCACTAGATGATGTTACAGAGCCACCTCCAGCTTCACTTGTAAATGCACCGCCGCCACCTGAACTGGATGTTTGTGTACTTCCACCGCCGCTGCTAGATGTTTGCGTAGAACCGCCACCACTAGAAGTCGAATTTACAACTCCACCACCAGCGCTTGTTGAGTTTACTACGGCCCCACCGGCAGAGGTAGATTCTACAATCGCTCCTCCACCCTTTGTTGCTTTACTATACGCCCTGAATTCTTCGGTTTCATAAGTTAAAATAAGTGAGTTTATATTCACCAGGTCTTCTGGTAAAAAGAACTTAATTACAGCTGGGTTCTCAGGGTCGCAATTATCGTTATAATCGTGTGAATCTATATTAGTTGCACCTTGCGAATACGTTTCATTAATCTTTTGTCTACGCTCCAAATCTGCCTGTGTAGTCCCTAAATCTTCAAGTGGGTCTCCTATTTCCAAACTCATATCAAGTGGATTTACTGTAACATCAGATTTACCTTTTTTCATTAAACGAACATCCACAATTCCTAATTCCTCATCATGAATACGTACCAATTTACCAGATTCATATTTTTCAAGTTTGTATGGATCTATTAATTCATAATCGATAGCATCCACAGAATACGTGACTTTTGGTCTGCATTTTTTGTTTAAATCCGCCTGCGCCGAACTGAATAAAACATCAGCATTTTCAAAACGTCTATCCACCCAAATTTCCTTCTCAATACCATATTTTTCGATAATATGTGCCGGCGCTTCTATATACGGCTTCCCTGTTGGATTAACTTTGGTAATGTCTAACTGGTTAACTCCTTCTCCATATCCCATAGGATAAATACGAGTAATAATACCTAACGGATCATCTACCCTTGTAATCCCTTTTAAATTTTTGCGATGACGAAGTTCACCAGTAATCTCAGTACTTGCTCTTTCTAAATTTAATGTCCAGGGATAGTTTTCTATTGAATCATCCCATGTCCATGCATGTTGTTCATCAAATGGTTTTGGAACACTAAAGATTGGACCTAATATTGTATTTTCGTGCTCCCAACTATAATGAAAATATCTAACAAAATCACATTTACCTAATCGCCAATGTTTAGTCTCTTGTTGACTTAATAAATATTCAAGTACTTCCCTGGTTGTATAATTCGATAATTGATGATAACGAAAAAGCACGTCACTTAGCAAAGTAGCCAAGACGTGCTCACATTTATATGTTATCGTTTGATTATTTTCGTTCTTCACAGTCTGTTTAGGGATAATACGAAACATTCCTATTCGCTTACCATTATCAAATAACTCAAGGAAATCTAATGCAATTATTTCATCATTTTTCGAATCATCTAAAGGCATAGAAAAAGCAGCCGTCCAAATTGAATTGAACTGCTGCTCATAAGATATTTTAAATGCATTCTCAAGATAAGCCTTGAGCTGCAGTTGTTTGTTGTAGAGTCTTAACATTACATCACCCGCTTTGAATCCTTAATTTTTACCAAAAACAGCTAAATGGAATAACGTATTGTTACTAACAACCGCTTCGGCAGAAACAGCCACATTATTTTCATCATAAAAAGTTATTAATACATTGTCCACTTTTGCATTAGCTATAATCTTATACTTTACTGCAAGACTATTCCCTAGTGTAACCAACGGAATTGGTTTTTTGTTGAATGGTAAATCAAAAGCAACCTTTAAAGAATTCCCTTCATAACTCAAATTGCCTTTGTCACTATCGCTGTATTCATCAAAAACCCATGATCCGTTATATTTATTGATTGTATAAGTTTTGCTTATTTCATTTTTCTTATTAAAAACAGTTCTTTTAAGACGAACTTTCAAATTCCTTAACTGATACTTACCTGCTGAATTTGTTATGAGTCCGATAAAAAATTTATAGTTATTATATTGTGTGTTTCTAACAATAAATTCACGCTTCATAAATTCCCATTGACCTTGTTGAGAAGGAGCCATATAGGTACTGTCAGCTTCGATACCAGATGGACCAGGAAAAGAAATTCCATTGAAATAAATGCGTGGATATTCTCCAGTTACAGAACGAATCTCACATTCTATTTCAATGATGTCTCCAATGTAGGTATTCTCGAAGTAAAAGTTAAAACCACCAGATTTTGCGTTTGATGATTGCGCTGTTAATAGTCGAATTGCTGTATCGAAGTAAAAAGTGTCATCTGTGACTTGGGAAGCTGAATCTACTTTATTAAACGAAGATGAAGAACGGTATTTTACATAATCATCAATATTTAAAAGTGCATAGTCTACATCTTGATAAATCGACATATATGCATCCTCCTTTTTATAACAAACTTCCTGTTAAAATAAAATCTACACCTCGCATAGTATACTCTCGTTGCTCAGAGAGTAGATCAATGCTCCCTGTTCCAGTGGGACTATATATTGCTATTTTCACTCCGTTTTCATGGCAATATTGCACATTTTCTACAGTAGCACTGTACCTATCACACATTAAAAAGGCGTTTCCTAATGATTTTATATAATCTACATTTTCAATACTCCAAGGGTTTAAAATAATTCCTAGCACTATATCCTTATCGATGTCACGTATGAATTCCAACCACGCTTTGTTATAGGATACTATAACGCTCTTTTTTGTTAATCCATATTTTTTCAACATATTATAAACATTCATACAGTCTCTATTTTGGTCGTTTATATTTTTAAGCTCTACAAAAGGAACTAGGTTGTATTTAACAGTAATTTTCAATACATCTTCCAATGTGCAAAGTTTAGTACCTTCATAGATGTTAATATTCGGCCCCATATCAACATTAAATCTTTGAATTTGTTCATATGTCATGTTTGCGATAGTTCCATTACCATTCGTCATAGCATCAATAGTCGCGTCGTGATTAATAATTAAAACACCATCTAACGTTACACTCACGTCAAGCTCTATAAATTCAAATCCATATTTTCCAGCTAGTTCAAAAGCTGGAATCGTATTTTCGGGAGCTAAATTCATCGCACCTTTATGAGCAATCATTTTCGTTCCAACATAATTGTCTAATACTGTACGTTTATTTTGTTGAAGAACATTAATTTGATTAGCATGTATCAAAAAGTCACTATCTGAACGTCCTTTTAAGGTATCGTGTGGGTTACCTAAAGCATCTACCCTTGCTTGTTTTGTCTCCGGATCAATAGAACCTTCAATAACCACTTGATTCAACTGTTCCTTAACATTTTTAGATAATTCATCCGCTGCCATTGCTTTCTCTTGGGCAATGGCTGATTTTTCTTCTGATTTAATCGATCTATTTAATGCTTCATATGAATTTTTTATACCTTGATTGATTTTTGGGAGACCGTCTGGTAAATCATCATCTATTGAAACTAAAGGTATATCTGTCATTTATGCCACCACCAATCAGTATTTTCCTCGGAAGTTAAATGTTACTTTTAAATTAATACTAGACCCACCAATCTGTACGGTATTATTACCTGGAAAAAGTTCTATTTTTTCCAAGTTACCTGTCATTTTAAATAAATAATTTTGACTGTTTTTTTTAACAGTATAATGCTGCGCATCGATTAATAAGGTTTCGTTTTTTAAATTACCAAAATTAAAAACCTCACTATTAATATTGAGAATTAGTTCTGTCACCGTCCCTGAAATTTCAATAATAGGCCGAACAACTAAAGAACCATTATTATCAACATTTAAAGTCTGAGATGAAACGACATTATATTGTGAAGGTTTATATCCAAATGGTATTTGTGTCGCAAAAGGTATACGTGTACCCCATTTAATTTTATCTGTACTTTTGACAATAGAATAACCACGTGGATCATATGCAACTAAAGGTAATACAAACTTTCCATCTTCAGGTAGCCTATCTGGCGTAATTTGTTGTGCTAATTCTACATAATAAAATTTTCCCGGGTCATAATCACGTACCATCTTAACCTTTCTTGGATTTCCATATTGATCAAAGAAAAAGCTCGTGAATTTTTCAAACTTACGCTGCATTTCTATATGAAACCTTTCCATAATCATCAATGGATACGCAAATTCTTTCTCCTTTATTTCCATTCCAAACGGAATAACACCCTCTCTTCCAGGGATACTATACGTTTTCCTTGAAAAAGAAGGTGTTAATGGGTCATCATAACCCGGTTCACAAATGAAACCAAAGTCTTCTAATCTATATTTATCGTCTAATGTAATCACAAAATCACCCCTTGACCACGAGCGCTAATTCTATTGTTCTGATTTAGCTGCTTACTCATACCAGGAGCAAGTCTTGTATTTACTTCATCCACATCTAAATAAACATGGACTACAACATCACCATTTGATTGTGACATGGTATCAGCGATACCTTTCCCTATTGCACCGAGTGTTTTCTCATTTAAAGGTAAAACACCCTCTGGTCCAGCTTCTCCTGCACCCTGATATTGTCCACCGTTCATTCCAAAGATAGTAGGACGAGTGAAAATACCACCTTTAGCACGCCATTCTACACCAATACCAGATGGATAAGAGATTTCTTTACCTGCAATTGTTTTAGAACTAGTCTGCAGACTGAAATGTGGAAGCTTAGGCATTTCAGGTTTAGGAATTTTCAACTTCAAATTATCAAAGAATCCTTTGATTTTATCAATAAATCCCTTCACCCCATCAACCGCTTCTTTTATTGGATCCATAATGAATCGTTTTGCCGCATCAAATTTTTCTTTAGCCGCATTTTTCACAGAATCAAATTTTTCTTTAGCTGAATTATATAAATCAGTAAATTTTTGCTTAGTTGAATTATAGGCTTCAGTTACTGGATCAATCACATATTTCTTCACTAAATTCCAAGCCGTAAGCGTATAGGATTTTATAGTTTCCCAGTTTGATAATATCCAATTAGCTAAATCCCCAAGTTTTTGCTTTGTCCAATTCCACAATTCTTGGACTGGTTGAATCACATATTGTTTTACCAAATTCCATGCTGCGAGTGTATAAGATTTCACCGTTTCCCACTGTGAATTTAACCAAGAAACTAGTTCTCCAAGTTGTTCCTTACACCAGTTATACGCTTCAGTCATCGGATCAATAATGTACTTACTTATGACAGACCACGCAATTTGTGTCCCCGCTTGGATAAGTAACCATCCTGCTTCTAAAACTGTAGAAATCAAAGAAATAATTGGATCTAAGACGGTAAGTATCGTATCCCACGTATCCTGCCAAGCTTGTACCAATGTTCCCCACAATTCAGATGCTGTTTCAACAAGTGACGACCACCAAGATGACGCTGTTTCGACAATTCCTGACCATAAATCACTAAAAAACTGACCTATCGGGTCAAAAAATTCATGCATCATTTCAATAAATGAAGACCAGGCTTCTGAGAAGTACTCAACTGTGGAAGACCACCCATCACTACACGCCTGAACTATTCCCGACCACAATTCACCAAACCAATCTTTAAATTGCGACCATTTTTCAGAAAGCCAATCGGTTATGGCACCCCAATTTTTTATAGCCCAAATAACGCCCGCTATTACAGCCGCTACTCCAGCGATAACAAGCATGACAATTCCAAGTGATGCACCTAATACACCAACCGATACTACAACTGCCGCAATAATGGGTGCTAAAGTACCTAATACAACTACTAATCCAGCAAAAACATAAACAAAATTTTGAATCGGATCAGGTAATTTAGTGAACCAATTAACTACCGATTTAATTCCCTCTACTACTGGTGGTAAAACATCTTTAGTTAATTCAGCAAGCTTCTTGCCAAGCGGTTCAAAGGCTGCTTGTGTTTCTCTTAATGCTTTTTGAAATTGTTGGCCAAGTGATTCTTCTTGAAGCTTTTTCATTTCCTCCATACGACCATTTACATCACCAAGACCACCGTTTACATCAGTAAGACCTAATACAGCTTTAGCCCCCATGTCTTCCCAACGGGTAGCAAACAAGCCAACTCCAATTTGATTCTGTTTTACCTTGTCATCCATGCTTCCTAAATCACCTATTACAGCTTTAAACACATCGGCGGCTGTTGCTTTACCATCATTAAATGATTTCCAAACTGCTTGCGTTTCCTCGGAAAGATCAGCAAACGCATTCGCTGTACCTTTTGATCCGTCTTGTACTTTCTTTCCGAATTCAGCAACTGTATCATTGATATAATCCAAATTATAAGCGCCGTCACGCGTTCCATTCGCAAGAATGGTGAACATCTCTTCAGCTGAGAACCCTGCTTGTTTGAAGAGGGGAACATATTCTGAAAGGTTGTCAAACAATTCATCCGAGTAATTAAGACCCTCTTGGGCTGCTGCTGCTAATAGATCAAATGTTTTCTCTGTAGATAATCCAAACTGACTCATTACTTGTCCTGCACCACGAGTTGCTTCATTTAAGTCCACATCATAGACTTTAGCTAATGTTAAAACATTTTCAGATGCACCTTGTAATTCTTCATGCGGAACATCACGCATGTTTTGAAAAACTTTTATAAGAGCTTGGTCAACTTCCTCAAGACTTTCACCAAACCCCTTTTTCCACACATCTTTTGAAATCTTACCGAGATTCTCTGCACCTTTTTGAGTTACTCCTAATGAAGATTGTATTTTCCTTTGAGACCTATCAAAATCTATCGCTATACCCACTGTAGCTTTACCAAGTTCAATTAACTGTTGAGACATTCCTTGAAGTATTTGAGTAGCTTCCATCATATTATGCAAATCTAATTTCTTACCAAGTTGCTCCATACCGTCTGCAGCTTGATCTCCACTTCGACCAACACTCTGCAATGAATTCTCAAATTGCTTCAATGTGGTTTTAGCTTGATTTAATTTTGTTTCAAGTTGCTGTACTTCAGTGGAATTTTCACCGTATACACGTTTAGCTGCGCTTAATTGTTGTTCTAAATTGTGGACGACTCTATCAGTCATTTCCATCTGCTGACGTAGTTGTTTCTGCGCTAATTCCAACTTATCAGCTTCACTAGCATTCGCTCCTAGTTCGGCATTTTGAAGCTTAAACGAGCTTGTCAGGCGCTTTTGTTCAGCTTCTAATCGTTTAGTATTAGCTTCAAGTTTCTCCATGTCTCCACGTGCTTCTCGCGCTTCAATGGCTTGCTCCGAAAGACCATCATTTAACCTTTTCATTGCATTATTAAGAGAAGTTTCAGCACGTTCTGCATCTAGCAATTTACCGTACATTTTATTAAGTTGTTCAGCGGTTGTATTAGTATCCTTAGACATTGCTTCATATTCAGCACGTAACATTGATGTACGTTTCTTAGCTGCTTCCATTTGAATTTCTAACTTTTTCTTTTCAGCTGCTAGTTTATCGGTCATAGTGGCATCTTGACCCATTGCTGCAATATGATTCTTGTATTCTTTTGCTGCGTTATTCATCACCATGTTAATTTGCTTCAATGTCTGAGCATACTGAACTTGTCCATCCATTTTAAAATTAAGAACAACGTTTCTTTCTTTATTCCCTGGCATATTTTCACCTCATTTCTTAATAAAATGGAGTCTGATCTAAATAAACCCTTTTTGGTTTTGCTGCTTTCTCTTCAAGTGCATCAGGATTGTTGTATCTAAGATGCATAATGTATTGCTTTAAAAAATGATTAGGAGTGATTTTCCAAAAGTCATCCATACTTAAACCGAGCAACGTATTACCGACATAAAAATAAAAATCCCAGTCCAACTCGGACTGAGATTCTTCATTTTCATTCAGTATGTTCTTTACTTTTTTTCTTTCTTCAACTTCTCCATATCTTCAATTTGGAAGTTTTGACCGTTAAAGATTTCGAATACTACTTGGAAAATACCAGGTACATCATAAAGTGGAATAGCATTTTTAATTTCATTTGGTGTACACTCTGTTCCACCACTTCGCACCATTGCATAAATTAACGAGCGCATCAGTTTTGCTTCTTGTTCCCCTAAGCTGAATTCTCCTTTTGCCAACATTTCATTCATTTCTTTTTCGAACTCATGATATGGTTTACCATAGGATTCTTCCACATAAGGGAATGATTCAAATGTAAAAATAACAGGAATCTCAACTCCCTGTATTTTAATTTTATTTAAATTTATATCAACGTTAACTAAATCACTTAAACGTGCCATATTATCACTCCTATTCTCCTGTGCCTGTTCCTAGCAACGATAATTGAGATTTATCACAAATAACTTGCTTCATGAAATCCTCAACAGTAATACCTGTTGCTGAAGAACGAGCTTCCGAAAAGTCTACTTCTGTTACATCATTGAATAACAAAGGAGTAGCTTCCATAGCTAACGCTTGATCTTGAATTTCTGCTTCTTCCGTTGTGGTAGTAAATTTCTCTTCACCTGGTGTAACCTGTACACGAGGATACCAACGGCCAATACGTGAGCCGTCACTTAAAGGAGCTACAAAGCCAACTGCAAACATTGGAAACTCTTTTAACGTTGCTTTATTGAATACAACACCTTTTTCAGCAAGATAACCGTAAATTGCATCTTTAACGATTTGTGGTAAGGCTACGTGACTTAAAGATAATGTGTACTTTGAGTTTTTGCTTGCATTAACAAATAATTTATTAGATGCCCATTTCTGAGTTATTGTACTATTACCAGCAATACCAATCTCAACGATATTATCCATTTGGTAGATTTCTTCTTCGTAAGTAGGGATTGCCAATTTTGTATCTTTTCCTCCTACCATCATTGCAATATACAATGACTCAATACCTACTGGATACAATAGTTCTTTTTCTTTTGTCCCTGCCATTTCTATCATCCTCACATTCTATCTATTATTTTTTGAGCTAAGATTTCTGCTATCTTGTCACCTTCTGCATCAAAGGTATTCTGTACAAAGTGTTTTCCTTTCACACGACCTTTGCCATTTGCTTTTTTATGGCCATTTTCGTATAGATACCAATACCAAGCGTCATCTTCGAATTCCACAGATACAAGGTCATTTTTTACAACGACTTTCAGACTTTCTCTTAAATGAGTTTTCTTGTTCTTATTAGATAATTTAATTTTTGGTTTTAATTTGCTAATAAAATAATTAGCCGCTTCTTCCAAAAACTGCTTTTCTACTTGTTTATTAACCCTAAGTAATGTATTGATATCCTCCAAAGCATCAGCAAAACCATTATTATTAGATGCCATTATTGAATGCACCTCACATATGTTATAAACTGCGTTATGGTATCATCATTCTCGTCATAACCCATTCCATCAAACTGAGAATAAGAAACGCCTGCATCGTTAAAAACATCCTTTAATGGCTCGTAATCTTTTTCAGTACCATTTGTGATAACTGCAATCTGATAAAGTGGCATATCGTTTAAGACTCTATTAGAAGCTCTCTTATGCTGCTCATTCACAAATTCATACACAATATAAGGGTAATCTGAACCTGTAGGAGCACTATCACGAGAAACTGGAATACCAGATTGCTTCATAAGGGTTCGCAACTGTTCAAAGCTAATTTGCATAAGACAGTGACACCTCCATCGATCGGTCTTCTTCTTTTACGTAAATGCGCTCAATATCATAAATACGACCACCTACTTTTACACGGTAATCCTTTTGATTATTTTCAATATCCCTATCAATACGAACCTCAATTTTCTTTACAATTTCATTCGTATCTTTTGTCGTGAATTTATCAGTGGCCGTAACTCCAATGTTGTTATAACGAATCTTGCGTTCTAATGGATACCCCATCACAACACGGTCTGTGTCTGGATCAATGGTTTCTCCTAATTTAAGTAGTTCTCCCATCCATCTGAGTTTATTTGTCTGTCTCTTCATCGACAAAAACCTCCTGAACAAAGAACGGTGTTAAAGCATCAAGTGCTTGTTCTAATTCTTTTTCAGCGACCCTGTAATCATAGAAAATACCGGCGACCATAATAATTAAATACTCGGTCTGTTTGCCTGTCGCATTCTTTACATAAGTCTTTGCTTGAATGATATAAAAAGAGAGCATGGTTTCGTCCATACCCTCTTCCCAATGAATATGAGATTTTAATTTCTCAATTAATTCGTCCATATTAAGCTCCAGTAGAAGCTTTTAAAACATACTTATAAACTGGAACTTCAAATGGCGAATGAATTAGTTGTGCATCTAGTAAGTTCCAAATACGGAAACCTACACGATTTGTACGTGAGAATAACTCAACTAATTTCTGTACTTCTAATGATCCAATGACATCTTGAATATAGAATTTAGAGAAGTCACCAAAGTAGAAGACTGGTGTATCTGGTTCACCTGCAATATCAATTGCATCTTCTTCCTCAACAGGGAAGCCTAATAACGTATAACCAATTCCACCTTCCGCTTGATTAAATGGACGAAGTAATGGGAAACCATCATCGGTTTTCATTGTTTCAATTTTTGTTAGTGCTGCTGTATTTAACACCCATCGTGCTTTCTTACGCACTTCTTTAACAGGTGTATTTTTCATTATTACTAATGAATTGTATAGATCCTTTTCTTCCGTTTTAAATTCAACAGCTTTCTTTGCTAACGCACCATCATTGATGTTATTAGCTTCATCACCATTAACCATGTATTGAGTTTCTTTACGAACATAAGCTTTTTTCAACTCGTCCATAACGATTTGTTCAATTGGTAAACCTGTACGTGCTAATAACTTTTTCGTTACTGTAGCAAGCGCATCAAACTCTGTTGGAGATAGTTCAATTTCATCAAATTCAATATCTGTTTCCGGAATTTCATTATTTGTTCGTTCATTTTTATGACCTTGTGCTTCTGCCTTTTTAACTAAAACAGGATACTTAATATTTTCTTTTGTTTTTACTCCTGTTCCTAATCGGCGTAAGAAGTTTTCTTCTTGTGCATACGTAATAATTTCTTTACTTAAGAAATCTGGAATCGTAACAGAACCATTACCAGTAACTAACCCTAATGAACGGGCTTCTCGCTCATCAATATTACCAACAATATAATTAGCGAAAGCTGAACGAGTTTCTGTTTCTTTGTTTTTAGTAGATTTATGACCTTTAGTAGAAAGACCTGTTCCAATAGCTACCATGATTTCAGAACGTTGCTCTTCTGACAGGTCAGTTTTTGCATCCGGATTTTCTTTTGCTGCTGGATCTTCTTTTTTCTCTGGGTCCTCACCCTTCTTTTTGTCTGGATCTTCTTCTTTTTCTTCCTCTTCTAATTTCGCAATTGCATCAGCAAGAGTTTTTGCTTCTTCTGTCAATGCTTCTACCTCAGCCTTAACTGCTGCTAATTCTTCTGAACGAACTTCACCTTTTTCAACTTTACCTTGTAATTCTGCTAATCGAGCTTTATTTCGTGCTTGAGATGCTTTTAAGATTTCTTTTAATTTCATGTTAATTGTCCTCCAGAACTTTTTTTATTTGTTTAATAATGTTGTTTCTTTCTTCTGTATCATCTTCCACAACTGTTTTTACAGCTGCCTCTGTACTTCTCATTTCAATCATGGTTGCATTTTCGCCCCTGGTTTCAATAGAAGTAGCAACATAAGCTGGTGTCATATCCAAAATAGAAACTTCTAAAAGTTCCAGTTCTTCAATAGATCGTTTTTGAACACCAGATTCGCCATCTTCCCATGAATCTTTTTCGGAAACAAAACCAAATGACCAACCACGCAATTCTTTATTTTTTGCCTTCTCAATTACTTGTTCATCTGTAACTGTAGCAATGGCTCTTAAACCAATATTGTCTTCATACAATTCCAAATTGCCATTTTCAATAGAACCAAGCTTTCTATTTTTGTTGTGATTAAAAAGCAAGTCCACATTCTTTGCTTTATTCAATGCTTTCTCAAACGCTTTTGGAACAATTCTTTCCTTGAAATACCCCCTCGGAGAAGGCAACATTCGACTTTCTCTGTCCACAACATTTACATATCCATCAAGTATGACTTGATTCCCTCGAACCTCAATTTTCATTCTCTTCACCTCCTCCCAATGAACCGCCGGCCGCTTCTTTCTTACCGATTTCAGTCAAGTCATTTGAAATGTATATAGCTTGTGATTCCTTTGTACCTTGTATAGGGAATCCCAACATATCAGCGACATTATCAGGTGAAGTAATGGCTGTACGCACAAGGTTGTAGCCAATATTCGTTTTGTTACTATAAGTAACAAAATCAAGAATATTAATCTTAAATTTGATACGTTTCCCTGAATTTTGGCCATAAAAAAGAAGACTCAAATGGTCTTCAAAATTCTTCATTATTGGTCTAACTGCTTTGTTGTGGATATACATCATCGCTTTTTCAATATCTTCTTTGATTAACTCTGTGTATGTGTCCACATTTATGCCTAAATATTTACCTAAATCTTTTTTATATACATTTAGGTATGCCAGGGTCTTTTCATCGTCTAGCGGGCTTTTAAGCGTATCAATTGAGTACCCTTTTCCAAGAGGAATCATTTTTACAGACCTAGATTCATCAATTGATTCTAATTGATCTAAAATTGCATTGATTAACTTTGATTGTGCACCATTCTGTGGATTGATATGAGCATCCAAATTTAACAGGAATGCTAATAGTCCACCCTTCTTATATTTGTCAGTTAAAGTTTTCTCCGCTGACATAACGCCCTCGAGTGTATCTCTTCCCAAATCAAGAAGACCTTTTCCTCTTAAATGATCTGCGCCAATATTTTTCACATGACGAATCATAAATGGAGGAATTTCGTGACCACCAATATTAAAATGTTCTACTAAATTATCATCTAACTCAGTAAAAACATTTGAAGCTAAATGTATTTGAGCACCATTTAATATTGGGAATGTTTCACCCTCGAGTAAATAGGTATTAGTCATTAATTTAATGAACTCAGATTGTGTTAGATAATTGTTAGGATTTCTTAAGACTTGAAGTGCAATATCATCTTTGATTTCATTCCCCAATTCATCTTCTACAACAATGTCAGCCAATACCATTTGATTACTGATGTCTTGCAACAACTCGTAAACATCACTAGATTGTAAGATGTTCGAATCCGTTACATATACGCCACCATAACGAATACTTTTTCCTAAAACATCATCAAGGTAGCCACGCTTTTCAGCCTGTTTAAATAAATAATTTGAAAACCTATCCCTTAAACCCAATTTCTCACCGCCTTTCAAGACAAAATTATTAAACTTACACTCTCTTTTCTGATAAAATCAAATAGAAGGAGGTGGATATTATGGCTAATAATGTTAACTTAAATACATTCCCAAGTAATAAAATTCAAGCATTAACAATGCTCTACTTACAGAATCAAGACTTAACTGGTAAATCACCAAGTGAAATTGTGGATTTATACATAACTACTTCAAAAGAAGTTAGTGAGTCTTTTCGTAATGGTGACGGACCAAGAGCATCAATTAGATCCTTTTAATAATTACAGTAAGTGATAAAACAGTTTAGTCTTAGTTTCCGGGCTAAGCTGTTTTATTTTGTTTCACTACTTATCGATAAATATCACCAATCAATTCATCCATACCTTCTTCAGATATGCTATCCATAACCATCATTGTTTCTTTATGAGCACATAAAAAAGCAACAAATCCATCAATCTTCTTTTTGGACTGTCGCTTACTCGGGGCTTTCATGCCGTTAATATTTGTTACTACTACAACATTAAGAGCACAATAAACAAACAAAGGATTATCGGTCATTATACGTTTTTCATAAATGAGTATTTCAGAATCATCCATCATTGCATTCATAACGTTAGGGAACTGACTTACAGAAATGCATTCAATACCAAGATTCTCAAGTTTTTCAATTAACTTTTGAGACATGGCTGGATCGTAGTTTATTTGTTGTACATCATACAGATTTAAACATTCCACAATATAATCCATAACCTGGTCCTGATTTATCATCTTTCCATCACAAAAAGTAACAAAGCCACGCTCAGCCATATCAGTATACGGAACGTTATCTTCTTTTTCGCGATGTTCAATATCTTCAGTTGGTACGAAATACATTTGTTTAACCTTTAAAATTGACTTTCCATCTTCGGTATAACCAGCATTAGGGAAATTCAAGCTTACACATGTTAAATCGGTTGTTTTCGATAAATCTAAACCGATATAGCACGTTTCACCTGTTAAATCGCCCAGGTCTTCCACAAGAACATGCTCAACTTGTCCTTGTTCAAAGAAGTTTTCAGCTCCATTTACGAATACATTCAAATGTTTAGAAAGAAATTCGGCTTTTTTATGCGCTGAACGTGATGCTGAGATGAATTCTGTTTCAAGAGCACTCATCGTAACAGACACACCGATATTTGGATTAACCATTGCCCAAACATTACGGTCTGTCCAGTCATAATTCTTGTTAGGTTCGTATATCATGACGAAACTTGAGTCATTATCATCACGTTTCAATACTTCTTTCGCTTCACGATATACTCGCATACCAACCGATGAAGAACCTTTACCAGCCGTTGATATATTAAACATAATCGGCTCAGCACGAGAAACCTGTGCTGATTTAAAGTTATCGTACTGATCCATATTTTCTTGAGCATGAAGCTCATCATTTAAAATAAAGTGTGGATTGGAACCCTCAATGGATTGAATGTTTTTACTCATTACAATGAATTGGTTCTGATAAGCTAAATCATCACGAATGTAGTCATAAGTCACACTGGAAATAGTGCCTTTTGGCCCTTTATAAATGTGTGAGCAATCCATTAATACATCATGGTTCATAATTGTTGCTGCAAATGGCTTTGCTGCATATTGAGCCTGGTTAAAATCACTCGCACAACAATAACAATCGGCACTAAGTACTCCTTCACCGTACATCGCATAACCAAGAGCACCAACACCGATTAAAGTTTTACCATTCTTCTTAGGAACCTGAATGTAAGCTTCACGAGTAACTCGGACAATTTGTCCTTTTTCATTCTTATGAACCCATCCATATATCCAGGAATAAGCAAACTTCTCCCAATCTTCCAGGATAAAAGGTTGTCCAGCCAAATCACCTTTAGTGTGACGGACAAATGTTTCAACCCAATCCATCATTTCATTTGCACGGTCCACATCGAACCAAATATCTTTACGCTTTTTCCATTTATAATAACGATCTACCATTGCCTTGATAGTATCAGGATATTTTTTAGGATTCTTTCTTACTTGTTTTGCATAAATATCTGCATAATTAACGCCACGTTTAATCACATAAACACCACCTCCAAGGCATAATAAAAAAGCCACACAAATGTGTGACCTAAACTGTCTAAAGATGTCTTCTTAGAACTTCTTCAGTAGCATTTGTCATAACTTCTTCAATGGATCTTTTGTTTGCCTTTTGTTTTGCAAATACGATATCTCGGCGTGCTTCGTCATTTAAAGTTATTACCTCTTGATACTCTTTTTGCTCTGTATGATATTTTATTGTAACCTTAACTCTACCACTATGTTCTTCACCAAAGGCGTTTGAGGAAACGACTGTAGATATCGATTGTCCTGGTGCTATAAAAGTATCCCTGGTATTCTCGAAAAATCCTTTTCCTGTCCTTGAATCGACATAACTAGGATCAAAAATAATAGAATCAATAGTAGCCCCACTTTTACCGAAATTTTTTATAATTAAATATTCATGGATGTTAGATAAAACTTGTATATAATCCCTGTAAACAACTACATATGGTCTATTTGCTTCTTCAATAGAATTTTTAGTTACTTTTAAGGAAAGTACAGAAATAATAATTGCCACTATCGAAATAACAATACCTACTATTGGAGAAATTACTTGTACTAAATTTGAAATATTAATGTTATCCATCTATGTATCTCCTATTCATTTTTACATAAATTATAACATTAATTAGTCATTTTTCTCCATTTCGCACGATGTTTATCCAACTCACTAACCTTTGCTGTAGGTTTTTCCACCTCTTCATTTTTTCCAACGGTAGAACCACCAGTGACATATTTACCCGGTTTTGCTTTATTAGTAAGCCCCAATAAATCCAATGCTTTTGTTTTCTTATCTGCCCAAGTTTCTACTTGCTGCGCCAATGGATGCTTTGAATTATTTGTGGCTCCTGCTTTATTGGTGTGACGTTGAGTAGGCGGAAATCCTTTTTCTTTCCATTCGATAAACATCGTCATGTAAACTTCGAAAATATCTAAATATGATTCAATTAACGGATCTAAAGTAAGGGTGTAAATATCTGCATCACGCATGATTTTTAATATCCGATTTTTCTCAGCTTCTGTTTTATCGGCAACTATTTTTTGACGTTCTTTTTTCGTAGACATTTCACACCCCCCTTTATTTTTTAAAAATGTTGTCTAACGATAGAAATGCCCCCTACGCTACCTATCCTCCCCAGAGAGGTAATTTTAATTTTTGATAGGGGGGCTTCCAAAATAACTCGGAAAAACTTTTTTCGGTTTATCTTCATTTTCTTCGATTGTATGACAAACTGGACAAAGTAATCTTAGGTTATTCTCTTCTAATTTAAGTGTTTCATCTTCTTTGATTGGTATGATGTGATGAACATGAGCACGCCTACCAAAGACGAACCCTCCACACCGTTGACAGCAGCCATTCTCTCTTTCGTATACCTTTGACCTAACATACTTCCATGCATCAGTTCGATAGAATGGTTTGTTCTCATGATGATAGATATTCTTCTTATCTTTCTTCTTCCTTGGTTTATTACGCTTATGTTCTTCACAGTAACGTCCCTTGCTCATCTTGTTATGGCAGCCATTGAAGTAACAGTATTTCATGATAATAATTCAATGATGTCTTCTTTCCTTTTAACATCAGTTGGAATCTCAATACCTAACTCATTAGCATGCTCACGTAACTCTTTCACTGTCATGTTACTTAGCACTGGTACTTCACTAACCAATGTCATATCTTTACCGCTCGCTAAGTCCACACCCATGATCATACTCTCAGGATTAACCGTTACTTCGAATCCTGGCTCTTCACCAGTTGGAACAAATAGAGTCTTCTTCTTTTCATTATCCCAATACTCTGTACCAGATATTGTTTTTCTTATTTCAGTAATCATTTACTTAACACCACCTATGTAATTTTTACATAATAAAAGAGCAACCGTGCACCAGTTGCCCTTTCGTCAATTTCTTATGTTATTACTATAAATCATTTTTTCAACAGGTAACATAGAGTCAATTTACTGTTAGTAAAGTGTAAGTTCTTTAGCAAACTTTATTCGTCTCATAATCTCAGCATGTTTTTGATATATGTGACTTGCACTATACTTTTCACTTTCAGCAACCTCTTCTAATGTCATTCCATCGATATACTTCTTTTTAAGTATCCGATTTTCTAAACCTCTGAACTTACTGATTAACCTTTTCAGTTTATGCATATCGTTCATCTTATGTGCTAATTCATATTCAATTGCTTCAATACGTTCTTCTACCTTGGCACCTTCTGACTCAGCAGTTAAACGTACATCTCGCAAATCACCACTGATCCAGCGTTTTAATTCAGCTTTTGTTTTATCTAAGTTGTAATCTAAGTACTCAATATCTTCTTCTAATTTCTGATAGTCTTTCAGCCAGTCAAACAAATGATGATTCACCTACCTTTTTTAGAGTAAAATGCGTTACGTTCTGTTACATCTGTTACGCGCTAAAACCCTTGTGTATCAAGAGTTCATGACACTTCAAGCATCAAAACGTAACGCATTTACCCCTAAATTTCTTTTATATATTTATCTTTTTATTTTTTCACTATATATTTTAAAAGAAAGTGATTTTATCTGTTACATCTGTTACAACACCCTTAAACCCTTGATATGACTAGGTTTTTAACGTAACAGATATCTGTTACACGTAACGCATTTATCCGTTACAAGGTGTGTTTTTTACCATATATTAGTGAAAGTAGTGTGTTTTTAGTGACCAAAAACGGTCAAAAACATAGGGTATTTGACCGAAAAAAGTCACGAGCTTAAAAATTATTCACTAACAAAGATTCTTTTATTTTTTCCATCTACTCTTTGTACATGTGATTTGTAACCAAATAATTGAGTAACTTGTTTGCTAAAGTTGATATTGCTCACGGATTGAAAACCATTTTCCGCACAATATACTTTATACTGCAGATAAACATCACCAACTACCGCACGTTCCAATTCAACATCCTCATTATTTACAAAACTAATAATCGGATTGTTTTCTTCCTGATATTTAATCAATTCAGCTTCAACCGCTTTTGATTTCGTGAACTTCTTCTCAACAAGTAATCGTTTCAAGCTTTTTAATGCCAGGTTCAACACATACTGCATCGATTCATCACTAAGCAGCTTATCAGTAATAAAAGGATCGTAATCATCATCATTCGGTGTAAACTTTGCCTTAAACGGCACAATTTGAAGTCTTCGACCTAATCCATCACTAAAATCATTAATGCGCGGCATTTCATTTGCACTAAAGATTAACTTTGCATAATTCGTAAAGTCGAATGGATCCTTACCCTTTCTTTCTACGTTTAATGTTTCACCAGTAGAAAGCTTCTTAAATATAGATGATTCTTTGATATAACCTTTACCAATATCATCACCAATGTTTGCTAACTTCCCAAATAACTCGGCTGTTTTAAAGCGCTGATCCAACTCATTTAAATCTAATGATGATGCATTATCTGAACCTATTAACTTACGAATGATTTTTAAATATGATGATTTACCATTACTACCATCACCAGTGAGAATGAATGTAGCTGCAAACTCATTCCTCCGGAACAAAATGTATCCAAGGATTTCTTCTAAAATGGCCCGAATCTTTTTATCATTCACGGCAATTTTATTGAATGTTTTATCAGTTACTTCACAATAAGCACCAGGAATATAAGCAACCGGTATTTTATTACGTGTAATAATCTCCGGTGTAAAATCTTCTAATTGCCACGTTTCTAAATTAAATACACCGTTTTTAACAACTACATATTTGGTAGAGGCGAAATTTTTATGTTTTGCCTTTAGCTGTAGGTAAGCAATTGTTTCTTGACGTTGCATTCTCTTTAATGCTGGAATGTGACGAATCATTGCTTCTTCAATGTCTTCTTGCTTGTCCGAATATACACCATCTTTATAAATATGAAGAACATTAGTGACTTTGCAAATATGATGTTCATTAATCAGGAAATCACCGAACTTTTCATGTTGGAAGGAACCCTTTATATAAAAGGACTCCTTCATAAATGCTTCATCACGTAAGATTACATTTAGTTCACCTTGTGTCACCGGTTCTTCTAAAATGTAGTTATTTATAATAGAAATGGTTTCTTTAATATCATTTTTAGCCATTCCTTGTGACTGCAGCTTTAAGATGTAAGTAAATAATTTATCATTACGTCCATCACCTTCGCCCATTTTGGTAAGGTTCGGATTCTTCTTATTATATGGATATAACCAACTTGGCAATGAATCATGTTCTGTGCATTTTCGTAACCATCTACGAGTTTTACCATCAATCTTGAGTGGATCAGCTGTGTTCTTAATACCTAACTTGTAATCACAAAGTATACTGATATTGGAGAACCATTTTATTTTATTGGCCGTTATGTCATAGCCTTTGAAATAAAAATGCATGCCATTTGTCGTTTCTAATACGGAACAATTAATGTTCTTATCTTCGATAATGTCCAATAATGTTTCAGCTTCTCCTATATCATCGACATCAACCATAATGTATTCATCGTCCAGAATACCCACAAATGAATCTTCTTTTCTTGCTGTATGATAGGATAATAGTTTTGTTCCATCTTTAAACTTACTAGCAGCATGTTTCCCATTACCTTTTAAATAACCCTTATACATGTTCATCACCTACTTTCATGGTAAAATTAAGTAAAAAATTGGAGGTACTTTTCGATGTCTAAATATTTATTTCAAAATGCATTAAAACATCCTACTTTCGTATGCCCGCATTGTTTCGACATTGCTTCACACCGTTGGGAATATGTATATGGCCCATATTGGCGTCAAGGACAGAGTAATCAAATAGATCCTGAATATACAGGTGTCGAATATACTTTCGGACCAGAAAAACCTACTAATCCCTTTGAAAAAGGTTGGTTACAAGGAATTATCCAAGCAACTTGTAGCAAGTGTGACTCTACTACATATTGGTTAAAATCTATGGAATGTGACGAGTTGCAAGTATATCCGATGAATTGTGCAAATTATCCTCAACCACATAAAGATATGCCTGAACATATTAGGAAAACCTTTAAAGAAGCTGGTTCAGTAATGCATCTATCACTGGGTTCCTCTGCTGCTTTATCAAGACTCACACTAGAAAAACTACTTGTACATCTTGAATATAAGAATGGTTCTTTAAACGATAAAATAGGTCAAGTTATAAAGGATGGTGAAATTAGTAAAAGAACAGAAAAGGCACTAGATGTAATTAGAGTTTATGGTAACTCTGGCGCTCATTCTGGAATAATAAATTTAGAAGAACAACCTTGGGTACCATCTACCTTGTTAAAACTCATTAATTTAGTTGTAGACGACCTAATTACTGCTCCAAAAGAAATTGATGATATGTATGATGCAATGCCCAAGGGTGTAAAAAATGGTATAAAGAACCGAGATGCTGTTAAACAGTAATAATTATTATTTCCCCAAAAAGTCATCAATTCTTTTATTAGCCAATGTCCAGTACCACCAATAATCTAATTTGGATGGGATTTCCTTCCCGTCCAAATCATCATTCATAATAAAACATCGTTCAGGCACATATGCTATTTTCTCAGCAACACCGTCTTTTACTTTACATAACTGTTTGTCGTTCTCATCCACACTAGCAAACACTCGAAATACCTTTTCGTTCATTCGTCTGGTACCGTATCGGGCGTGACTATATTTACTACTAATCTTTACAATCTTTTGGAACTTCACTAACTCTGTACAATTAAATATTGTTTTCTCCGGATCAATGTCCTTTACGAAATAATTTACGACGGCTTCATTTACAATTGGTAAATCATAATCAAGTGGATTCAACTTCTTTACATACGCACCCTTTGATTTATAGTTACCGTCAGCATCTACTAAGATGTAATTATTAACGTCCTTTTGAATTACTTTTACAAATTCATCAAACTCTAATCCCATTCGTGTACGTTGTTCCCACTCATAACAAATATCATCGATTAAATCGTAATCCTCATAATTACGTAATTTAACCAGGACACCATCAGTGTTTGATTGGATAACCTCACAATATGGTTCAAGCTTTTCAATTAGATCCAGGAGCAATGTCATTCCAGCAATACAAACATTATTGGCCATAAGTGGGTCATAAAGTCCATTGTATTTATCTTTCATTGCTCCATATGTACCATTAATTACAATCTTTAATGGTGCCTGACGTTTATCTTTAGCAGCTTTGTATTTTAGTCTTGTATCACGGATTTCACGAAACTTAGCAGGGTCTTTAATGTTCCTTGATAAATAACCGTATTCAATCATGAGTGCCGGATAATAACTTTCAACATCGATATTAAGAAAGTGACCTTCACCATAATAATTGTTTCTTGCACCGTGCAAACCACCCCAAGCAAACAAGTGCGGTACGCCAGCAACGTTTAATTCAAGTACTTTGTTGTAATCTTTATTTTCTTTATAGAAGTCCAGGACCTCTGTGTATTTATTAATTTGTAATGTATCTGGAAACGTAAAATTAAATTCATCGTCTCTTGGAACTGCAGGTTGTTTTGCATCCAGGATAAATGCACTTAATTGAGCTTTCGTTTTCGAAATGTTTCTTAATGGAAGATTAAACATTTTTAATAGCTCAACTTGTGATTCAAATTCTGTAATTGTCTCCATGAAAATGTGCATTGTTTCATGTACATCATGACGACAATATTTAATAACTTCTTCAATCTCTTCTTCTGTTAATTCCCGTCTTATATTGAATGACACTGACGTTTCACGAATATCATGCCCCTGGAATCCTTCTAATTGTTTCAAAGAGCGAAACTTATTCGTCATAACATCAAAGTTATAAAGTTGTATTTTCCAAAAGTCCTTATAAAACTTCCACCCTGGTTTATGATCAAGAATAATCCATTCATTAATTGCTTGCGGTGTAAAACCACATATAATTGCTTTTAAAATGAATTGGTCATAGTGTCGTGAATTGTAACCAATCCATATGTCATTTTTATGCTCATGATAGTAATCAATTAAAGCTCGTTCATTATTAACAAATACTTTTTCCGACTGATTGTCGGTATCTGCAATAACAACTAACCAATCATTTGGGAACACTTCAAAGTCATAGAAAAGCATGATTCTACTCCTAACCAGTAACCTTACTATTATTAATCTAGCTCCATTGTTTGATAGCTCAAAATAAATTGTTATAATACTATCAAAAGAACTATTTGGAAAAAGAGGATATTAAATGAAAACCAATAAAAAATTAATAGAATCCATTGTTAAAAGCTCACTTAGAAGTCTCACAATACTACCCACAACTAATCTACTAGACATAATCGATGATTTAAAAAAATCTGAGACATCAATTGATATTAAAATTCAAAAAGTTAATGATTCATTAAAAGAAACTTCACAAATCATAAAAGAATTAGAAACTGAACTCATTGACCGAACTCAAAATCTCGAAACTCTACAGCTTGAATATGAAAGATATTCTAAACTTGCCGACGTAGAGCAAGAAAAAGCTTCAGCGATATTAGCCCAAGTAGATCATTCTGTTAATAAAGGAAAACGTTCAGAAAGATGGGCTGGGTTCTGGATTAGTACCATCTCTGGTTTATTTATTTTTGTATTGGGACTGATATTAAGCCCTATTTTAACTCCATGGATTACTAATCTTTTGGGTATCTCACAAAAATAATAGGGAGCTCATTGGCTCCCCTTATTCATTTATTCAACTTCAAACACTTCTAAAATCTTGAATTGGTCAAAGCCATTTTTATCTGTTTCTTTACTTAGCAAGTATTCAAATTGACCATCGATGTCTTCATGAATATCAAGCACTAAATCCGCATACTCTCCAAAGCTAAGAAACTTAACATCATCTTTATCACAATCCCATAACGCACGTAACATTTCGTTATTTTGGTGAACCTGGAATCCAAATGCCTTATCATTTTGCGGCTGCATCACCTTGTTATAGAAGAGACGTTGTCCTTCATAATCACCTTCCACAATTTTGAACCAAATCGTAAGCATTGGATCGCCTTTTTTAGACTCAGTAAGCTCTAATTTTTCAACAGCTACTTCATATTGACCATCTGGAAGCGGCTCGAAATCACCGCCACCATTTTCTTCTACTTCTTTTACATCTGCAGCTAACGCTTCTAAATCTATCTTTTTATCAAATTTACCCCAATTGAATTTTTTCTCTGTCATTATTATTCGTCTCCTTCGTTTTCATTTAGTTGATTCATTGCCAATTGCCCAGGGACAACCTCCGTCGTCCCATCCGGATTAACGTTATACTCAACACCTTCATGCTGATTAGTTAATTCTTCTACTTCTTCTCTAGCTGCAGCACTTTCCATAATTTCACGCGGTGTATCATAGCTAAACGCTAAATCAACCAAGAAATAAGTACCGTATTTATTGTGTTTTTCACTGATTTGGAATGATTTTAAATACACATCATCTTTCGCTTCCTCAACGATTTCTTCTGCTTCTTCACGAGTATCTGCATAATGTTTTTCTTTTGAATTCAGTTCTTTTACTGCCATGATTATTCCCCTCTCTTTCTTCTAGTTCTACGTTTAGGTGCTTCCTCTTCAGCTGTTGCATTACCATCGGCTTCACCTGGCGGTGTATCGTCTTCCACTGGCTTACGTTGGCGACGTTGACGTTTTGGTGTTTCTTCCTCTGCAGGTTCTTCATTTTCTTCTTTAGCTTTACGAGAACGACGTTCACGCTTCGGCTTTTCTTCTGGTTCATCATCTGCAGACTCTTCTTCATTTTCAGCAAGCCATTTTTCATAATCCTTTTTAGTACGTTCATCAAAAATGTCATCCTCTAAGAAATCTAATGACTCACCCTTTTTAACTACAACAAAATCTTCAGATCCTTCATGTTGGAAGTACATAGTTTTCTTGGCCACATTTTCTTCATTTTGCTGCTTTTCTTTTTGCTTACGCTCACGTTTTGGCTTTTCAGTTTTACCTGCAGTATCTCCTTGTGCTGCAGTTAACTCTTCAATGAACGCTTCCATATCTAATGGGATTGTATCCACTTGGAAGTCATAACGACCGCCACCAAATACATTTTGTTTCTTAGCAAGCTGTAAGAATCGTTTATCATCTGCATCAACATAAGCACGTAATGTTAAATCAACTGTTCCAGAAAGGAAGTTTGCTACTTTATCATTGATATTTGGTTTGAATGTTGTACGCTTTGCTCCACCTTTAAGCGTGTACTCTTCAACTTTTTCTTTACTGATATAAATGATTTGGTATCCTAATGCTTTTAAACGTTTCATAGCATTGTTAAATTCAGTTGTTACCATTGACCAACCTTTACCGTATGATCCATCTGATTCGTGTTCCCAACTATTCTTCTCAAATACATACACACGGCAATGTTCATAAAGGTCTTCGACCAAATCAATTGACACAGCTTCAAAATCATTATCTGCAGCTTCTAATTCAGCAACTACATCCAAGAATAAATCCCAGGCTAATTTACGACTTGTGACACGACCTTTTTTCGTTACTTCATCTTTAATTGAAATAACAGGTGCCGTTGTGTTATCTGTATTACCATCCGTATTTAAGAACAATACGTTTTCAACTTTATCTACGAATGTACTTTTACCAGTGTAGCTATCAGCATAGATCCATAGATCCGGTTTTGTATCAATCTTTCTTTCACGACGTTCATTTTTAGGTAAAATCATTTCAATCTCTCCTTTAGCATTTTCAATTGCTTCTAAATAATTTGGTCTGAATCTTGGATTACAAGCGAAACAGTTTTTACTTGTATTACGTTTGAAAAAGTCTTTTGTTTTTTCAATTTCATCGATGTTATTCAGGAAATAAATTGTCTTCATATCATCGAACTCAATTGGTACAAAAGTAAGATTGGAGTCTTCAACTGTTTGAACCAATCGTTTTCTAAACGTGTGTAAATCTTCATCTTGCTTTTTCTTAATACTTGTTTTAGGAACAAACAAGTATGCTAGTTTTTCAACATTGAATCCATCTTGCTTTAAATAATCCCTATAGATATGCAGCTGAGCACTATCCATATAGTTCTTGATGTGATTGGAATACTTAAAATCAATTACCATACAGGTACCATCAGGAGCTTGTACAATTAAATCAACAAATCCAATGTAGTTAGGTTTATCGATTTTATATTCATGGACCAACTCGCAATCCGCGAAATTTTTCTCAAGAAACTCATGTACTTTTGGAATCAAAATTTCAAGTTTCATAGATTCTTCTACAATCGCATCGTTCATTACTGGAAATGAATTATAGTATTCGTTTAATGCTGTTTCTACATCATTTTCAATTCCTGTATGTAACGCATGGCCAATGATTAAAGCATTATCAGCCCTTGTTAAATCAGGAATCTCTGTGAGTTTGTCAATATATCGTAATCCAAAATGATATGGACAATCATTGAATAGTGATACTCGTGAGTAAGAGTACTGGGTCATTCCATCACTTCCTTAACGGCACTTAATACCGTCTCGTTTGATTTCTCAACTTGTTCAACATAGGACTGTAAGTCTTCGACTTTGCTCTTATCGATTAATAGCTCACTGTTAATAATGTATTTCAAAGCACTGTGAATGCTCTTTGCATACCCTTTAAATCTCCATTTCGATACGGATTCAATGTTTGATTTACTTAATGGCTTTTCGAGCCTTTCTACTACAACATTTAAACTGTCATATTCTTTTACACGAACATTACCAATTTCAATTAAGACTTTCTTTTCCTTTGGTTTATCCATCAGAACCACCTTTCTTTCCAGGACTCAAAGTCCTTCGGTCTTAAAATGTAAGCTTCACCGCCTGAATCATTTATCTTGCGAATGTTATAGAGTTGTAATTTACTTGGAACCCCAACATCAGTTTTCAACTCGATTCCATGAAACACACCATTTATACAAGCTAAAATATCTGGAATACCTTCTTTCGTGTACTGAGATCCAGCCCAATACTTTACGTGCCAAACATCTTGCTCTTTTAAGAATTTAATGACTTGTTTTTGAAATGCTGATTCTCTCATTTAACATCGCCCCAATCTAATTTTGACCCGCAACCTGGACAAAATTTAAAATCATCTTGGAGATATGTTTCGCATTCATCGCAAAATGGTTCACTTTCATCACCAGCAGAATGATAACTTTGATATGCAGGTGTCCATTGCACCTTTACAGTTCCCCTCATTTACTTCACCGTAAACTTCACATGCGCTTTTCTGTTCGATACTTTCGGATAATCACCAAGTAACTCTCCATATAACTGTGGTTCTGCAGCTTTTAATTTTGTTACGTCTATCGTTGTTGATGTAGTAGCCTCAACTCTAGTAATCTTGATTAAGTCATTATCAATAGACGTAATACCGTGTTCATCCATTGCTTTTTCAAGTTCTTCCTTTAACTTTTTAGACTGTGCTGCAAGATTCTTTTCTTGTTGCGTATGAATTGCAATTGCTGTCATAACCGCCAAATATTTATTTTCAAATGCTTGTACTTCATTCATTTACATCTTCCTCCTTCTCAAATAACGCATCTGTGTAATCCTTACGCTCTTTTAGTACGTCTAACATGCGCCATTCTATTGATCCATCTGTAAGCAAGTAATAATAGAAACAAGGCCTTTCTTGTCCAATACGATGTGTTCGTTTCTTACTTTGTTCAAACAACTCACTCTTGTCGGTCAACGTGAAATACAGAATCTTATTGGCTTTTTGTAGGTTTAATCCCATTGCACCTGCTTGATATTGAATCAGCGTTACGCTGTTTTCGAATTTCTCATAAGCTGTTAAATCTTTGAGACTTCCGTTAACCGTACTAATTGGTTTTTCAATTAGTTCCACTAATGCTTCATATTCTTTTTTAAAGTTGTAAAAGATAATAATTCGGTCATTCGTACTTTCAACCAAGTCTTTTACATACTGCAGTTTGTTTTCGTTATAACTTCCGGCTAGTTGTCGCAAATATAATTTCTTAGCTGCAGGTGTATCACCGAGAAGTAATTCTTCGTCAATCTCAACAATGTGATGTTTCTTAAATTCCTTATACAATTTGGTACCAGGTATTTTTACTTTCACATCCGTTGCTTCTGGTAAATCAAATACTTCTTCAGTCTTCATGAACACCGCACCGTATTGCTTTAATTTCGCTTTTAAACGGTCGACATTTTTATAACCGGTGATTTTGTACTTACTGTTTCTATCGTCCCACTCTTGGACCACAAATTGTTTTAAAAACAACTTTTGAGTAATCTTCCAACCTAACAAGTGAAGTTGTGACCATAATTCTTCATACTTTCCACCTGTCGGTGTTCCTGATAGCAATATGATGTTTTCTGCATTCAATTTCAAAATGAATTTCGTTTGTTTGGACTTATCGTTTTTAATTTTTGAAGACTCGTCCAACATGAGTGTGAAGTTATTTAGCTTCAATAACTCATCACGTCTCCAAGCCCGCTCATAATTGACGATTAGAACACTTTCTTCCGGAATATCTTCCATGCGTTGTTTATCAAAAACAATTACCTCGTATTCATAATGTTGTTCAAAATGCTCTTTCCAGTCGTCTATTTTAGACTTTTGACAGATTAATAAGTTATATGGTGTATTTAGTTCCCACATCTTTTCAGAGCCTACAAAGGTCTTTCCTAGCCCCATATCAAGGTAGTACGCAACACGATTATGTTCATATGTATCGTTTAACGCTCTATCTTGGTGCGGAAATAGTTTCATTTACATCACCAAATTTCATGCTATAATGACTGTGAATTTTATTTTCTAAATCACCTGTTGGCGCAGGTGGTTTTTTATTGCGCTTGAAAGCATTCAACATTTTGTTTCTCAATTAAGTACGACTTTAAATTTTCTTCAAGTACGATATGTTCACCGAACACAAAGTACGTTTCACCACTTAAAATTTCATCACCAAACATATCTTCAATCGGATGATCAGTTACTTCCTTCAATTAACTCACCTCCCTTCGGGATGAAACCTTGCGGTTTATTTCACTTAACTTACGCTTCGCTCTCATTTCAGTTACAAACATTTGTGTAGGATTATTACGCATCTCAGCACATTGCTGACGTACTTGAGATGCTTTCATTAATTTACTTGCTGATAATACTCCATTCATTTTTGTTCACTCTCCCTTGATTAATAGAACAAATATTTATCGGCAAATTTCGCAAATATGTTAAAAAAATTATTTACTTTCATTTCCCTTATTTCGTTGTTCTACTTTTCTTTGTATAATTAGCTCCCGTGCAGCTGGTATCAACGGTGTTAAAAATTTCTTCCACTGTTCTTTTGTAAGGATTACTTTCACCACATACCCATATTCATCACGAATAATTTGTTCCTTACTCATCCTCTATCACCTCAATGCATTTATATGTATGTGGGACAGTAGGACTATCCATTTATAACGAAATTTCATGAAACGATATTTTTTAAGTTGCTCGCTCTTTCCTTTACTCGATTCTTCATTTGTACGAATTTTTCGTACTTAGGTCCAAAAAATATATCCTCGTAAGGAACATCAAACAAGTACATGTACTTTTTGATTAATTCGTCTGGTATGTTAGTTGAATCTTGTTCATATAACCATAATGTTTTTGGGGATACTTCTAATATATCGGCAAGTTCTGCTTGATTGAATCCTGCACTTTCCCTGAGTTCATTCAATGTTCTTTTGAAATAATCCATTGTGTGACCCCCTTCCTTCGAGATTCATTGTATTACTAAATTTATGTAATTTCAATACAAAAGTACGAAAAAACCATACAAAACGTACACTTTACGAATTATTCGTAATATGGTATATTAAAAACGTAATCAATATAGGAGGTGAAATCATGACTGATTTACAAAAAGAAACTATAGTAACAAACATAAAAAAGTATTTAAAAGAAAATGATATGACTCAATCTGAATTAGCTAGTCAAATTGGTATTGCAAGAAGTACACTAAGTGATTATATGAATTACAGAGCTAAACCAAGTTCAGGTGTTCTTGAAAAAATGGCTGCCGTATTCGGTGTAACAAAAGCTGATATTGATACAACTTATAAAAATAAAAAAGCCGCTATTGTAGATGGTGTATTGCAATTAATTTCAGAAGAGGGAAATGTAATTGACGGTGGTACGACGACAACATCACTTATAGCAGCAAATCAATTAGGACTATTACAGACTGAAAAAGAAATACCTGTAATCGGCAAAATAGCTGCTGGCACTCCAATTGAAGCTGTACAAGATATAGTAGATAGAATCATACCTCCATATAAAACAAATAATATAGATGAACTTTTTGGACTTGTAGTAAACGGTGAATCCATGAACAAAATTGTTCCCAACGGTCATTACGCAGTATTAAAAAAACAACCTGATGTGGAAAACGGAGAAATAGCGGCTGTAATTGTAAATGGACATTATGCAACTTTAAAGAAGGTGTACAAATTTACAGACTTAATGATCTTAGAGCCTTGCTCACATGATGAGAGCTTCAAGGACCAACAATTCTCGCGAGATAACTGTGAAGATATAAAAATTATAGGTAAGTTTTTATATAGCGTGAGCCCAATCATTCAATAATTAGGCGGTGAGAAGGTGTATGTAGTCGGCAAATGTCGACTGAATGAAATATTAAAAGAGAAGAGATTAACTCAAGTAGATCTAGCACTGAAACTCGGCATGGCTAAACAACAAATACATTCTTATGCAAACAATAACACAGTTATGTCTTATCAAACCGCTAAAAATATTGCTTCTCAACTTAATATAAATATGGAAGATTTATACGAATTCATTCAGTCGGAAAAACAGTGAGTTATCTCACTGCAAGCACGAGTCAACTACTTAATTGACTCCGACTCATAATCCCCCTCCTACAACCTGTATTTTCACATAGTATTCGTCTAATAAATAAAAAACATACATAAAATATAAATTAATTAAGAAGGGAGTTTAACTAATGAAATGTGTCATTTATAGACGTGTATCCACTGACATGCAAGTTGAAGAAGGTATTTCATTAGATATGCAAAGACTTCGTCTTGAACAGTATGCTAAATCACAGGGTTGGGTAGTAGTAAATGATTACTGTGACGAGGGATATAGCGCAAAAAATACAGAACGACCAGCTTTTCAAAAAATGATAAAAGATATGCAGAAAAAACAATTTGATATTATTCTTGTTTATAGATTAGATCGCTTCACTCGTTCCGTTTCAGACCTACATTCTATTCTAAAAACCATGGATGAATATAATGTTAAATTTAAGAGTAGTACAGAAATATTTGATACAACGACCGCTACTGGAAGAATGTTTATTACATTAGTTGCGACACTTGCACAATGGGAGAGAGAAACCACAGCGGAACGCGTACGAGACTCCATGCAAAAAAAGGCTGAATTAGGTCTCAGAAATGGAGCTAAACCACCTATGGGATACGATTTAAAAAAAGGAAACTTGTATATAAATCATACAGAAGCTGAAATTGTAAAATATATATTCGAGATGTTTAAAACAAAAGGCGTAATAAGTATTGTAAAATCTTTAAACAGTCGTGGTGTAAAAACAAAGCAAGGGAAAATATTTAATTATGATGCAGTACGCTATATTATAAATAATCCAATTTATATTGGGAAAATTCGTTGGGGAGAAGATATTTTAACCGATATTGCTCAAAAGGATTTCGAAAGTTTTATCGATAAAGATACATGGTATACAGTTCAACAAGTACAAGATAGTAGAAAGATAGGAAAAGTTAGGTTGCATAATTTTTTCGTATTCTCTAATGTTTTAAAATGTGCAAGATGTGGAAAACACTTTTTAGGAAATAAACAAGTAAGAAGCCATAATAGAATTGTAATGAGCTATCGATGTAGTTCAAGACATCATAAAGGAACATGTGATATGCATCAAGTTCCAGAGGATGTAATTGAAAAAGAATTTCTAAACCTCTTGGAAGATGCAATTGTTGATCTTGATGATACTGAAGAGAAACCCATAGAGTTAAGTAATTTACAAGAACAATATAATAGAATCCAAGATAAGAAAGCACGTTTAAAATATCTGTTCATAGAAGGAGATATTCCTAAGAACGAATATAAAAAAGACATGTTAACACTGGTCCAAGAAGAGAACATAATTCAAAAACAACTGGCTAATATAACTGATACAGCATCTTCATTTGAAATAAAAGAACTTTTAAATCAGTTGAAAAATGAATGGTTCAATTTAAACAACGAATCCAAGAAAGCAGCAGTAAATGCCATTATATCTTCCATTACAGTCGATGTAATAAAACCTGCTCGTGTAGGTAAGAATCCAATTGCACCAGTAATAAAGGTTACAGATTTCAAAATAAAATAACCGCAGCCTAACTGTATTTATTTGATGTAGTTAGGTTGTGTTTAATTGACCGAACCAAGGCGATTGAAATGCACTACCGCCTGACTCAATTAATCCGCTAAGCTGTTCTTTATCCAATAGTTCGTGCAAAATCGAGCCTTTATCTGTTAATAAATCTTGTAGCCATACTGTCACTGCTTTTGTATAGTGCGGATTATGCGTTTTCGGATATGGGCTCTTCTTTCTATATAAGATGTCATTTGGAAGTAACCCTTCTAACGCTTTACGCAATAGACCTTTTTCGCGGTTTTTATACATTTTCATTTCCCAAGGAATATTCCACGCATATTCGACAAGTCGGTGATCCGCAAATGGAACACGTACTTCTAAGCTTGCGCCCATACTCATACGGTCTTTTCTGTCTAATAATGTTGTCATAAACCATACCATGTTTAAATAAAATAGTTGTCGTCTCTTTGCTTCAATTGGGTTTTCTCCCTCTAAAATAGGAACTTCTTGAATAGATTCTTCATAACGCTGTTGTACATATTGTTGTAAATTTAATTTACTTCTCCATTCTTTCTTTAGCAGTTGTTCACGTGCTTCTGTGGAGCGCATCCACGGAAACGCGCTCGATTGTAAATCATCTTCTCTATAAAACCACGGATAACCACCAAATATTTCGTCTGCACATTCCCCAGATAAACCGACGACAAAATCTTGTTTAATTTCACGGCAAAACCATAATAATGACGAATCGATATCTGCCATACCAGGCAAATCACGAACGATTACTGCTTCTGTTAAATACTGTGCTAATTGTTCATTTGAAATGACGCAGCGATGATGGATTGTTTGAAACGTCTCCGTCATCAAATGAATAAATGGCGCATCTGAATTCGGCTGAAACGCATTCGCTTTAAAGTATTTGTCATTATCTTCATAATCAACAGAGTATGTGTGTAATTGCCCTTTTCCTGACCTTGCGTATTCTTTCGCAGCAATTGCTGTAATCGCACTCGAATCTACACCGCCTGATAGAAAAGTACATAGTGGTACATCAGAAACGAGCTGCCTTGTAATCGCATCTTGTAATAAAAAGCGTGTTTTCTCTACTGTTTCTTCAAAGGAGTCTTCATGTTTTTTGCTTTCTACATTCCAATATCTCCATATACATAAACCGTTCTTTGAAAATGTCATCGCATGCCCTGGACGTAATTCTTTTATACCAGCATAAATGCCATGACCAGGTGTTCTAGACGGTCCAAGACCGAATATTTCGGATAACCCTTCTAACGTTACTTCTGCCTTCACATCTGGATGCGCTAATATCGCTTTTAACTCTGAACCAAATAGTAATCGCCCACTATCATATTTATAAAATAGCGGTTTTACACCTAGTCGATCTCGTGCAATAAATACTTGTTCCTTCTGTTCATCCCATACAGCAAACGCATATATACCGTTTAAATGATCGACACATTCTTCTTTCCATTCAATATACGACGCTAATAGCACCTCTGTATCAGAATGACCTTTGAACGTATATCCTCTTCTTAATAATTCCTTTCGAATATCTTCTGTATTATACAATTCACCGTTATAGCAAATTGCATAATTCGTTTCATCTTTTAAACAAGTCATCGGTTGTTTACCACCCTCAGGATCAACAACGATTAACCGTTTATGCCCAAATGCGACATTGCCTTTAATCCAAACTTTATTATCATCCGGGCCACGCTTTGCTAACGTCTCAGCCATCTTCGTAACGACGTCCCGTTCTCCTTCTAATGAGCGTTTATAATCCACCCATCCTGTAATCCCGCACATACGAATCATCCTTCCATCTTATTTCTTTTCCTAAACGAGCAGTACTCCACACCTTAGAGGTGCGGATCAAAAAAAATGAAAAACTTGACGATAACGTACTATCCACATACGGAATAGCATTTTCACTCAGTAAAACGTGTGTTATTGTATGCCCACCTATGTCTAGGTGTGTCTAGTTATAAAGAATGCCCGAACTGTCTATAACAGAAATAACTACTTTTTATAAAGGAGAAATCATATATGATACAACGTAACCATATTTTATATAACCAGCCACGCGCTCATACAGTCGGTAATGTAGAATATATAAACAATGAATGGGTATTCTTTGATGATGAAAATGATGAAGCTTTTTTATTAGAAGATATTGTCGAAGATGGCTTTGAGATTTTATATAACAACAACTGGCTACCAGCTCGTTTCTATGAACAAGATGTACTACAAATCGCCAACGAACAGCACCATTTGCAAAACGGAGAAATGATACGAATTCGAAAAAAATTACTTCTTAGCTATACGGAATGGCTTGAGGAATTACCTGACTCTGTCTTTACATTATTAACCGAATCATTGCAATCCCTTCATTACTCTTTATATGATTGCATGTATTGTCATAATTATTTATCTTTCCTACCGAAAGAGGAAGCATGCGAAGGAGTAAATATTCTTTTATTTGATAACGAAGAGATGATTTGTACATTGCAGCACCATTTTGTTCGTCACGCTACGTCAAATAAAAACATGTTTCGTTTTACGAAAGTAAACGGAGAAGAGTTGCATATCGATGCAACATAAAGTAAAAAAAAACCACCTTATCTCCCAAGTCTTTGAGATTATTAGGTGGTTTTATTTTTTATTAGAATACTTGCCAGCCAATCGGTAATTTCAGTCCAAGGTAAAATACTGCTACTAATGCAACAATAAATAGTCCCCAAACTGCCCCTGTTGCTTTGTTCTTGCTCATTTTTACAAGAACCATTTCCATTCCACCGATAACTAAAATACCAGCTATCATTTTTAAACCATACCACATGTGCATGTTACTTGTTGCAGTCTTCATAATACCCATGTACAACATGAAACCTGTCACAATAATGATAATGTACATAAGACGAAGCCCCATATGTACACCTTTACCTTTTCTTCCTGCTGAATAAAGTGAATACGCAACGAAGAATAAAATTAAACCTAACGCCCATGCTGTAATATGCATATGTACCATCGTATCCCCTACCTCCTCTTTTCACACTTTTTCACTCTATATGATAACATGTTCATTTATTTTCAGGAAATGTTTCGCTTTTTTACATTTAAATGATATAATATTTAGAGTATTTACAAACTTCTTGTAATAACAAAAGGGGGAACAATCATGATTCAAACTAAGGATATTATCGAACTTACAGACACATACGGAGCAAATAACTATCACCCACTTCCGATCGTTATCTCTAAAGCAGAAGGCGTTTGGGTAGAAGACCCTGAAGGAAATCGCTATATGGACTTATTAAGTGCATATTCTGCAGTAAACCAAGGTCATCGTCACCCAAAAATTATTAACGCTTTAATTGACCAAGCTAATCGTGTTACGTTAACTTCTCGTGCTTTCCATAGCGATCAATTAGGTCCTTGGTACGAAAAAGTTGCGAAACTAACTAATAAAGAAATGGTACTTCCAATGAATACAGGTGCAGAAGCTGTTGAAACTGCAATTAAAACAGCTCGCCGCTGGGCTTATGATGTGAAGAAAGTAGAAGCAAACCGTGCTGAAATTATCGTTTGTGAAGATAACTTCCACGGACGTACAATGGGTGCTGTTTCTATGTCTTCAAACGAAGAGTACAAGCGTGGATTCGGTCCAATGCTTCCTGGCATCGTTGTAATTCCTTACGGTGATTTAGAAGCGTTAAAAGCTGCTATTACACCAAACACAGCTGCATTCATTTTAGAGCCTATCCAAGGTGAGGCAGGAATTAACATCCCACCAGCTGGTTTCTTAAAAGAAGCTCTTGAAGTATGTAAAAAAGAAAACGTTTTATTCGTAGCAGATGAAATCCAAACTGGCTTAGGCCGTACTGGTAAAGTATTTGCTTGTGATTGGGACAATGTAACTCCTGACATGTACATACTTGGTAAAGCACTTGGCGGCGGCGTATTCCCAATCTCTTGTGTAGCAGCAAACCGCGACATTTTAGGCGTATTCGAGCCAGGTTCTCACGGTTCTACATTCGGTGGTAATCCACTTGCATGTGCTGTTTCTATCGCAGCTCTTGAAGTGTTAGAAGAAGAAAAATTAACAGAGCGTTCTCTTCAATTAGGTGAAAAATTAGTTGGGCAATTAAAAGAAATTGATAACCCAATGATTACTGACATTCGTGGTAAAGGCTTATTCATCGGTATCGAATTAAACGAGCCAGCTCGTCCTTACTGTGAACAATTAAAAGCAGCTGGGCTATTATGTAAAGAAACACACGAAAATGTAATTCGTATCGCACCACCTCTAGTAATCTCTGAAGAAGATTTGGAGTGGGCGTTCCAAAAAATTAAAGCGGTATTATCATAATAATAGAGAGGTTGTCCTACATGTTGGGACAACCTCTTTCTTTTTATATTGATTTATACTAAAATGAAATTGTAATTTTCTGTATTTTCATTTTAGAAAGCAGGTGCGATATGTTATTACGATATGGTAAACATATTAACTATTTAGCTACATCTTTTATTTTAGTTACATTCTTTGGCTTCCTAATTTCCGTAACATTGCTTAGCCACTACTCCACTTCTACTACATTCACACTACTGAAAGCATCATTTTGGACTGCTGTTATTCTTACTATCATTGGTTTTGGACGAGAAAAAAGCGCACTTACGGTTATACTATTTGGTATTTGTACACTTGCATTCGTTGGTCTTTACACTTTTTCGGTTATCGATTACCTCTATCATCCAAGACCATAGAAAAGAGCTATCTTTTCACAAGATAGCTCTTTTTTCATTTCACTACATTTCGCAAAGTACCAATTCCTTCTACTGTAATGACCACTTCATCACCCGCATGCAAAAACTTCGGTGGTGTGAAACCTTTTCCGACACCAGCCGGCGTTCCTGTTGCAATAATATCGCCTGGCTCTAACGTCATTCCTTTACTTATCGTTGAAATGATTTCTTCTATTGAAAAAATCATTTTATTTGTATTTGAAGTTTGTCTTACTTCCCCATTTACTACCGTTTCAATGTGTAACGCATTTGGCGTTTCAACCATTGATTTATGAATTAGATACGGTCCCATCGGACAAAATGTATCGAAACTTTTTCCAAGAAAAAATTGTTTATGCTTCCTTTGAATGTCGCGAGCAGTTATATCATTTATAATGGTATAACCAAAAACATGCTCAAGCGCTTTTTCTTTTTTTATTTGTTTCCCTCGCTTACCAATAATGATAGCTAGTTCTCCTTCATAGTCTAGTTCATTCGTTGCGTGGGGATGACTATTAATTTTTTCATTCATTCCAATAACTGTCGTTGGCGCTTTCGTAAAGATCATTATATTTTCTGGAATTGACTCTACTCCGCCCATTTCTATCGCATGCTCACGATAGTTCTTTCCAACACAAAGAATATTCTTCCTTGGCCTTGGAATTGGTGCTAATATTTTCACCTCAGTTAACGGATAATACGCCGCCCCTTCATTTTCCTTCGCCCAATTTACAATATCACATATTTTTTCAAAGCATGTGGTCCCTCTTTCAATACACTCTAACATTGTAATCGGAATCGTAACCTTTTCCCCTTTTTGTCTTTGCGCTTCTCTTACATGCAATACCTTTTCTTCCTCTTCATCCACAATACCTACAAATACCTTTTCATCTTTTTTCGCCGTTACCAAACGCAATATTTCCACTCTCCATCCTAAAACTCATGACCTTTAATTGTATTCGCATCCGTAAGAAAAAAACCTTCTCATGCACGCTAATTTTTACAATATTCTTCTCAGATTCTATTCGTTACTCCTTTATATTTGGCATAAAATGTAGAAATTTTACTTTTTTTAGCGAAGGTGTTTCTTTTTTATGGGTTTTTTGTATAATATGTACTACATATATACTAAAAATTTCATTTAGAGATGGAGCCGATTTCAATGTTTGAGCAAGCGATTGAAAAAAAACGTGAAAAAATGATTTATTTTGCTGAACGCTACGGAATGACTTCTCAAAAAACAGTGGATTGTAGCCAAGAACTGGACAGGCTCTTAAATGTAATTTGGCATGTACATACGGATTTTCACCCTAATCAAACACTCAATACACACACGCAATAACGTGTGTGTTTCTTTTATAAAAAAAAAACACATTTTATTGAAAACGCCCATACAATAGTAGAAAAGAAAATTTTAAAAACGAAAGGTGTTTTGTATGCCAGCTATGGTCGGACATATTCGTATCGTCAATATTGGATCAAGTGGTATTTTTCATATTGGAGATGTATTTGCGATTAGGCCTATTAGTTATTCACGCGCTTTTGCTGGGGCCGGCTCTTTTAATGTTGGAGATAACGTTTCTGTCTACAATTATCAAAGCGCAACGACTGTCAATGATTCAGATGTAATTGATCAAGCGATAATTGGTTCAACTTAGAGGAGGCGATTGCATTGAATTTTTATGTAAACCAAAGCATCATCATTAATAGCATTAAAATTGATAGCATTACAACCTCTTCTGTATTCCAAATTGGTACTGCAGGAAGTATTAAAGCTCTATCTAAATTCTCAAATAGCGGTGGATTTACAGAGCCCCTTCGCCCATTGCAGGCGAAAGGACAAATTATTTCTATCAAACCATCAACTAGTTCTTCTTAAGACATCCTTGTCATAAATATATAGCAGGAATATTTTTACCCTCCCTACTGAAAAGGAGGTTTCACAAAATGAATCAAGATATATATACTTACTTACACCAACTTCAACAAGCTCTTCAAGCACAACAAGCAACCATCCTTAACCTAGAAGATCAAGTTCGCCAACTCCAAGAAGAGCTTAACGAATTAAAAAATCGCCCCTCCTCTTCTGTAGGAAAAGTGGAATACAAATTCGATCAATTAAAAGTAGAAAATTTAAATGGTACTTTAAATATCGGTTTAAATCCGTTTTCAGCAAAAGGACAGCAAATTGAAGATTTCCAAGTGGATACAGAAACATTAAAAGTAAATCCTGAAACAGATACAAACCCAGATTTTTACCAAGGCATCCTTCAAGAAATGCATCGTTACTTAGATGATGAAGCATATAATCGAATTCTCCATTTTGAACAAGAAGAGAGAACGCCGCTTGATGAAATGTATCGACAAATGATGGTTGATGACATAAAAAAACAGATGGAGCATAGACTTCCTTATTATTTATCACAAACGCAATCCTATGAAGGAATTTCAACAGATCCAGATTATTTACGAGATATCATTATTCAAGCGATGAAACATGATATCGACAAAGCTTTCCTCTCTTTTATTCAACACATACCGGGCAATTTCCGAAAGGAGTAAGTATGTATGAATCTTAACGTTGTAAATCGCGAATTAAAAGTTGGCCAGATTAAAATGAACGGCGTATCGTCGTCCGCACTCTTTTTAATTGGGGATGCAAATTTCCTCATACTATCTTCTATTCTTGATACACCATTTGAAACTGTTACAGAGGGTCCATTTGTACCATTAGTCACAGATGTCCCTCCTACTCCAGGTTAAGGAGACTGAGAAACTATGTTACATCATGTGTCTGTTGTCCAAAATGTTTCTATTATTTCTTTAGGGATTAGTGCCGTATTTCAAGTTGGAGATGCCAATCAAATGGAATTAAAAAGTAGAGCTCTTGCCGTCCATAGGGAAATTCCTTGTTATATAAAAGACGAAGGCCGCTTAGACGCATTTGAAATCTTTACAGATGAACACATCACAATCCCAAAACGAACGACAGATGTAAAATTAAACATTGTAAATGAATGCCCTTTTATTGAAGTAAACAATGTTGAATTGCGAACACTTTTAAATTCTGGTTGCTTTCAAATTGGAAATGTTGATTATGTTTTTAATAACTCTCGTATTATGCAAATCCGCCAATATATTACGGATGAACCTTCCGCACAATAATTCATATAGTAATTAAAAAGCTTAGTAAAGTAGGTGGGTAGTATGCCTTCTGTTGTTGGAAATCTCGTCGTTCAAAACAGTAATGGTTCGTTCAATTTAGGGGATTTTTATAACGTGTCTCCGAAAGAAAACACGAAAGCGTATAATGGATCTGGAGCTTCCAATGTTGGATTTGTCGTGAACACTTTTAGCGGCGTTAGCGCAACAAATACGTTTGATTCTGATGTGGCCGATCAAGATCAGATCGGAACAGCGTAAAAAAAGTAGGAGATATTCTCCTACTTTTTTCTTTTATCTCATTCAAGATTATCAAAAAACTCCACTGTTTACTGTTTCATTTTATTTAAATGATAATCCGCTCTCCTCCAAAGCCTTTCTAAGCTTTGGCAAAGATGCTGGACCCATACCATGTAGTTTTAAAATCTCTTTTTCACTGTATTTTGAGAGTTCTTCTATAGTGTGAATTCCATGATGTTGTAACGCATTTCGTGCTGGTGATGACAGAAGTGAAAGAAATCCTGTTTTAGGTTTCTTTTCTTTCTCACAATCTGGGCAAGTTGGACAATCGCTACTTTTATAGTATTCATGTCCTTTTTCACACGTTCTTAACGTTTTTTCCATTGCCATTTTCAAGTCCCTCTATTCCTCAACTTTGACAACATGATTGCCATCAAAGAAGTATAAGCATTTCTCTTTCACAGGATGTTGCAAGCTTTTTTCAAGCGCCTTTGCATATAACGAAAGCTGTACTTTATATCGATCTTCTAAAATCGGTTTCGCTTGATCGAATCCGCCTGGGAACTTCCCTTCAATCGTATCCGTTTTAAAGTCGATTAAAGTGATACCATCTTCCTCTTCAATCATGCAGTCGATAACCCCTTGGACAAGTATCGTTTCGTCACTCTTACCTTGCCAATCTTGATACGCCTCTTCTGCTGCAAGCATCATCGTAAATGGTACTTCACGCTCAACACTTTCCGCCGCTAATACCCTCTTACCTAGGTCACTGTCAAAGAATGAAATCACTTTTTCAATTGCTACTTCTTCAGCTTGTTCGAATGTTAATAATTCCTTATTTACCATTCCGGCAATTTGCTCTTGAAGAACTTCAATCGTAATTGGTTTCTTCAAATCTACATGTTGCATAACAGCATGGACTGCTGTCCCACGCTCTGCGTACGTCAATCCTTTTTTCTCCATAAAACGAGGACGCGTTTTAATTGGTGCACGCAGTTTTTTAATAAAGGCATTATCGCTACCTTCTTCTGATTGGTAGTTTCTCTTTATTTCTGTAACAGACTGTTTCGCACGGTGAGATGTTGCTTCCTCATATCCGTACTTCCACATTAATCTGTCGTACACTTCTTCTTTCCGTTCACTTTGTAGCGGAACAGCTTTTTTCTCACGAAGTGCTTCTAACAATTCTTGTTTCTCTTCTTGAACCGGTTCCGGTGCAAGTAACGTTTTGCCGTCAACAACTTCCACTTTCCAGTTCGTGTCATATTCATAAATTTCACCTGGAATGCTTCCTTGTCCTAATTCAAGAAGCATTTCACTGTCACGATGTCTATATAATGAAGGTGCAATCCAGTCTAAATAACAAGAAGCTCCGGCACGTATATGGTCTGGTAATAACCATTCACTATGCTCCCTTGCATCGAGCCATTTTTCCATTTCTTTATTGGCATCTTTAACCGTTCCAATTAAAATTAACTTCTCTTTCGCACGCGTTAACGCTACGTATAACACGCGCATTTCTTCCGCGATTAATTCCATTTTCATTTTACGCTTAATTGCTAGTTGCGATAATGTCGTATATTTAATTCGTTTACGAGGATCGATAAATTGTGAACCGAAACCGAAGTCTTTATGCAGTAAGAAACGTTTCATTAAATCTTGTGTATTAAAACGACGACCTAGTCCCGCTACAAATACGACTGGGAACTCAAGTCCTTTACTTTTATGAATCGTCATAATACGAACGACATCTTCTTGTTCACCTAAAGCTCTCGCAGTTCCCATATCATCACCGCGTTCTAAAATACGCTCAATAAAGCGTAAGAAGCGGAATAATCCTCTAAACGATGTTGCTTCATATTGTCTTGCACGGTCATAAAGTACACGCAGGTTTGCTTGCCTTTGCTTTCCGGCTGGTAAACCGCCAACAAAGTCGTAATAACCTGTCTCACCGTACACTTTCCAAATTAAATCAGAAAGTGACTGTTGACGCGCGAATTCACGCCATCCTTGCAGTAAGTTATAGAACCACTCTAATTTATCATGTAGTTCTTGCTCTTCTTCAAGTGGTGCCCCTTTTAAGAATGTGCTCATTACTTCATAAAACGAACCTTTCTTCCCGTGAGCACGAAGCGTCGCAAGTTCCTCATCATTTAACCCAACGATTGGTGAACGAAGTACGGCGGCAAGCGGAATATCTTGCATCGGATTATCGATCACGCGGAAGACGTTCATCATAATATTTACTTCTGTCGCTTCAAAGTAACCAGTCGCAAGATCAGCGTATACTGGAATTCCTTGCAGCTTTAACTCTTCCATAATTTGCGGCGCCCATGGCATGGAGCGAAGTAAAATAACGAAGTCGCGGTATTGTACTTGTCGCATTTCATTCGTTTTGCGATCATAGACGGTATATCCTGAATCAACCATAGCCTTTATTCGCTGCGCCATAAGGCGAGCTTCAAGCTGTGCTTTTTCGACTTCTGCACCTTCTTCTCCGTCTATTACCTCTTCTTCCGTTTGCTGAATGCATAGTAGTTCTGCCGCTACATCTTCACCTTCTGGATAGGTAGCACCTAACTTTAATTCAGCGTCAGCATCGTAATCAATTTCTCCGACTTCTTCACCCATAATTTGTTTGAAAATAAAGTTCGTACCTGCTAACACTTCATGACGACTACGGAAGTTTTTCGCTAAATCGATTTTCATTCCGCCGTCTAATCCTTCTTGCGTAAAGCGTTTATACTTTCCTAGGAACAGGCCTGGTTCTGCTAGTCGGAAACGATAGATCGACTGCTTCACGTCACCTACCATGAACAAGTTCCCTTCACTCTCAGAATCTTTCGTTACGAATTTAATAATGGATTCCTGCACAAAGTTCGTATCTTGATATTCATCAACTAGTACTTCAGCAAATTTATTACGATATTGAAGTGCTACTGCTGATGGCTTCATTTCACCACTTTCACTTTGTTCACTTAAAATTTGTAAGCAGAAATGCTCTAAATCTGTGAAATCGACCATTCCTTTATCCCGCTTCATCGCTTGGAAACGCTCTGTAAATACTTTTACAAGCTGTACGAGTTTTTCTAATACAGGATGCATATCTTGAAAATCTCGTAAGAAACTTTCAGGTCTGCGGCTAAATAACTCTTCTTGTAATTTCTTCACTTCATCTTTCGCTTTATTACGAAGAGAGTCCACTTGTTTTACAACATCCTCGTTGTAATCACTTTTCTTAATGCGCTTTAACGTTTGCCACGATACATTTTGCATCGCTTCATACACACTTGTCCATGACTCACGAGCAGCTGATGACAACGTTCCAAGTAAAACTGCATCAGCTTGCAGTGTTTCAACGCGGGGTGCCGGACCGTCAGGAAGCATTGCGAGTTCAGTCGCTTTACGAATATGTGCCTCTGCTGTTTCAAGCTGGAATTTCACATCTTCTAATAAGTAAGAAGCATACACTAAATCTTCAATTGTCTTTCCTTCCACGTCGTATGCTTCTACTAATTTATCGAGCCATTTTTCCGGATTTGGATGCGCTCTTGATTCTGTATGAAGCGCTAAAATCATACGCTGTAAGTCATCATCACTACGGTCACTCGTATAACGATCAACGAGTTCAAAGAAAATACTATTATCTTCAATTCCATACTCTTCTTCTAATATATCATCTAGCACTTCTTCTTTTAATAATTCGTTTTCTGTTTGATTCGCAATGCGGAAACGAGGATCAACATCAAGCATGTAATAATATCCTCTAATTACTTGTAAACAAAAGGAATGGATCGTTGAAATAGAAGCTTTATTTAATAAGCTAAGCTGCTTTCTTACGTGCTGCGATCCTGGCTCATCAATTAATACCTTTTCTAACGCTTCCCCAATTCTGTTTTTCATCTCTTGCGCCGCTGCATTCGTAAATGTTACAACGAGCAGGCGGTCGACATCGACTGGGTTTTCTTCATTTATAATCTTTTTAATAATACGTTCAACTAATACTGCTGTTTTCCCTGATCCAGCTGCTGCCGCAACTAAAATATCACGTCCGTTCGCTACAACCGCTTTCCACTGGTCATCCGTCCACTGACTACCTTCTGGTTTTTTAGGCCAATTTTCAATCATTCTCCGCCAACCTCCTCTCTAATTTTCTCCATCGCTTCGCTATCTTTCATATCTTTTAGCGTACGGAACTGGTTATCTTCAAGTGATTCATCGAACTGACAAACAGATTTGAAGTTACAGAACGTACACGCCGCTTTATTCCCCTTCTTATAAGGAGCAATATCGATAACGCCTTCTGTAATGTCTTTTCCGATATTTTCAAACGTATGGTGTACATATTTTTGAAGTACGTTAAACTCTTGTTCACTTGCAATACTCGAACGCGCACTAAAGCTACCGTCTTTTTTCAAACCAGCAGAAATAATATCAGAGCTTCCTGTTGAAAGTTTGTTATCCATTAAACGAACAACATCAGCATCTCCTAGTACGAGTCCTTTCATTTTAAATTTCTTTAAAATCTCTTTCTCAATTTCTGCTTCAGATGCGTCACCCTTCATCTCAACGATCGGGTTATGAATATGGAAGTACAGTACACCAGCCGGTGATGCAGTACCTCCCTTTTTCATCCACGTATGTGCATTTGAAGTAACAACATCTAAATACGTTAACATTTGAAGTGCTAATCCGTAATACACTTCTGTTAAGTCTAACACTTTTGAGCTTGATTTATAGTCAATAATACGTAGGAACGTCCCGTTTTCATCTTCTGCCTTATCAACACGGTCAATACGGCCAACTACTTCCATCTTCACGCCATTTGGTAATGAGAATTCCATCGGCGGAAGCGATCCTGTACCGCCCATACCGAATGGCACTTCTAAATCAACTGGTACGAAACCACTTGACTTCGCATGTTCACGAAGAATGATTGATGTACGGAAAATGATTTGTTGTAGTTTTTGTTTTAAATAGAAATGACGATTTGAACTTAATAAAATTTGTCTTTGTAATAACGGTGCAATCTCTTCTATTACTACAGCCGAAAGATGCTCACACTCTTTTATTGATAAATCCGCCCAAGTACGGTTTTCACGTAATAGCCTGTCTGCAATTCTCTTCAGCGCTGCATGGAATAGTTCCCCGATATCTGGCGCATCCAATTTGAAAATGTCACGCTCTCTTAACGATAAACCGTGCTGCGCGAAATGAGCATATGCGCAACGGTTAAATAGTTCCATACGAGATACGCTTCCTTTTATTTTATCTCCATATAAATCTCTACTTACAACTGTACTTAGCTTTTGCGCACGATTTCGGTAGAATAAACTTGATAATACGCGGCTACTTTTTTGTTTCCATTCATCTGAAGTTACGTAGAAGTTATATACATCCCACCAAAAATCTAAATTCCCTTCAAATCCATATCGCTTCCACGTTTGAAGTTGCTGCATAACATATGACAACGTTACTTCTGGCGTTGCTACGTATGAAATTTGTTCCGAACGTGATAAATCATTTACGTCATTTGTAATAAATGTATCTTTCACATCAGGGAACATTCTTTTTATTTTCTTAATAAAGCTAGACGCAAGTAACGTCTTCCCTTCCTCATCTGCAAGCGGGCATGAAATATATAATTTCTCAGTTGCTCTCGTTACCATTTGGTACATAACGAACTGTTCTTCTAATAAGGTTTGTCTCGTCGTTGGTGCTAATTCGATACCTGCAACACTAAGAACATCTCTTTCCTCATCAGAAAGCATCCCTTCATCCATCGGTGCTGCCGGAATAACTCCTTCATTCACGCCAATGACAAATGTTGCTTTCACATTTGACAATCTAGAACGATCAATATTAGCAATTAACACTTGGTCTAATGACGGCGGAATGTTTGCAAATTGAAGCGCCTCAAGACCTGTCGACATAACGTCTGTGAACATAGAAAGTGACATTTTCTCTTCGCCAAGCATCTCAACGAACGTATCAAGAAGACTCATTACTTCTTCCCATACTTGCTCATGATCTGTCGCAAATAAGAAATCTCCACTCTCTTCTGCACGAATACGTAATGCTTCTAGTTTTTTCGGAACGTCTAGCTCTTCTAAAAATAAATAAACAGCTTCGCACATTTGCATAACTGTTCCCGCTCGCTTCAGCCTTTTTTGCATACGAATAACAGGCGTTCTTACAACGTCGCGCAGTCGATTTATTCTCTCTTCCATTTCACGTTCACTGTCTGTAATCATCTCGTCTGTATCGTCAAGAGAACGATAGCGGCGATACATCCACGGATCCTCAGAAGTCCATCTCTTCCCTTGTACACCGTACGCTAAACAGTAGTTTTCAAACTCATCCATCTCTTCGCGCATCGTTTCTTTTCTTACGTCTAATGGATATAAAAGCTCTGTTTTCACGCAGCGGAACACTGCATCATAACGCCAATTTCCGCTAATAATCTCGAGTGCAGAACGAATGCATTCTACTAGCGGATGATGTGACATCGGGCGTTTTTCATCGATGAAATGCGGGATATTATAATCTGTAAATAGCGTTCGCATCACATCGTAATAACTTTCTCCGTTACGAAGAAGGACTGCAATATCTCGGTAACGATAGTCTTCATCTGCCACAAGTCTACGAATTTCACGGGCAACACCTTCTACTTCAGCTCGTAAATTCGCTGCTGTACTAATCGTTACACTTGCTTCTCCGTGAAACTTTTCATTTGGACGTGCTTCGTAATGCGTTTCTAAATGCGCTAATGCTTGCGAATGAAAACGCGGTTGTTCCATAAGTGGAATTGTTTTTTCAATTTCTATCTTCTCTTCACGCGCCACTTGCTTTATTTTTTCATACGTTAACGTCGTTTCATAAAATAAATCTAGTTCATTTACTGGCTGTGCTAACGTTTTTTCATCTATCGTTAACGTGATCGTAACTCGCGCACCGCAAATCATAAGCTGTCTTACAATTTCTAGTTCTTGCGGTGAAAATGAATGAAATCCATCTATATAAATTTCAGCCCCATTTACATATTCAGACTGTGGAAGCTTTTCGACTAGCAATTGTAGGTAGTCTTCTGAATCCAAATATTTTCCGATTAAAGCACGTTCAAAATCATCATATAATAGTTGTAAATCATACACTTTATTCGCTAATAGCTTTTGTTCTGCACTGCTACTATGCGCATCTAATTGTTGCCACATTTCATATACGTTAGATGGCGTCACGTTGTAACGTTTAAACTCCGCAATCATACTGCCAAGATGTTCAAAGAAACCGTTTTGCTCCGCTGCTTTTTGGAACACCGATAATCCATCTTTACGAGACTCTACAATTTTACGAAGTAACATATGTACGCCCGCTTCATCAATGTGAAGACGACTCGCTCCACCAACTTCTTGCAGTACCTTCCACGCTAATCGTGAAAAACTAAAAACTTGTGCCCGAATAGAACCTCTTACATCCTCACTACCAATTAACGCCTGCTGCGTTTGGAATGTCATCTGTTCTGGCACAAGATATAATATTGTTTTCCCTCTTGGGCGTTGCTTTAACTCTTCCTGCACTTCGTGTAAACAAAGTGTACTTTTTCCACTTCCCGCTCTACCAATTACAAATCGAAGTGACATGTAACCCCACCTTTCACTTACATAACGAACGTTAGTTTGCTACTATAATTGTATTATAGTACACGAAAAAAGACAAACAGAGTAGTTTGTCTTTTTCTATACTTCTACCTATTATATCAACCTTTTGAAAAATTCGTTTGCACCTCTTGAATTGGCCAATATCGTAAATCAACTTTACCGACAACTGTATCAGCTTTTACAAATCCAAAGTGTCTACTATCCCAGCTCCCGAGGCGATTATCACCTACTACAAAAATATATCCAGGCGGCACCGAATTTTCTTTCGTTAACTCTTCTAGTTTAAAATCACCCGTTAGTTGTCGTCCATTTATCTCTTTCTTATATGTCTCTAAATAAGGTTCATCCACGAATTGTCCGTTTATATACAGTTTATCATGCTTATATTCAATTTGATCCCCAGGTAAACCGATAATTCGTTTTACGTAGTCCTCTTTTTTATTCGCATGAAATACAACAACATCAAACCTGTTCAAGTCCCCTACTTGATAACTCACCTTATTTACAACGAGCATATTGCCATCTTGCAATGTCGGCATCATTGACTTCCCCTCTACAACGTACGTTGAAAAGAAAAACGTTCGAAAAAATACAGCTAATAATACACCAATTAAAATTGTTCGTATCCACTCTATGCCTTCTTTTTTCAAAGTTTTCTTCATCAGCTTCTCCCCTTATCCTTTAATAATGAAGCCTGCATTTATAAAGTGAAACTGAATCGGCGGGAGTTTTGTTCATCCCACTCCTTTTCAGCCGCACCAATCCAGCATTTACGAGCAACAAGGCTCTCACCTATCCAACCGAATTTTGAGGTGGGAGTTTTACTACCCTCAAATAGCTGAATAAAGAAGACTATTCTTAATGTAGTTCTAACTTTACTTCGATTTTCTTACCGACATACCATAAAATAAAAATACCAATTGCTACAATGACTGATTTCACCGGATTATGAATAAATGACATTAAATCATGACCGATATACGTTAAAATAAAAATCATCACAAGCTTTCCGAACGCGAGCGCAAGTCCAAACTGCTTTACACTAATGCGAGATAAACCAGCAACAACATTTATAAGCGCAGACGGTGTAAACGGAAAACAAAATATGACGAAAATTGGCGCAAACCCTTTCCTTTCAATCCACCCCATTGCCTTTCGTACTCTCTCATGCTTATTTACAAAAGAAAAGAAACGACTTCGGCCAAAATGGCGGATAATGAAAAAGACAAGTAAGGCGCCCATTACTGATCCAAGCCAAGAATAAAGAAAACCGAGCCAAAACCCAAATGCAACAGCATTCGCCAGTACAAATACGATGAGTGGCAATGCCGGAATCAACGCTTCTATCATCGGTAAACCAATACCAAGAAGTGGTCCGAACGCTTTATAGCTTTCAACAATATGATCCATATTTTCTGGTGAAAAATACTCTTTGATTGTCTGAAAATCCATTCTACACTTTACCCCTTTACTCTAAGTACTACCTCTACTGTATCATTGCTTATATGAAAGAGGAAATGGTAGATACGACATATGGAGATGTAATTATTAAGTTTCCATATCTTTCATTAGAATTCCTTCATTATTACGCTATGATAATCTTTCAATATTCGACAATATTTAGAAAGGAATAATATACATAGTGACACTCAGTACTTTTCAAAAATAAATTCGCTGTGCATAATGCTGTTTTTATATCAACAATACACCCTATAAATAAAAAAGAGGTTAACCCGAGTAGCTATTCAGCTACTTTTGGGTCAAACTCTTTTTGAATTTCAATATAATTTTAATAATAAAATTTAATGATTCTTTTTATCTTTAAGAAAAAGAATTACAGCAATTATTACTAGAACAATAACTATGGTATCTAAAACATATGATACCGTTTTACTTAAACTTATTAATTCCACACTCATAATCCCTGCATACAAGCTTACAAATATCATTAATAAATCGTATGTCTTTTTTAATTTTAAGTAACGAATTACAAAAAATACTGAAAAACTAAAGAAGAAAATCGTACTGATGATAGTCATATTTCACTCCTATATCATTATTCAAAACAAGCAGAATAAATACTTCCTAAAGCAAAGAAATCTAGCAACGCTTGTTTAGCTTCTGGTCCCGCTGCACTTGCTGCTTTTTTCATATTTAATACCCACTTTCTATTTTTTATTCTATAATTCGAAATCGATATAATCTCTTTTAATATTATATTATATAAAAATATATATTAAAAAACTCAATACTATTTTTTAAACTACTTCTAAAATCCTTTTTTACACATCCTCTTCTCTAACAACATACACTCTCTCATAAGCTGGTCTTAATGTCGATTCATCCCTTTGATCAATCTCTTTAAAACAAGGGTTTCCTTGTTTTTTTCTACGATCTTCATATTCAGTACGCAATTTCGCTGTACGATTTTGTTGATTTTCAAAACTACTTTTTGATATTTCTAATTTCACAGCAAAACCATTTATAAATCTAACAATAACATTTCCATCTTTTAACTCTTTATTACTTTCAATATAAAAATGAGACAACCAAGCGCACTCTTTTCTAGAGTAAGAATACGTAGGGAAAAAATAAAGTTGATCTGCCGGACTAATCGCAATCGGTGCTTTATGTGTAATATGAGTTAACTCTTTCGTTCCTTCTTTTCTACCTAAGAAACTAGAGCCATGCTTGCGGCAACTTCTTTCTATAATATCTAGGGGCCTTTGAAATACGAAAAAAGAATCTTCCATCTCAACAACTCGTGTAACAATTTTCTTCTCACTTAGAATAACAGGAAGTAAGGCCATTGTATTTTTATTTACCACATAGTTTTCAACATAGCGTTCTACTTTACTTTCCATATTCTACTGTCTCCTTTTTTCTATTTATATTAGCAGCTGCATATATAATTCTAGCACCTATGAAAAGGAAATGGTTTTCAGATTCCGCTTTTTTACAATAATTTATCATTTATCAAACATCTTTTAAATTATAAAATAACAATATATTGTTTCCGTAATAAAAACCTATATAAAATGTATTTATACTACCGATAAATATTTACAACTGCTTCCTCATTTCGCATCATTACGACAATTAACTTTGCTATAATTAAAAGGAAAATCCAATAAATGGAGGTCCACTATGGAAGAAAAAGAAATGCAACCAACAATTCAAATGAAAAATAGCAGCATTGTGATCGTGAAAAATTCAGCTAGTATTATATTCGGTTTGTTTTTCATTCTACTATTCTTCGCAAAGCCTTTTCGTAAATCGAAATGCTCTGAATGTAAGAAACGTGAGAAGAAAAAGATTGGAAAAGAAGAGTAAAAGGCCTTCCATTTTGGAAAGCCTTTTACTCTTCTTCGTCCTCAAAAAAACCGACTATTTTTTCTTATTCATCTAAAACGGGCGAATGAGATTTCTTCAATCGTATTGTGTAGATCTTCTTTATTCCCACTACGAACATCGAGTATGACTTCATTTGTATACTTTTCCCCCAAATATAATCATTATGCTCGTATATTACAACAAAAAAAAGGATGGCAGCAGCCATCCTTTTTTCCATAATGAACTATAAAATTATAGTTTGATTACGTTTTTAGCTTGAGGTCCACGGTTACCATCTTCGATTTCGAAGCTAACTTTTTGACCTTCTTCTAGAGATTTGAAACCTTCAGTTTCGATTGCAGAGAAATGTACGAATACATCGTTTTCGCCTGGAACTTCGATGAAACCGAATCCTTTTTCGTTGTTAAACCATTTTACTTGTCCTGTTACTGCCATAATTATTTCCTCCTAAAGAAAACACAATTTATTTTAGTCTTCCTGTATAAAAAAAGAATCCACACATTATCAAACACGAAACATAAACTAGTTCTCACATACTTTTTCTCGTTCGTTTTTCGGCACTTGATAATATATGGATTGCTTAATTTAACTATTCAACTGACTTCATCATAGCATACTTAAAATGAAATGTACAATCTTTTTTGAAAATAACTGACAAATTAAATTGATTGTACATTCGTAAATAATTGATTTTAGTATGTGCGGATTTCACTATGAAGTGAACACAAACATCATTTGAATACGATTACATCCCTTGTTCTGAAGTGTTACAATATAATTGTACAGTCGTTATATTGGAGGGGATTATATGTCAAACTACACCAACGAGGAAAAGCTTACAGGGGGAAATGTATCAAATGTGTATCGTTCTGAAAATACTGTTCGGCGAGAATTAAAGCCAGGTAGTGCAAAAATTCATACATTATTACAGCACTTAGAAAACAAAGGGTTTCATCATGCTCCAAAGTTTTTAGGTGTAGATGAAAAAGATAGAGAGATTTTATCCTTTATTGAAGGAGACGCTGGGAATTATCCTTTAAAAGAATATATGCGATCTAATGATGTTTTAAAGGAAATAGCAAAGATGCTCCGCCTTTATCATGATGCGGTAAGTGACTTTCCCTTATCAGATGAATGGCAACCGATGGATCTTACTCCAAATAACATTGAGGTTATTTGCCATAACGATTTTGCTATATATAACATTATTTTTCATGACGAGAAACCAGTAGGTATTATTGATTTCGATGTTGCTGCTCCTGGTCCAAGAATTTGGGATATCGCTTATACGCTTTATACTTGTGTACCTTTAAGTAGAGTGTATTATACAGAATCGGGTGAGGCAGTTCATTATGAATCGGCACAACATGCTAGCCGTATGAAAGAAAGAGTGAAATTGTTTGTCCAGTCCTACGGTAAAAGTATGGACGAAGATTACTTAGGAATAGTGTTACTACGATTAGAAGCATTATGTACATATATGAAAAGAAAAGCACAAGAAGGCGACTTGAATTTCCAGAGAATGATTGATGAAGGACATTTAGAGCATTATGAGAAAGATATGAAGTTTATTCGCGATCATAGAGCTGAGTGGATTTGATACTATCGTCTTTTTTGTCGGTAAGTCAATATATTCGAAAAACCGTTGATGTATTTCCATTTACTCTCGAATCGTTCCGAAAATAACAAGGGCACCCTTTAAAAAGGTGCCCCTTCCTTTTATTTCGTAAACTGTGCTTCTTCTGTAGATCCTTTTAGCGCTGTCGTTGATGAAGTACCACCTGTAATAACTTGAGCTACTTCATCAAAGTAACCTGTTCCTACTTCGCGTTGGTGACGAGTTGCAGAGTATCCGTGTTTTTCTGCTGCGAATTCTGCTTGTTGTAGTTCAGAGTACGCTGCCATGCCGCGCTCTTTATAGCCACGTGCTAATTCAAACATGCCGTAGTTTAACGAGTGGAATCCAGCTAGTGTTACGAACTGGAACTTATAACCGTAAGATGCGATTTCTTTTTGGAAGCTTGCAATTGTTTTTTCATCTAATTTTTGTTTCCAGTTAAATGAAGGTGAACAGTTATATGCAAGCAATTTCCCTGGATGCTCTTTATGAATTGCGTCCGCAAATCGTTTTGCATCTTCTAAATTTGGTTCAGATGTTTCGCACCAAACGAGATCTGCATAAGGAGCGTATGCTAAACCACGTGCAATTGCTTGATCAAGACCTGCTTTCGTACGGTAAAATCCTTCTGGAGTTCTTTCACCTGTAATAAATGCTTTATCAACTGGATCAATATCGCTCGTAATTAAATCTGCTGCATCCGCGTCTGTTCTTGCAACAATAATTGTCGGCACTCCCATTACGTCTGCTGCAAGGCGTGCCGAGATTAAATTACGCACCGCTGTTTGCGTTGGTAATAATACTTTTCCGCCTAAATGGCCGCATTTTTTCTCTGAAGATAATTGATCTTCAAAGTGCACACCTGATGCACCCGCTTCAATCATACCTTTCATCAGTTCAAATACGTTTAGTTGTCCGCCAAATCCTGCTTCTGCATCTGCTACAATCGGTACGAAATAATCTGTATCATCGCTTCCTTCCATATGCTGAATTTGATCCGCACGTTGAAGCGTTTGATTGATTCGTTTTACTACAGCAGGTACGCTGTTCGCTGGATATAGACTTTGGTCTGGATACATATGTCCAGAAAGGTTCGCATCTGCAGCGACTTGCCATCCACTTAAATAAATTGCTTTTAGCCCAGCTTTCACTTGTTGCATCGCTTGGTTTCCTGTTAATGCGCCAAGTGCGTTAATATAATCTTCCGTATGAAGCGATGACCAAAGCTTTTCAGCACCGCGGCGCGCTAATGTATGTTCAATATCAATTGACCCGCGCAAGCGAATTACATCTTCTGCCGAATATGGGCGTGTAATCCCTTTCCAGCGCGTATCTAGTTCCCAACTCTCTTGTAATTTCTCGATTCTTTCGTTTTTCATTTGTTCCATCCCCTTTTCATTTTTTATAAAATTTCATAACCCGGTAGTGTTAAAAATGGTACGAATTCATCATTTCGAACGAGATTTGTAAACAACGTTGTCGCCTCTTGGAATCTCCCTTTCTTAAAGGCTTCTTTACCAATCTCTCTTTCTATTTTTGCTAATTCTTCTTCTTTTAGCTCTTCCATCAATTCAAGCGTAATATTACGGCCGTCATTTAGCTTTCCACCTTCATGACGAATCCATTGCCATACTTGTGCCCTAGAAATTTCCGCTGTTGCCGCATCTTCCATTAAGTTATAAATTGGTGCTGCTCCCCGTCCGCTTAACCAAGATGCAATATATTGAATACCTACGCTAATATTTAGGCGAATCCCCTCTTCTGTAATCGTTCCCATCGGTACTTCTAATAAATCCTTTTCTGTAACATGTATTTCTTCACGTTTTCTAAAAATTTGATTCGGTGTTTTCATAATGTGATTAAATACTTCCATCGCGACTGGTACAAGTCCCGGGTGGGCAACCCAAGTCCCGTCATGACCGTCTAAAGCTTCGCGCTCTTTATCTGCACGCACTTTTTCGAAAGCTGCTTCATTCGCTTCTGGATTGTTTTTAATTGGAATTTGTGCTGCCATTCCTCCAATAGCTGGTGCATTACGGCGGTGACACGTTTGAATGACTTTCAAAGAATACGCGCGCATAAACGGCGCCGTCATCGTGACTTGCGCTCTATCTGGAAGTAAACATTTATTATGATTACGGAAACTCTTTAGAAAGCTGAAAATATAATCCCATCTTCCGCAATTTAATCCAGCAGAATGATCTTTAAGCTCATACAAAATTTCATCCATTTCAAACGAAGCGTGAATCGTTTCCAGTAACACCGTCGCTTTAATCGTTCCGTTTGGAATACCGATATATTTTTGAGCAAATACGAAAACATCATTCCATAACCTTGCTTCTAAATGGCTTTCCATTTTCGGTAAATAAAAGTATGGACCGCTTCCTTTTGCTAAGAGAGCTTTCGCATTATGGAAAAAATAAAGTCCGAAATCTACTAAGCTACCAGACATATTCTTCCCATCAACTTGCATATGTTTTTCTTCTAAATGCCATCCTCTTGGACGCACAATTAATACTGCTGTTTTACTATTTAAACGATATTCTTTTCCATTTTCATTTTTATGTGAAATCGTTCCCTGCACTGCATCTCGTAAATTTATTTGACCTTCAATCGCATTTTCCCAAGTTGGTGAATTCGAATCTTCGAAATCTGCCATAAAAAGATGCGCTCCTGAATTTAAAGCGTTAATAACCATCTTTCTATCCACTGGTCCAGTAATCTCTACGCGGCGATCCTCTAAATCTTTTGGCAATTGAGCAATTGTCCAATCCGCTTCACGTATGCGCTTTGTTTCTTCTAAAAACTTCGGAAACTCTCCTGCATCAATTCTCTTTTGTTTCTCCGCGCGCTTTTGTAAAAGTTCTATGCGGCGCTTATTAAAATTTTCATGTAGTTCCTTTAAAAAACTAAGCGCCTCAGGTGTCAATATTTCGTTGTACGCTGGTAACATTTCTCCGGGCAATGTAACCCGTGAAGTTTGCGTCGACATATTAGCATCCCCTTCTTAAACTGTTTTATAACAGATTTGATTTTATGTTTTATATTATATAACAAATCTTCAGAAAAGGAAGTTTTTTTTGAAAATTCATTTCGTTTTTTTTCAAAATACCTTTCTTTCGCACTTTATCCCATACAAAAAAGGCCACTGTTATACAACAATGACCTTTTTGTATTATTTTTCAAATATCACTTTACTAGTTAAACCTTATTGCTGTCTTTGTTCCATATCATGCAAAATTGCTTTGTATAAAAACTGTGCGTATTGCTCTCTTTTTACTTTCATGGATAGGCCGAATTTATTATCTCCGATTCCCGCTGTAATACCATTTGTTTGTATTGCACTAATTGCATTCTTTGCCCATGAATTTGCTGAAACATCATTAAGCGTATGAGATCCCTTCGCCTGTAAATCAAAAGCATTCGTAAGCACTTGCGCCATTTCCACACGAGTTAACGTTGCTTTCGGTCTAAAGTTTCCATGCTTGTCTCCCATAAAAATTTCTAGTTCCGTTAAAGCTAATATCTCTTCAATAAAGTTTGTTGAGTTTTCATCGATATCCCCATATGGGTTTTCATATTCCTCTTGTTCTTCTATATCAAATACACGATAAATTAAAGCTGCAACTTGTTCACGTGTTACGTCATCACCAAAACCGAAAATTCCATCCCCATATCCAAAAATAATTTCGTTTGCCGATAAATTATGAATTGCCTCTTCTGACCAATGTCCTTTTGGTACATCTTTAAATACAATTGGATTTGTATTTTGTAATGGTGCACTTTCCGCTTTTACAGGGGCCACATTCGTCCCTGCAAATATACCGCCTACCATTGTCGCAATCATCATTACACCCAATATTTTTTCTTCATTGTCCTCTCTGCTTTATACCTCCTTCTTTCTTATTTCAAAAAGGAAGCTGTCACATCTAAGGTACTATATATTAAAAATTCTACAATCTCTTTGTGAACTCCTTTACATTTTTAAATTTCACTTTATTGACACAAAAAGACGCAAATAGTATATATATGTGTCTTTTCAATATCATTTTGTTCAAATTATAAAGTAGCACTTTCCTTCATCGATAATTCCTTCTCTGTTCCCTTGCGAAAAGTAAATGCCATTCCTACAAATATAAGAACAATCCCTACTACTTGCATACTAGTCGGTCTAAACCCGGTAAAGACTGTATCTAATAATATTGCAACCGCAGGATCTAAAAACACTAATACAGAAATTAATCTCGTCGATAAACCTCTTAAACTGTCAAAAAATAAGTAATATACAAATCCCGTATGTATAAGTCCTGTTGCTGTAATCATCATCCAGTTCATCTCTGTTAACCCTTGAAACTTGCCAAAATCTACGAATGGTAGCAATAAAAATATACCTAAAAACGTTTGTAAAAATGTCATCGCATATGCGCTCGTATGCTGAATTCCTTTTCCTAATAAAGTGGTAAAAGCATAAAATAACGCTGCAAGAAGTGCCCATACCATTCCAGATGACATTAATTTCTCTAACGACATACTACCGTCTACTCCAGCTACTAAAACGGTACCGATAAAACAAATGACAATGGACATAACCGCAAATACTGTAAGTCTCTCTTTAAATACAATACTACCAATCATTAATACGATAATGGGTGCAAGATGGTACACTGAAATCGCAATTGTAATCGACATAACTTCAAACGCTTTAAATAAAAATACCCAGTTAAAAACGAGAAATACGCCGCATGCTAATATTTGCATTACTTCTTTTTTATTCCATTTCTCACTTTTATACTGTCCTGTTACGAGCCAACACAATGCTAAAAATATAGTCGCACAAATGCAACGAACGAATACTAATTCAAAAGACGGTAAGCCTGTTTGAGTAGAAAAAAATCCAATTGATCCGAAAATAGACATCGAAAGGATCATTTTTATAGCCGGCATTGATTTTGAATGAAACAAAATATTAACCTCCTAAATATTTCACTGAATATTCCATATATTATACACTATAATTTTCCAAAACTCGAATACTCCATAAAAAAAAGAAGCAGTACACTACTGCTTCTTTTCTTTTTCATATTGTTCAAACGTATGAATTCTTTCGAAAATTGGTGGATGTGTGTATAAGAAAAACTTCACTAACGCAGGCGGATTTACTTGGCTTAAACTCGTTTTTGATAAATATTGAAACGTTTTTACACCAGATGCCCCATCTTTCGTCATATTTAAAGCATATTGATCTGCCGCTCGTTCTTCTATACGAGAAACATAGTTTGTTGCTGGCTGTGATGCAAAAGAGAGTACTGAAGAAATTAAGAAAAATAAAGGTAAAATTGAGAAACATGCTACTTTTGAAATTTGCAGCGTATCTCCCCATTTTCGAATACACATATTTATAATACGACTAATGAAATACATCCCTATAAACGATAGCAACACATAACTCGCAACGCCCCAATATATATGTTTCATAACATAATGCCCCATTTCATGGGCCATTATAAATAAAATCTCTTTATCTTTTAATTGCTTAAGCGTTGTATCCCACATTACAATACGAGCGTTAGGGCCAATTCCTGTTACATATGCATTTAATGCATTCGTTTTTTCCGACATATTTACTTCATATACATGTTTAGCTGGAATATCAGCTTTTTCTGCTATCGCTAAAATCTTCGTTTCTAATTCTTTATTTTTCAGCGTCGAGAAGTCATTATAAAGTGGATCAATAACGACCGGCTGTATAAATGTTAAAAAGATTGTAAATGGAACAGAGAGTGCCCACCCTGCTAGCCACCATCGCTTCGGGAATTTACGGATAAGCCATAACAGAACGGTAACTACGATTAGCATCGTCGCATAACTCTCCCAAAAACCGATAATGTGATCTTTTATCCAGCTTTGTGTACTTTGCGTTGAAATGCCGTAATCAACTGACACTTTTCGGCTAATCCATTGCATCGGCAGGGCTAGAACTGTTGTGAGTAGTGATAAATAAAAGAAATAAATCGCGACTTGCAGGACACTTATTTTCGTCGTTTCCTTCGACCATTTCTCAAACTTTCTTGAAACACCGAGCACCAGTACAAATAATAAAATAATCCATTCAAGAGGCGTCGCTAAAAAGTACAGTAAATTTTTCACGCGCGAATAATCTTGGCTTAGCGTAAGCTCTCTTGCATTCATAAACGTTTCTGGATCTGCCTTTGTTCCTTTATACATGTCCGGAATCAGTTCATGATTCCATCCAAATAAATACCAATATATAAGCAACGCAAACCCAACGTACAAAAAAAGCGACCACCCAATAACCTTCCTCACGCTATTCCCTCCTCTATGCTGCCTGTCTATTATTATTGTAAGTTCGTACATGCTAAATTAGAACAAGCTTATTACGCGAATTGCTCGAGATCCTTTTATTTACATAAAAAAACTCTTCTACAAAAAGAAGAGTTTCACCTACCTTTAGACACTTTCTTCGGTTCATACTCTGGGATAAGAAACGTACTTACAACCCAACATATTAAACCAGCGCCTTTTATATAGCGTATATATTCATAGTCTTGAAAAAATAAAGTCGTTACAATAAGCGTAAAAAATCCAATTAAAACTAGTACGTATCCTATTTGCTTCTTACATAACATAACGTGTCCCCCTTAAGGAAGTACATCCACTAATAAACTAAAATCTTGTAAAGAAAAAGTACTATATTTCATAATACCTTGTACAGCTAAAAGTAAAATAAGACCGGTCACACACATATAATTAATGCTTTCTTCACTCTTTTTTTCAGCAACTATTCCGCCGCTTATACATAATATTCCTAACAAATGGAGTGCTAAATACATAAAGAAATAAGCTTCCTCCCAGCGAAGAATAACATTGACTGTCGTTATCAGCACAATACTAAGCAAAATCAAATAAAAAAACTTATTTGATGATATTGTTTCATTCATATAATTTTATACATCCCTTTCAAATTTAGAATTAATGATGTTTCAAAGCTATAAAGTAAATGATTGTTTTCATACTATAAAACAAAAGGAAAGCCACTATTACTTTCTCGAATACTTTATGAACCCACATATACTTCTCTTCATTTTTTCTGAAGATGCGCTTCATCATTTCTTCTACAATTAGACCAAATATTAGTAAAACCCCTAACACAATAAGAAGAGAAATAATATTTTCTTTTACATGAGTACTAGAAAATAAGTAATACTCTGGAAACACAATCGCATCTACTACAGGTTGCACCCAATGACAAACGCTTTTATCACACATATCTGTAATAGACGTAGAATCTATAATGTCTTTCAATATTTTTTCAATCGTCTTCTTCATCTCATTTACTCCCCACTACGTCTGAAAAGCTTTTTTCCTGCTCTACATATATAGCTGGCATTTCTTTACTCCAATATTTGCGGTTAACAAATAAGAAGATGAGTACTAAGTTTAATCCTGTTATAAAAATAATAAGTCCTGGGAAAAAGGTCGTATAATTTGAGAAATCTGCAAAACTCATTATTTCTTCTTTATTTATTAAATAAGAAGCGCCGATTACAAATGCATTGTTTAACATGTGAATAGCAATTGGCATAAGTAAACTATTCGTACGAATATATACGATTGATAGTACAACGCTAAATACTACTGCGCCTAGGAAATCAACATGTAACAACGCAAACAACATCGCTACTACAATAATCGCTATACTCGTTCCCCATTTTGCTGCAAAGCGTTGCAGTAAAAATCCACGAAAAACAAATTCACCAATAATTGGTGCAATGAATACGACCATAATAAATTGATATACATATCCCCCTGTACTATCTATAATCGGTTCACGTAATGCGTTCATAATAAATTCCGGTGTAATCCACGCAAAGCTATACATGTACAAAATAAGATACCCGTAACTAAACACGCATAACATAATCGTAATGTATAAAACTTGCACCAGGTTAAATGTTTCATTTTTATTAACAAATAATGAAAATGAAACACGGTGTTTTCTATATTCATAAAAAATCCATATAATCGGAAGGATGTAGAATATAAGAATATTTATAAAAGTAGAATTTTGCATATGAAATGTATTTTCTATCAATTCATTACTGACTCTTGCAACTAAAGTTAATAGTGCAAATACAATTAAAAAATATCTAGCTCGCATCGTTTGAAACGGATTCACACTCATCTCCTCCCCTATGTTCTTTTATCATATCATTTGATTCTTAATTTTTTGCGAAAGAAAACCTTAAAATTTCCTTAAAAATTCCATAAATTATAGAAAGATGATATGATATTCGAGGAAATTAGGAGGGATTTTTTATGTACCAAGCAAATATTTTGCTCGTTGATGATGAAACAGCAATTTTACAATTACTAACTACCATTCTTGAAAAAGAAGGTTTTTCTCATATTACAACTGCAACATCCGCTGAAATAGCTTTATCTCTCACCGCGCAAAACGATTACGATTTAATTATTTTAGATGTCATGCTTCCTGGACAATCTGGTTTTGATATTTGTCCAATCATTCGCGAAAAAACAGATTGCCCTATCTTCTTCCTCACAGCCAAAACATCTGATTTAGATAAAATATCTGGATTTTCACACGGTGCAGATGATTATATTACGAAGCCATTTAATCCACTTGAAGTAGTCGCTCGTATGAAAGCACAACTCCGAAGACATATAAAACAAGCAGTACCACACGAACAAAAAGCAAACTTCAGTTCATTTGGTAGATTTGAAATTGATCGATATTCCGCAGAACTTACAGTAAATGGACATGTTGTCGAATGTTCCGCCCAGCTATTTCAGCTATTACTCTTCTTTTGCGAGAATCCGAACTACGTATTTTCGAAAGAAGAAATATACGAAAAAGTTTGGGGAGCACCTGCCTATAATGGCGATGATAATACCGTTATGGTTCACATTCGAAAACTACGTGAAAAAATTGAACAAGACCCTAGTAAACCAGAATATATAAAAACCGTTCGCGGACTTGGCTATAAGTTCATTACAAAGTAAGGTGACGATATGAATTTTAATAAACGACTTATTATCCAGTTTATCCTGCAACACGTATTTGTTTTAGTTACATTACTGCTTGCTGTAGTAGCTGCTTTCACTTATTTAATTTTCCTTGTTACTAGTACTTCATACGAACCGAATATTCCAGATGCTGATAATTTTATGATTGCAAGATATATCTCTTCAGAAGATGGCGATATTTCGTTAAAAGCTGAAGTAAAAGACTTAATTAAAGAAAAAAATGATTGGATTCAAGTTGTAGAGGAAAATGGAAAAGTTCTCTATCACTTTAATACGCCGAGTGACGTACCGACATCTTATACGAGAACATCTTTATTCTCGTATATACAGAATCATATAGAAAGCCCTTATACATTTACATATTGGGAAATTGAATTAGAAGAAAAGAACGTACTTGTTATATACGGTGGTATGTTAAAAAGCAATGTATTACTGAAAACAATACAGAAAGAGCACCCGTCTGTATCTACGGATTCGTTCATATTAACAGAAGAGGAAAAACAGTTACTTTCTAAAGAAAAAGCAGCACTTCAAATCTTTAATAGTGATGGCGAAGAAGTATTCTCCTATCCAGATGGAAAGAAAAAAACGTTTTCTGTCATACAAGCTGCTCTTAGCGAAAAGGAACCGTGGAATCATAAAGAAAACACGTCTAGCTTTTACGACACAAATAGCAATCATCTTCTTGTTGTAACTGCCAAAAATGAATACTACTACCCAGATGATGAAATAGACGATGTATTTACTAAAAAGTTTCTAATCGGATGCGGATTAATCCTTCTTATCGTATTTGTTTATTTAGTCATTCTTTCTATTTGGTACGGTAATAAATTCGGAAAACCGTTACTCCATGCGATGCGCTGGCTTAAAAACATCGCTGGTGGAAAGTGCGAAGAACCTGTTAGTAAAAAAGGGAAACCTGTCAGGTTCCGGCGATCTGGTAAAGAAAAATGGTCATTCCGCTTATTTAGTGATGTGACAAATTCACTAGAGCACCTTTCTATTACACTCAAAAAAAATGATGCGATGAGGCAAGTACTGCAGCAAACACGTGAAGAATGGATTACCGGTCTCACACATGATTTAAAAACACCACTTAGTTCTATATATGGCTACGCATTATTACTAGAATCACAGCAATACAACTGGACTGATCGCGACATTCAACAATTCGGCAGCGTTATGAAAGAGAAATCTCAATATATGACGACATTAATCGATGACTTAAGCTTAACGTATCAATTAAAAAATAACAGTCTTCCTGCGCAGCACGTAAACATTGAAATGAATCAATTCGTCCAAAAAGTCTTATTACAATTTATTAATAATCCGACACTTCAAAATCAAAATATTGAATTCGTACCAAGCTCAAACAAAATTCAATATTTCATTGAAGAAAAATGGTTCCAGCGTATTATCGAAAACTTACTAGTAAACGCGGTAAAACATAATAATGAAACGACTAATGTCATAGTAAAACTTTCGCAAAACGCTACTTCATTCACACTCTCTATTTCAGATAACGGAAAAGGGATGGATGATAAAACGAAAGAGCTTCTATTTGAACGATATTACAGAGGAACAAATACAGAAGAAAGCAACATCGGAACGGGACTTGGCCTCGCCATTACGAAACAGCTCGTTCATGCTCATAACGGAACGATTTCTATCGATAGCGAACTTGGAAAAGGAACAACGATTATACTTGTGTTCCCGTTTCATTCGTAGAAAAGACGCTAAGTGGCGTCTTTTCTTTTTTCATTTCTAGGGAGCATCGGTAAATGAAATTATATCGGCGATTTTCTGAATATATCGGCGTAACTCAAAATATATGAGCGATTTTCAAGTTATATCGATTTACCGACAAAAATCGGCAAATATAGCAACCTATATGATAAGAGCAGCTGTTTCATATTTCGTAAAAACAACGATTCAACAATCGGGGTTTTTACGAATTAAAAAAGCGAACCACTCAGTGGCTCGCTTTTCTTTCTATTATTTCTTCTTCACCGGTATCCAAAGTTCAATTTGAGCGAACTCACTTTTATCTGCATGGGAACGTTCATCGTATAGCTCAAACTCATTAACGCCGCAATGTTCGTATCCTGAATGCGGGAACCATTCTGAGAATACTGCATTCCACGTTTGGTGAATAGACGATACCATTTCTTCATGAGGAACTTTCGGTGTTGTAAATACGGCATATGTTGCTGCTGGGAAAGTACGCTTTGCAGCTTCATTTGGTACATTTTCAAAGCCTGTAACTTCCATTCCGATAATATAAGTGAAATCGCCCGTTTCTAAATTAAAATCAGTACATAATCCAAGCTCTACCCATTGGCTCGTATCTTTACGATTCGGAATCGTCGTTCCAAGGTCTTTTTGTAAATATTCTTGCCAAAATGCTGGGATGTCTTGATGGTTTTTCCCTTCTTTACTTGTCGTCTTCAGTTCATAACCCGCCATTAAAAATTCTGGTTTATTTACAATACGATATTCCATTTGTATGCCTCCTAAATACGGATTTAATTTTCTTTGCTTTACATTCACGCTGTAATACATCGGTGTTTCAATTTCTTGTTTTCGATATTCACTCGGTGTCATTTGAAATATTTTTTTAAAGGCTCTCGTGAACGTTTCGTGAGATTGAAAGCCATGCTCAAATGCGATATCAATAACCTTTTCATCCGTATGAGAAAGTTGATAAGCTGCCCGGGCTAACCTCCTCTTTCGAACATACTCCATTACTGTATCACCTACTAACGCCTGAAATACACGATGAAAATGCGACTCAGAAAAACCTGCAATGCGAGCTAACTTACGCAGCGTCTGTTTTTCCATTACATCTTCCTCAATATAATCAATGGACCTTTGAATTTGTGTTTCATAGCTTTCCATCTCTGTTCACCCGCCTTATATGTATTATGATAAAAGAGAACGCAATCCAATTCTTGACGTTTTTTACTATAATTCCATAAAAATTGTAACTTTTTTATATGTATTTCGTTGTTATGTATGAAGGGAGGGAAATGTAGTGAAACGCAAACAATCATTAGAAGAGATTTACTCCGAACATATGCAAGATTTATTTCGCTATCTTCTCTCCCTAACCGGAGATTCCCACTACGCGGAAGATCTCATGCAAGAAACATTTTATCGAATGCTCGTCCATATTGACTATTATAAAGGAGAAGAAATTAGGCCGTGGTTATTTACAATTGCCTACAACGCCTTTATCGATTGGTATCGAAAAGAAAAAAGATATAAAACAACGACAGTTGAAGAATTCCATTTACCAAACGTACCAAGTACAGAGCATGCTTATTTCGTAAAACATGAGATTGCTAGTTGGTTAAACAGCTTATCTTCTCTTCCCCTTGAAAGACGAAATGTCCTGCTACTACGAGATTACTACGGATTCTCGTATAAGGAAATAGCAGAAATGACTGGTCTCTCACTAGCGAAAGTGAAAATTGAATTACACAGGGGACGAAAAGAAACGAAAAGCATAAAGGAGTGATCAGGATGGGTTGTACAGAGTTTAAAAAACTGTGGGAGAAATACGAAAATGGAACGCTCACGCATGATGAACAAGAGCAGTTAGAAAGTCATATTGAGACATGTGAAGAGTGTGAAGTGTACTTAGATGCGTTGCTTTCGAAGAGTGAACCGATAAAGAAAAGACTACCGCCACAAAATCTGAAAGTCCCATTTTGGAAAATAAAATGGAAACAGCGTTGGCAAACCGTTAGTTTTGTCCTTGCCGTTTGTATAGCAATCTATTTTGTTGGCCATTTTTCATCTTCTTTTTACTTCTATAATATGAAAAAATTAGCTGAAGTAGATGAGATTCCAGCACTCGCACTAGAAGCGACAATGCCAAATAGTCGTTCCGCTGGAGGCAGTACAAAGATTAAACCGTTTTTCCGTACAGAAAATGAAATGGATTTATATAAAACGGTCGGCAAAAAAGAATTTCCAATTGGGACAGTAACAACGCGTAGTTTCTTATCATCTGTAGCTATCACAAATCAACCTTGGGCAAACAGAGCCTATTCAAAAAAACTTTCCTTTGTTCATCCAAAAATCAAGGAAGAAGCTTCTTTGAAAGAATCATCTAAAAAAGTTTGGGATACACTTGGAAAGATACACGAGGGAACAGTTGCAGAAGTAGCGCTATCTTTTGACAAACCTTATACGTTACAAGAAGTTGAATCAATTCTCTATAGCGCATTTGAAGCACAAGAAATGCCGCCAACTCCTTTATGGTACGCTTTAGACACAGGACAAGAAAGAATAAATGAAGACGATTTTATCTTGCACAGCGGAGAGATTATCGGATTTCGAGAACATATAGACCTTCCTGATAGTGAAGCAGAGCAACCGAAAACAAAAGAAGGTGAAGTAATCGAAATGATGCGCATTCTTTCTGAACATAAAAAAATTGTGAGTGAAGCTACTCGGACTCGTGAAAAAGATCTGAACTTAGATAAGCGCTATCAGTACGTAAAAGATAACGGCGTTAAAGTATACGGCATGGTCATTACTGGCCCGTCGAAAGAGTTATTAAAATTACAAAACTCACCTCACGTTCGTTATGCGACTCTTGGGGATATTGAGGTTTGGAATTGGTTTGATCAGTGATGTGGGAAAAGTAGAGCATCTAGGGGTGATGCTCTTCTTTTTTATTCCCTCTCAACAAACTCCCAAACTAAAAATACTGCACATAGATAGGAAAGCCCAATAACTAAAAAACTATAGCTTGCCCCTCTGTACCAATTCGATGATTCATTTAAAATGATTCCCATAATTGCTATACCGACCAATGCACCAATTTGACGATTTACATTTAAAGTTGCCCCAGCCATATTCCCATTTTCACGACCGGCAGATTTCATCACAATTGTAGTCATGGCAGGTACCGCGATACCTATCCCAAGGTTAACCATACTATATATAACTGCAATTCCTATATAACTCACATTATTTACTACAAGCATTAATAATACAGACCCTATACTAGCTATAAATAACGCTATGAATAATAACGACTTTGAGCTAAACTTAGTCACCATTTTTGCAAATAATAAATTTCCAATAACAAATACACTCATCATTGGCAATAGTTGTAGTCCTGCTACAAACGGGCTTGCTCCATATGCTTTTTGCAAAAAGAGCCCAAACATAAATATGCCGCCAAATAAAGAAAAGTTTAATAGAAATCCAACTATATTTGCTGAGGAAAACGTCTCGTTCTGGAACAATACTCTTGGTACAACCGAGTTTTTTGATTTTCGTTCTGCATAAACAAAGAGAATAGCAGTCAATACCGTTCCCACTACTCCTCCTAATATTTGAAACGAGGACCATCCATAACTTGGACCTTCAATTAGAGTAAACGCCAATAATGTTATTGTAATTATACCGATTAAATGATTCGCTACATTTATTTTCTCCTTTTTCGGTAAAACCTTTGGAATAATTACAAAGGCCATTAAAATACCAATCATCCCGATTGGTAGGTTTATAATAAAAATGCTTCGCCAGCCAAATGTATTTACTAAAAGGCCACCAATAAAAGGACCCGTACCAGAAGCAATGGAGACAATTGCGGACCATATACCAAACATTTTAGCTCTCTTCTTTTCATTCGGAAATGATACTACTAATAAACTAAGTGAACTTGGCATAAATAAAGCTGCTCCAACACCTTGAATTATCCGTCCTATGACAAGAGTGTTCCCCGTTGTAGCAACCGCACATAAAAGAGATGCAAATACAAAAATAATTAAACCAATCATATATATTTTTTTTGCTCCAAATCGATTGGCCAACGCCCCTCCAACTAGTAATAATGCCGCAAAAGATAAAATATATCCGTCAACAATCCATGTCGAACTATACAATGTCAGTCCTAATGTTTCTTGAATATTCACCACCGCAACATTTACTACTGTTACGTCTAATGTTGCCATAATAAAACCCATTGCCAAAGTTATTAAAATGACGATACCTGATTTCTCTTTTGTTTGAACATCTAAATTTCTACTAGCCACTCCATTCACTTGCTAACTCCCCTCTCAAAAATTAGTAATTTACCTATATATTCCTTTAGGACTATAATAAATAAAGTACTTTATTTATAAAAGTACTGATTTTTTATATAGTACCTATACTTTTATATAGTGAGGAGCGTTTATATGGAAAATATAAATGAAGAAATTTTATTAAAATGCCCCATTGAAAAAACAATGTCTGTAATAGGTGGCAAGTGGACTTTCTTAATTTTAAGAGATTTGTTTTATAGTCCTAAACGTTTTGCTGAGCTTGAAAGATGCCTAAACGGTATTAGCCCACGCACTCTATCTCTTCGCTTAAAAGAACTTGAACAAGAAAATATTATAAATAGAACAATCTACTCAACTATGCCACCTCACGTGGAATATTCACTAACAAAAAAAGGCGAAACACTCCGTCCTATTTTTGACGCGATGAAGGATTGGGGAAACGAGTGGAAAATATTAGATGAATAGAAAGAAGGTATCATCTTATGTGATGATACCTTCTTTCTGTTAATCCGAAACCACTTTCACATACATCCCTCTCACCGCTTTTTCATAAGCGCTATCACTCATCCGTCTTATGTTTTCTGACACAACAGACGATGGAACGACTTCCCCTTCACGAAGTAATGGCGGATCAATAAGGCGTACTTTATTGTTCTGATATAAATCATAATCATTTCTATCTTCTTTTACTTTTACATTCGGATGAACTTTGCTTAATAGAGCATGCACTTCCGGATCATCACATTGCTGCAATTTCGAAATAAGCGAATCATCTTCAAGAAGAAAATCATCTGCATGAATAACCTCTTTATGCAGAGCTAACTTTAGCGTCTTAGTTAACATATCATTTCCATAACTATTCATTGGTTGCATAAAGAAATCGATGACTTCTTTGTAATACGTTTCTGTAAACCACTCTGCCATTTCGATGTTTTGAAGGACCATTTTTCCGTTTACTTCAATTACATCTTCTAAAAAACTGTGAGCTTCTTCTAAAGAAATATACCCATATGTATACATATCTCGTAACGTATAATCCACTCGATCTGCGCATAATTCGGGCGCTGACCTTTCCAATAACGTCCACTTTGAATCATCTAATAAAATATCTTCATAGTTATAGCCATACTTTGCAAGAATCGCTGGAATTTCTGAGTTTTTCACAACAGAACTAAATATCTCTTCATGATAACTTTCATTTCTATTATCAAAAACGTAATCAATCACATGAGAAAAAGCAGTATGCGATACGTCGTGCAGTAAACCTGCAATTTGCTCTTCTACTGAACCACCTAGCTTTTTAACTAACAACATAACACCAACTGAATGATCAAAGCGCGTTACATTCCATTCCTTGTTCACTAAATAACTTGCGCCAGTTTGATGAATACCTTTTAGTCTTTGCACAGACTTACTTAAGATTAATTCTTCTAACACTTGATCCACTTTAAATTCTCCGTATAGTATATCTGATATGATCACTTATAATCCCCCTCTATCTTAGCCGCCTCTTATAATCGTACCTCTTTTATAAAATCAACACCAACGAAATTTTTAAATTCGAATATATTTATATTAAATTGAAAATGTTATATATTATACATGTCTGTTATTTGTTTTAATTCATTTGTTTTTATTGAGTGCTCCTTATATGGAGCCTTTTTTTATTTGTAAAAATAGAGAGCCATTAGCTCTCTATTACATACACTTATTCAAACGTAACTTCCACCTGTACAATCTCTGATCTACTTCCAAGTCTAAGCGGTGGTCCCCAGAATCCGAAACCAGACGAAACAATCGCGTGGAATGCACCTTTTTGTGCGTATCCCCAGTCTAGTTCGTACATTCTTCTCGTTACAATATGATTCGGCGCCATTTGTCCGCGGTGCGTGTGGCCGGATAATAATAAATCGACGCCAGCATCCGCTGCTTGTTTCAACTCAAATGGTTGGTGATCCATTGCAATAACAGGCATGGATTTATCTACCGTACTCATTAAACTTTCAAAGCTTTGGCGATCTCGCTCTGTTTTATCTCTTCTTCCAACGATATAAAAATCATCTTCAATTGTAATCACTTCATCTAACAGCATACGAATATCAATCTTATCCATCTCTTGTAAAAATTCAGGAACCGCTCGTCCGTAATATTCGTGGTTTCCTAACACACCATATACGCCTAGTGGAGCTTTCATTTGTTTCATAATTGGTCCCATATTTTTTTGAATGAACACACCTGGATGATCATCGATAATATCTCCTGGCAGTAAAATAATATCAGGCTCCATTTCATTTACATGACGAACAAGTCTTTTTAAATGCGAAACGCCAGATAATTTACCAAAATGCATATCAGAAGCCATCGCAATGCGTAAGCTTTTACGTCCCTCTACTTTTTTCGGTATGTGCACCTCGTATTTTCTTACTACCGGGCTATATGCGTTGAATACTCCATACGCAAAGATAAAAATAAATGCAGCTAACACAGCCGCCCCTGTCCAAATAATTGCCGCTTCTTTCTCCACTGAAAACTGTAAAAGAAAGACCATGATATTAGCTAAAGGCAATAACATAAGCGCGTATTGTATAACCGCAAACCAAATCGAACCTATCGTTCGTAGAAATGGCAAAAACTTAAACACTTGTACGAGAATGTACGCATAGGAAATGAGACCAACTATGAAAGCGTAATATCCCCAAGACTCCCAGCCAAATACCGTGCTAAGCCAAACCCATCCGTTCCAGCCGATGTAAAACATAAGTAGTGTGTATACAAGTAACATAGTAAATATATTGAAATAACGACGATTCTTCACAGCGTGCCTCCTTATTGATTTCTTCTATTATATCTTGTTATGCACGTTAAACGTAAATATTAAGCACTGCAATCTTCACAATAAAAACCCCTAATTGCTAGACGCAAATCTAACAATTAGAGGTGCAATTCAAAACAACATTCCTTTTACAGATTTTCGTTATAGAAACTTGTTAATTTTTCAACTGCAATTTTTACTGGTTCTGGTTGATCGTATAAATCGTAGTGACTCGCACCTTCCACAACAAGTAAATCTTTTTTCTCTGAAGCTGCTTTCTCATACAGCTCATGACCATCTTTATAAGAACCGAATGCGCCTTGCTTGCTGCCGACAATAATTTGCAGCGGCTGCGTTAATAACATATCTGCTAAATGGAACGCATCAAAACCAATTACCGATCCCATGCTCGTAAAGTTTAACTTATTTGGCGAGTTCACACTTTGACCTCGCGGCGTTGTATAATACTCAACCGCCTCTACAATATCTATATCCGTCATACCAGCTGCTTCTAATTCTTCCTTATTTTTAGGAATCCAGTTCGTAATCATCGCCTCTGCTCCGCGTGCTTCAGCAGTACGTTGTTTACCAATTGCCTCTAACACACCAATCGGGTTAGACTCACGATTTAAACGACCGATATTTGCACCAACAACTGTACCAACCGCTTTAATACGGCGCTCTGTCATAGCAGCATTTACCGCATAACCACCGCCTGCACAAACACCTAACACACCGATACGTTCTTCATCTATATAAGGTAGAGTAGTTACATAATCTACTGCTGAGCGAATATCCTCAACTCGCGCAGCTGGCTCTTCCATATATCTCGGTGCACCTTCACTTTCACCTTGATACGATGCATCAAACGCAAGCGTTACATAGCCTTGTTCTGCTAACTTCTCCGCATACAATCCTGCTGTTTGATCCTTACAGCTACTACCTGGATGCACACAAACAATCGCTGGATTGTTTTTCTTTTCTTCCGCACCTTCAGGAATGTTCAAAATACCTGCAACTTGTAAACCTCTTGCATAAAATCGTACATTTTCCTTCGTAACTGCCATATATAAAACCACCTTTATCTCATTTTTAATTTTACACTTGTGAGAGTTATTACTCACGTGTATATTTATAATAAAGCGAGCAACCACTTGTTTCAATGACCACATTTACGCATTTGGGTCATAATACACACATACAGAAATATGTGTATCAATAACGGAGGAACACGATATGGAGAAAATCGATCGAAGAATTATAAAATCACAAAACGCCATTCAATCGGCATTTATAGAAATGTTAATTACAGATGGTTTCGACGAAATTACCGTAAAAAACATTACCGAAAAAGCAAACATCGGGCGAAAAACTTTTTACTTACACTATCTAGATAAGTACAATTTATTAGATAAAATTGTGGACGATCATTTGGACCAATTAAAAGAAATATGCTATGAGAAACAAAACAAAGGGTTTATAGAAGGAACGATCATATGGTTTGAATACTTCAAAGAACACAAACCATTTTTTGCGGCGTTATTTAAAAGTAATAGCACATTATCATTTCAGAAAAAGTTCCTAACGTTCATCATGGGTGAACTAGAGAAAAAATTAAACACAAATACGTCAGTAAATAAAAACATTGATAAACATATCGTTTTAAAGTTTTTAGGAACGGCTGTAATGGGCATTTTGGAATCTTACGTATTGGATGAAATTGATAGTGATGTTGAGTATGTTGCGACGCAAGTTGGGGAGTTGATGAAGAGGAATATATAAACAATACAGCGGCGATTCCCTTGAGAAAGATTCATAAAATTTCATTATACAAAACTCACCTGTGCAATTATGCATAATCATCTCTTCCGTTTTATTTTCATGTTACGATATAAATGGAATACGACATATATCGACAAAAAATAAAAGGAAGTGATTGCATGAAACGTTCTAAAACATATTTAAAATGTTTAGCATTATCCGCTGTTTTTGCTAGTAGCGCTTTAACCCTTTCAACACCGGCTGCTTACGCTCAAACGACATCACAAGTTGTAACAGATATCGGGCAAAATGCCAAAACACATACAAGCTATAATACATTTAATAATGATCAAACTGATAATATGACAATGTCTTTAAAGGTAACTTTTATTGATGATCCAAGTGCCGATAAACAGATTGCTGTTATTAATACAACTGGTAGTTTTCTAAAAGCAAATCCTACTATAAGTAGTGCGCCTATTGATAACTACCCAATCCCTGGCGCTAGTGCAACATTACGCTATCCTTCACAATATGATATTGCATTTAATCTTCAAGATAACAGCGCTCGCTTCTTTAACGTAGCACCTACAAACGCTGTAGAAGAAACAACTGTAACCTCTAGCGTATCTTATCAACTTGGTGGTTCTGTTAAAGCTTCTGCAACACCAAATGGGCCTAGCGCTGAAGCTGGCGCAACTGGTCAAATCACTTGGTCTGACTCTGTAAGCTATAAACAAACAAGTTATAAAACAAACTTAATTGACCAAACAAATAAAAACGTAAAATGGAACGTATTCTTTAACGGATATAACAACCAAAACTGGGGTATTTACACACGTGATTCCTACCATTCTTTATATGGAAACCAACTGTTCATGTACTCTCGCACATACCTATATGAATCTGATGCAAAAGGTAATTTAATACCGATGGATCAACTTCCAGCACTAACAAATAGCGGTTTCTCACCTGGTATGATTGCTGTTGTTATCTCTGAAAAGAATACAGACCAATCTAACTTACAAGTCGCTTATACAAAACACGCTGACGACTACCAACTTCGTCCAGGCTTCACATTCGGAACTGCAAACTGGTTTGGAAACAACGTAAAAGACGTTGATCAAAAAACATTTAATAAATCATTCACACTAGATTGGAAGAATAAAAAGTTAGTAGAGAAAAAATAAAAAAACCGAACCGCTATTTAGATGGTGGTTCGGTTTTTTATGTGAACAGCAAACTTTTCATTTCTTTTAGGTAAAAATATACAATATTCATTTTTTCGTAACACAATCATCCTTATCCCCCGAATCAATATCTACTGATAAAATATATTATGTTATTGTACTGCTTCCGCGCGGCTTACCGCTTCATCTGGAACCCAGCCCTTATCTGCTCCAACTGAAATATTTTCTTGAATTAAACTATTAACATACTTCGCACCCCAATAATTTTTTTAAGCAGCACATTTTTTAGTAGTTTCATATTTTCATTTGTTTGCTCTTTATAAGTTTTAAAATTAACATCGTATGTATCAGCTGCTTCCATATGAATATACGCAACACAATCCCTTCATTGATAATAATTATCAATGAAGTGTAAAAAATATCATTTCCTACACAAATATGCCTTTCGCTCATTTTTAAACAGTAAATAATGCGCCGTGTGAACTTTTCTTTCCAAATAATCAATAGAATACGAGCTTGATGGATCGACTAAATCACCTATCGCACCTGAAAGATGATCGATTACTTGCTGCAGTATTTCTAAGTTTTTCTTCTCACTTTCAGCGTTCATTTCATCCATAATGTCACAAATAAGGTATTGAACTCTCCGTAAACGTAATTCCTTTTGCTCCACGTATATCTCCTCCTTATTAGTCATATTACGGTTTAAATATATGGGGCTATAGCTTAACCAATTCTAAAAAATACAAAGGCAACCACCTTCATAAAGATGGTTGCCCCCCATTTTTAAACTTGCATCGCTTTCTCTTTTAACGCTCTTCTTAACAATTTACCTGTCGTATTCTTTGGTAATTCTGTTAAAAACTCGATACTCTTTGGTACTTTATATTTCGCTAAATGTAACGTGCAATAATGCATCAGTTCTTCTTCTGTTACTTGAGCTTGTTTCAAAACGACGTATGCTCGGACTGCTTCTCCTAAGTTTTCATCAGGAACGCCAATTACGACAACTTCTGCTACAGATTCGTGTGTATATAATACTTCCTCTACTTCACGAGGGTATACGTTATAACCGCCAACTAAGACGATATCTTTTTTACGATCAACGATATAGAAGTAACCTTCTTCATCCATTTTCGCTAAGTCACCTGTATACAACCAACCATCTTTCAATGTCGCTGCTGTATCTTCTGGCGCGTTATAGTATCCTTTCATAACGTTAGGCCCGCGAACAATTAATTCACCGACTGCGCCAACAGGTACTGCTTCCCCAAGTTCGTTCACAATTTTGTTTTCTACATGCCAAATATTTGTACCGATTGATCCTGGTTTACGCGGACGATCTAGCGGATTAAAACAAGTAACTGGTGATGCTTCCGATAAACCGTATCCTTCTGAAACGATTACGTCAAAACGTTTTTCAAAGTTTTGCAGAAGAGCAACAGGCATTGATGCACCACCTGAAATACAAAGGCGAAGCGTCTTCACATCTTCTGCGCTTGCTTCTTCGAATAAATATAAATAATTGTACATCGTCGGTACACCAGCAAAAATCGTTGGCTCATACGTACGACAAATACGGAATACTTCTTTCGGACTAAATTTCGGTAACATTAAAATAGTTGCTCCGTTCACAATCGGTGCATTTACCGCCACTGTTAAGCAAAATACATGGAACATCGGCAGTGCCGCAACGACGCGATCATCAGCCGTATATTGTAAATATGCCGCCACATCGCTCGCATTACTATATAAGTTTTTATGTGTTAACATCGCACCTTTCGGTTTTCCAGTTGTACCTGAAGTGTATAGAATAACCGCTACATCTTCTTCATCTAATTCTGGGCCTTCAAAAGTTAAATCTCCAGCCCCTATCATTCTCGTAAACGTTTTCATTTTTTCGGTTTCTGTATAGTTAAAATCTGATGAGGTTTCGCATATGATGATGTTTTCAAGTGAAGGAAGTCTTGTTGTAAGAGATTGTATAACAGGTAGAAGGACGTCGAGTACGATGATTGTTTTTACATCTCCATTTTGTAAAATATAATGCATTTCGTCTGCTGTATAAATTGGATTAACTGGAATAACAGTTGCTCCAGCTTTCATTGTTCCGTATAAACCGACCAAAAAATGTGGTGAATTTCCAACAACTAATGCGACATTGTCCCCTTTTCCAATGCCCATTTCTGCTAAATTGCTAGAAAACCTTGTGACCATTTTGTTTAATTGGTCATATGAGACCGACTGATCCATAAATATATAAGCCGGTTTATCCCCCTTCTTTTTCGCCGTTTCAGCCAAAGATTGAACGAGATTCACACAAACCCCACCTTTATAAAATTTAGAATATTTAAAAATTCTAAATTAATTATATTAAAAGAAAATTAAAGTAGCAAGTGATATTCCATTAACTGCATATACAAGGATCACCTCCTGTTGATTCACTTTAGAAAAATAAGGGAATTCTATTCGCCTACACATTATGAAACTAAGGCTAAAATCATTTCAGGATAATATGCACTCATCTTTTCACTAAGTTTTTCTAGTTCCTTTTTATTCAAGCTCGTATGCTCCCCATACAAGTTGATTGCATCCGCTCCGTGTTCATGAAAAAACAATGTTACATATAATGTCGGTAACCCGGTATTGGCCTCATCTATTGACAAGACAAGATCTGGCGTTTTATTCATCGTACTAAAAGCTTCATTTCTTTTCCATTTCTTATTTTGAAACATAGCTTGTATATCAGCTATCTTTCGTTTATTATCCGTATTCGTAAAGTATATAACATTATCCTTCCCTGGCTTTCCAATCGATAAAAGTGTGCGACTTGAGGAAGTTTCATCGTTACAAGCTGTCATTCCGATGACGAAGCTGAGCAATAATGCAACGTACATTACCCTTCTCATTTCAATTCGCCTCCTTTTGAATATATATATTCCTTTATGAGAGGCAAATGTCCTGTGATTTTATGATGAGTGAAATTATATCGGTGATTTTTAAAATATATCGACTTACCGATAAAACGTGACAATCTACGCAAAAATAAAGAGGCTGCCCGTTACGGCAGCCTCCCTTATTTTTAGAAGAATAAATGTAAGAAATCTTCTGTTGTAATATTACCGAAGTAGCGTTTGATATCTACATCTTCTAAAGCTACAGTGAATGCATCTTTATCAAATTGTACGCCTGTTAGACGCTCTTCAATGTCATGGACATCTAGTGAACCGAAGAAGTCACCGTAAATTTTACATTCTGTTACTGTTCCTTTTTTCACTTCAAGACGAACGTCAACTTGTCCAACTGGGAAGCGGTGTGAATGTTGTAAGTTGAACTTCGGAGATTTTCCGTAGTTCCAGTCCCAATTTTGGTAACGTTCTTCAGAAAGTTTATGGATCTCTTTCCAATCATTTTCTGTTAATTCGTACGTCGGAATTTCTGTTTCCCCTTCGAAAATTGTTTCTAGAAGAAGTTGTCTAAACTCTTCTGTCGTCATTTTTTCGTTTAGGAACTCTGTAATGTTCGCAACGCGGCTACGGATTGATTTGATTCCTTTTGATTGGATCTTATCCATTTTTACTTTTAACGCTGATACGACGTGATCGATTTCAGAGTCAAATAGTAACGTACCGTGACTGAACATACGACCTTTCGTTGAGAACTGCGCGTTACCTGAAATTTTTCTGCCTTCAGCTAAAATGTCGTTACGACCACTTAGTTCTGCATTTACGCCTAATTTACCAAGCGCTTTCGTTACAGGTTCTGTAAATTTTTTGAAGTTGCTGAAACTGTCTCCATCATCTTTCGTAATAAAGCTGAAGTTTAAGTTTCCTAAATCATGATATACTGCACCTCCGCCTGATAGACGACGAACGACATGAATTCCTTGTTCTTTTACGTAATCTGCATTAATTTCTTCTACTGTGTTTTGGTTTTTACCAATAATAATGGAAGGTTCGTTAATGTAGAACAGTAAATATGTTTCGTTAATATCTAAATTCTTCACACAATATTCTTCAATTGCTAAGTTTATTCTAGGATCTGTAATCCCTTTATTATCAATAAATAACATCGTATCACCTCATGAGTTCCAAATGTAACCACTATGCGCTAGCGTAATATGGCCACTGAAAATTTGTTTTGCTTCTGTTACTAAATCAGATGTGTTTCCTGTATGCGGTAAGTGCGTTAATAAAAGTTCTTTTACATTCGCATCTTTCGCAATACTTGCCACTTCTGTACTATTCATATGCCCTGCTTTTGCAGCCTCTTGATGTGCATACATATTACACTCACAAATGAAAAGATTAGCATCTTTTGTGAATGGAATGAATTCAGGAATATAACTTGAATCAGCGCTATATACTACAGCGTCACTACCAGCTGTAATACGCATCGCAAAGCATGTAACAGGATGAACAGTTTTTAAGAATGAAATCGAGAACGGTCCAATTTGAAGTGTTTCTTCTGGATTGTACGCGATTCCTTTCGTATGTGGTTCATGCGTTAAAGAATGGAATCCATTCTCGTCAAACGTATGACCGTATATTGGTAATTCCGGTAGTTGCCCCTTTGTCGCACTTGTAATTAATCTCGCATATTGCAATACCCCAATGTCTGCAACATGATCGTGATGATAGTGTGACAGTACAACTGCATCTATATCAGATGGTGTTATATATTTTTGAAGCTGTGCTAGTACACCACTACCACAGTCTACAAGTAAACGAAAACCATCGTGTTCAAACAAATACCCCGACGTTGCGTCTCCCGCTTCTGGAAAGCCGCCCCAAAAGCCGACAACAGTCATTTTCATATGTATCCATCCTTTCTAAAACCGAGTAGGAATGCATGTTTCACTTACATTCTACATTGTTAACTATAATCCATTTCCTAAACTTTTTCATTATTTTTCACTTTTGTTATAAAACAGTTATTGACTTTTGTTTTTTGTACTAATACAATGATAGTAAGAAATGGAAATGGAGGGATTGACATGATCGATCAACCAATGGAGTTTTTCAGAAATTTACCGACGAAAACTTGTGCACATTGCGGGAAAGAAATTGATGAGCAGCACGAAGCATACCATAACAAATGTGACGATTGCGTTCACGAAGAATAGTAGTTTGTGAACATAAAAAAACCTAGCAGACATAGTCTACTAGGCTAATAACATCGTATCCTTCTTCATCGTCGAACCTTTCACCAAGAGCTCCAGTTCAAACTCATACAATTCTTTTTTTCGATAATTTTTCGTATGGATTTTATCCATCATCAGGTCAACAACTTTTCGGGCCATCTCATCGATTGGCTGTTCAATTGTCGTAATACCTGGCTCTGTAATCTGTGATAAAATTTGATTATCAAAACCGATAACAGCGAGATCATCTGGAATGCTCCAGTCATGGCGTTTCGCCTCTGAAATAATTCCAGCTGCTACTTCATCGCCTCCTGCCAAAATCGCGGTAGGATTTTTTTTGTCCTTTAATACTTCATGGAATATTCTCTTTCCATCATCCCAAGAGAAAGCGTTTTCAAGAAAATCGATCGCTTCTACTTGGCGGCTCTTCTCAGTTATTGCACGTAAAAAGCCCATTTTTCGCTGCTGGCTAACCACTTTGGTTTCGTTACCACGACAAAAAATAAGATTACGATATCCTTGTTCTAACACATGCTTAGCAGCTATGTATGCTCCTTGCGCATGATCAAACTTCACTGTTGGAACATTTGCTTCCTCAATATATTCATTACATAACACGATTGGACCGTGCTGTAAGTATGGCTCTACATCTTCCCACGGATTTTCTAGTGAACATAGAATAATCCCATCTACTTGTTTCGTAGATAATAATTGTAAATACTCCATCTCTTTTTCCGGTAAATATCTTGTTTGACAAATAATCAGTTTATATTTATGTTCAGAAGCAGCAATCTCGATTGCTTCAATAAATCTACTGAAGAAAGGATTTGTAATCCTTGGAACTAGCACCGCAATTGTTTCCGTCTTTTGTTTACGAAGCCTTCTCGCCGCAGAATTAGGAACGAAACCTAAATGCTTCATTGCTAATTGAACCCTTTTTTTCTTCTCATCTGAAACATATGGATGATTATTAATCACCCTAGAAACCGTTGTCCTTGATAACCCCGCTAATTTCGCCACGTCCTCTATAGTCGACACGAAATCCTCCCCCTTTGCATGAAAACGTTTTCTTAAACTGATTATATAGTATATTATTGGAAACTGCAATATGGGTTGTTATGATTTTACTATATTAATATTATACATAGGAAAAAGTCTGTTAATGGGAGGAGAGTTTATACTACTTTTAGAAGTTTATAGTAGGCATATTCATAAAAGATAAAGGGGAATTTTCATGAATCGGACAGATCGTTTGTTAGCTATATTAATTGAATTACAAAGAAGACAAACTGTTACAGCACAAAGCTTAGCCGAAAAATTCGAAACAAGTATAAGAACTATTTATCGAGATATGGATGCACTTAATGAATCGGGTGTTCCTATTTTTTCAATGCCTGGCCAAGGTTATTCATTAATGGATGGTTATTTCTTACCACCTATTCAGCTTACACCTGAAGAGGCTGTTACTCTTTTACTAGGCGGTGATTATATCGAGAAAACTTTCACTTCTTCTTTTTCTGTACATGCAAAATCGGCAAAAGAGAAACTTGAGGTTGTCCTCCCTACTGATCAAAAAAAGAAAGCCCAGGAATTACGGGGAACTTTTCGTTTCCTTTCTCCTATATTTTCACACAAACAATCTGAACAAGAAAAACTTGAAAAACAACTTATCCTGTTGCAAGAATCTATCCAAAAAGAACAGGCTATCTCTTTTTCTTATCGTAAACCAAGAGAAACTACAAAAATAAAACGGACCGTTCATCCTTACGGCTTAGTCAATATTTCTGGAATTTGGTACGTCGTTGCCCATTGTTTACTTCGAAAACAAATACGTAATTTCCGCTTAAATCGAATGGAGGAATTACAGCGAGAACAAGAATTCTTTACAAAACCCGAAGACTTTTCTTTGCAAAAATATCAGCCTGAAAGCAACCGTACTGTGATGATTCATTTATTATTCCCAGCCCATATTGCACATAAAATTATTGAATCACGATACTTCTTTATCGATTCATACGAGCATAGAGAAAATGGTTTTCACGTCTTTTTGAAATCAAGAAACATAGACGAAGTATTTCAATGGGTATTAAGCTGGGGAAGCCAAGTGCAAGTACTTGAACCAAACGTTCTATCTGAGAAAATCCGTGATGAAGCAAAGAAAATGTTAAAACTTTAATTTTTTTATTTCACTACTGACATAATGTTGTCAGCATTAGTTCTTTATAGTAGGTAGTAACAAATACATTTTCATAAAAAGGAGTTAGTGATATGAAGAAATTTGAAGAGTTAGCAACGTACTACATAGAGGAATTAGAAAAGTACTCTATAGAACAATTTAGGATGAAGCCTTCTAATGAGGAATGGTCTCTCGGTCAAATGTATAATCACTTAATTTCAGCTACCCGCATGCAGTTAGATGCAATCGTGAAATGCAGAACTGAAGTACCTTCTGTAACTAACAAGAAAACGGATATGGGAGAAAAGGTATATATGATGGGAGCTTTCCCAGACATAAAAATCAAATTACCAGATCATCCTGGATATACGCCTGAAAACCCAGCTAATAAAGAAGACGTACAGAAACAGCTTCTAGAATTAATTACAATTGTAAAAAAAATAGAGCCAACACTTCCTTCTATTCCAAATGATTGTAAGGTACAGCACCCTGGGCTTGGTTACTTACATGCAGCAGAATGGTTCCAGCTTATTTCTATGCATTTTGCACATCATCTGCGCCAGAAAGAGCGACTGGAACTTAAAGTTTACTAAATGTAAACATTTCCACTAAAAAGAGACTGCCAATATGCAATAATACATATCGGGAGTCTCTTTAGTTTTGATATAATATCTTTAAATCTATATAAAAGGAATATATAAAATGAATCCAATCTTAACAGCTGCAAAACAACTATTACATAAAGAAGAAAAGATTTTATCTACTTTAAAATGTTCACTTACTGGCTATATTATTACGCATAAAGTCCCGCATCCTGGCATGTTACTTGCTACTAATAGAAGACTTCTCTTTTTTAGCCAACATAAAAACACGTTCATTGCCGAATTTGATTATGAAAAAATTCTATCCATAGAAACGAAGAGAAGAATCTTTGACAAAAAAATAATATTTTACTATGAAGATGAATATATAACGCTTGGATACATTACAAGTTCGAATGTTGAAGAGTTCATAGACTTACTTCAAAGAAAATGTAAGACTAGCACGGACTTATAATCAGCAGGGATTCCCCCTGCTGATTCATTATTTTAACTCCTCCCACTTCGTCCAAACTTCTCTCCCGTTTATATGGTACATATTATCCTCTCGATCCATAAATCCGTGCACAATAAACTCACGTCTAATCGTACAGAAATCATCATGATATTGTTTTATAAATGTATTAATTTCTTTTTCCGTATATTGATTTTCAGCGTTTAACTTGCTAATTAAATGCTCTAACAATACTAGTTTTTTCTTCTTTTGACCTGGAATCGATTTTAGGCGGTCCTCTTTATCGAAAAAGTTACGAATGGTTGTATCACGAAATTTCATTTCACTTTCAGTCATTTTGTTGTCCTCCATCGGTTTTTATGCCATAAAATTTATCGTTTATCTTTACTATCCTTCTTCATTCTTTTACTTATAACATCCATAAGGTAATACCCGCTAATTAGCACATAGTAAACTAAAAGTATTCCTAGTGCATCTTTCATATTTATATATTTTTCTTTATGAAACAAGATAGGTGAAAGGGCGTAAACAAGAAAGATGATTAGCGGATTTACGATAAAATAATAAGTAAGATTTCCTTTCATCATATCAACTCCTATGTACTATACTTCTGTTCAAATGGTTGCAATTCCTGTCCTTTTATTTAGCCCTACATTAAAATAAAAAAAGCACCAAAAAGGTGCTTTTTTCTACGCTTCAACTGATTGATTTTCCGCAATATTTCTAAATTGTCTTTTGTGCATCCAAGTTAAGGATGCGATTGTTCCAAGTGATAATACCACGATGAAAATCATGAGTATTCCTACGTTTTGCCACATGAAGTTAAAGTCTCCACTTGATACGACTGCTTTCAATCCTGATACAGAATATGTCATCGGTAACCAAGCATTGAATGGTTGTAAAAACTTCGGAATCAATTCTAGTGGGAATGTTCCAGCACTTGTTGTAAGCTGAATGATTAATGTGATGATGGCGATGAAACGCCCTGCATCACCGAATGCTGTTACTAAACATTGAATTAATGCGATAAACGCTAAACTTGTAACGATGCTAAAGAGTATAAAATACGGCATACTTTGTACTTCTACACCTAATCCGAACAGTAATATGACATCAGCTACTACTGCTTGAATAATACCGACTGATAGTAAAACGCCAAACTTACTAATAAACCAGCTAAACCCCGATTTTGGAACACCAACTGTGTCACGTAATGGATATACGATAGATAATAATAATGCCCCAACAAATAAACCGAGTGATAAGAAATACGGTGTAAATCCAGTCCCGTAGTTTGGAACTTCCGCCATTTTCTCCGTCTTCACTTTTACAGGGCTTGCAAACATATCATACGTTTTATCCGTTCCTTTTACTTCACCCGTTTTCTCTGCCCCTTCGCCAAGTTTCTCAGCAAGTTCACCTGAACCGTCGTTTACTTTTACAAGGCCATCCGTTACTTTTCCGGAACCGTCTGCTAGTTTATTAACGCCGTCGATTAGCTGGGTTGAGCCGGTTGACATTTTATTTAGGCCACCATTTAGATCGCCCAGACCTGTTGTTACTTGATTTGAACCATCTGCTAATTTGGTTACTCCTACTGATAATGTACCTAAACCACCTGTTACTTGACTTGAACCGTCCGCTAATTGATTTATTCCACCTGCCATTTGGTTTGCTCCTACAGATAACGTACCTAAACCGCCTGTTACTTGGTTTGAGCCATCTGCTAATTGATTTGCTCCTGCAGATAATTGACCTAATCCAGCTGTCACTTTTCCGGATCCGCTTTGTAATTGCGTTACTCCATCAATTAATTGAACTGATCCATCTTTTAATTTATCAGCACCTATTTTTGCTTTATCTAATCCTTCACCAAACCCATGAAACTTACTAACAAATTCATTTTGTGCGTTCGTTAATTTTTCAACACCACCTGCCAGAGTTTTCACCCCTGCTGGATTTGGTAATTTGTTTTGCAATCCATTTGTTGTTTGATGTATTTCGCCTGTTAATTGTTTTACTTCTTCATTTAATTTATTTGTTCCACCTGCTACTCCGGCAGCTTTTTGCTGAACTGTCGCTGTACTTTTTACAGCACTTGTTACGAATGGCTGTAACTGCTCTTGATATTCTTTTGGTAAACTTTCAATTTGCTTTTGTAAATTCGCTACCTCTTGCGCTGCATTTTTTGCATCTCCTGCTGTTGATTGTGTAAGTTCATTTAACTGATTTACATTCGCCCCAGCTCCATCTATTTTCTCATTTACTGTATTCAATATAGAAGGAACTTTCGACTGCATTTCCTCTAAGCCTACAGCAGACTTTTGTACGTTACTATTTAACTCTTGCAATCCCTTTTGAATTTCTTGAGACCCTTTTTCTAATTGACTTTGCCCTTCAGCAAGTTTTCCCATACCATTTGATAGGTCAGTTGTTCCTGTTTGTAATTCACCAGATTTACTTACTAGTTTGTTCAAGCCACCAGTCACTTTCTCAGATCCATCACGCAATTCACCCGTTTTGCTATTTAACGTATTTAAACCGTTCGTTACTTTTCCGGATCCGTCCACTAATTTTCCTATACCTGTCTGCATTTCACCTGTTTTGCCATTTAGCGTATTTAAACCGTCTGTTACTTTTCCGGATCCATCTTGTAATTTCCCTATACCCGTTTTGCTATTTAATGTATTTAAACCTGCTGTTACTTTTCCAGACCCATCTACTAACTTATTAGATCCATCTGCTAATTTCCCAACTCCATCCTTCATCTCCCCAGACTTTCCTTGAAGTGTATGAAGGCCATCTGTCACTTTACTTGAACCATCGTGCAATTCACTTGATCCGTCATGTAGTTTATTTGCTCCTTCCGCCCCATCTGCTAATCCTTTTGAGACGTCTTTAATGGAATCAAACATTTTCTCTGCATATGTTTTCGTTAACGTACTTGATACTTCACCTTTAATTTTTTCAATCGCTGTTCCACCAATTTGTGAAGATAAGAAGTTTAAGCTTTCGTTTGGAATATATTCTAAGTTTAATGGTTTTGGATCATCTTTTAATAACGTTGTAGCGTTACTTGAGAAGTCATTTGGAATGCGTACTAACATGTAATACTTTCTACCTTCCATTCCTTTTTTCGCTTCTTTTTCACTTACAAACTCCCATTTGAAACTTGTATTATCTTTTAAATTATCAACGAGCCCTTTTCCAACCTCAATTGGTTTCCCATCAAATACTGCACCTTTATCTAAATTAACTACCGCAACTGGTAAATCATCTAACTGTTTATACGGATCCCAAAAGGCCCATAAAAACATACCTGCATATAAAATTGGTACGAATAAAACCGCGATAATTGGAATTAATATTTTTTTACTTTTTATAATTTCAGTAAACTCTTTACGAAGTAACTGATTCCATTTCATCATTTCTCCCCCTTTATTAAAATGACCAAAATGTTCATTTGGTCATTTTTACCCAAACAAAAAGGCTATACTTATTCATACATATGCCTTATCCCCGAATTTATACTATGCAACTGTTCCTTACTATGAAGTAAATATTTCTATTATCCCTCCTAAAATAAATATATGACCATTTCGTTCAAGTGGTCACTTTTTATAATAATAAAAGGATTATCTTAGTTTGACAATCCTTTTAATAAATAAAGTTCAAATAATTCTGCAATTTCTTCTTTTTCTAGCGGTTTATGATTTTTTTCCCAATCAAAAATAAGCGATACGTATAAGCGAAGCATAATAAATGCTGTAATTTCTGGATCACATTTGCTAATTTCACCTTTATCAATCGCAATCTTTAAATACGATTGAATAACAGAAACGATTTCCACATCTACTTGTTGCATCACTTCTTGTACTTCTTTCGTTCCCATGTCGCGCTCTTCTTGAATTAATTTAATCATGAGCTGATGTTCTTTTCTGAATTCTAATATGCTATATAATGCTCTATGTACATTTTCAAAAAATGAAACATCTGAACGAATTGCATTTTCTGCAACTTGTTTCATTTCTGTAATTAAATTAGAAATAATCTCACCAAATAGCTCTTCTTTATTTTTGAAAAAAGTATAAATCGTTCCTTTTCCTACATTCGCTAACTTCGCTACTTGATCCATCGTTGTTGCTTTATAACCGAACGCTGAAAAAGACTTTGTTGCAGCTTCAATAATAGAACGTTTTCGATCTATCGCCACATCGTCACCTCCAAAAATGACCAATTGGATAATATAGTCAATCAGTACATCTTTGATATTACCACACGCTTACATTCTAGACAAGTTCTCTTTTTTATTATTTCCAGTATAAAAAAATTCCAGTCAGTGTATATCATACTGTCCATAGTTTATCAGAAGAAAAGAGAAAAGGAAAAGGTGTTCTTAAGATATACAATTAAACCTTACTTAACAACAACAAATTTCCCTTTTTTCAAATAATCAAATAAAAAAACAAGAAAATCTTTACATTTAATAGTAATATAGAAAATAGACAAGTTTATCAAAATAGTGGAGGCTTTTTCAGTCATGATGCGTGCGCTTCGTTTAAATATAAAGCAAGCTTTTTGTAGTCGTATTTCTTTAATTATTATGTTTAGTGGATTCGTTCTTATTTGTATTTATCACTATTACTATGTCATTCGTTATTTAGGAGACGCAGCGAGTGGACCTATTTCAACAGATATAAAATGGATCGGATTTCGCGACAATGAAATGGATGTTTATTTATTATTAATGCCAGTTATTGCGAGTTTCCCCTTTAGTACAAGTTACAATTCGGATAAGTCAGATGGTTTTAAACCGTTTGTGAGTAAGGGGATTTCTTTATTTCCTTATTCAGTAATGAAATATATCGTTACGTTTTTTTGCGGAGGATTTCTTTATACATTTCCATTCATCTTATCGTTATTATTTTGCAAATTAACCATTCCAGACGGAACACCTACGATTGGTTCAGGCATCATAAATGCTGATGGAATGTTCGCAAACCTATATTTCGATGCGCCTCTCACTTACATTACTGTATATATCGGAATTAATTTTTTATTTGCAGGTTTAATGGCCCTTTTAGGACTTGCTGCATCTGTATGGTCACAAAAGGACTATATGGCAATTCTCTTTCCATTTGCAGTTGCCTCCATTCCTTACGTCCTGCTAAATACAATATTTCCTTCAATAGGCGGAGCACCTATTCATTTATACGATCCGAAACAACCACTGCAGGGCATGTCACCGTATATTTTAACGATGCAATGTGCTTTCTTCCTTCTCGTTAGCTTATTTATGTATATACAAGGAGTAAAGCGGGATAGAAAAAAATATAGAAGAAGACTGCAAAAAAGAGAGCGGTGTAGAAAAGCGTTTCAAGCAATTTCGGACTAAATAATTGAACGAATAAGAGCGTAATTCCCTAAGTTAGCTTAGAGAATTACGCTCTTATTCTCATTTACATTTATCAATCGTATAATCATCTCCCCTTTACGGCGTACCTGCCAATCCCCATAAAATAACGACCGCCGCAAAATAAATCGCTTTAATACCTACAACTAAACATAATAAAACAACTGCATATGTACTTAATTCTCTTCTTGCGCCTATTAGAGTAAAAATGACTGCGAAACTAAATGTTACATAGGACAATGCTGTATGTATTAAGTTATACGTAATATCCAAATTTTGAGTAAGTCCTGTTACCTCCGCTACAAATTGGAGCATGACGATTGTACAAAACAAAATTGCAAGCTGATTCATTAATTTTCCATTTAACCACGCTTGCATCTTTAACCTCCTCATTATAAAAAGCTGAATTTTTAATTAATTTTAACATGATTTTTACAGAAAAAGAACGCTCAGTATATCTCTAAGCGTTCTTTCATGACTATTTAAGAAGCTTTCTTCAAATCAATTTGAGCAAGTACTGGATCGTGGTCACTTACACGTCCATGTTCTTTCATAATGTTTGAGTTTAAGTGTACTGGGTCTACAATTGTGTGTGGTGCGATGTTGTTTGTTACTAAAATATGATCTAACACTTGTGCATTTCCTTCATGAATGTACGTGTAGCGGTTCTCTTTCGGCACTGTGTTTAACATATTTTTTAAGTTTGTTCCTTCTAATGTTTTTAGTGGTTTAGCGAACTCAAAATCGTTCATATCTCCTAACACAACAACTGGTGCATTCGTGTTCTTTTTCTGAATTCCTTGTACGAATTGATTTACTTCTTGCGCTAACTGAATTCGTTTTTCTTCACTCTTTAATACGAGCGGCTGCACTTTTCCAAATGGCGTTGCATCTCCTATTTTTGAGTTTAAGTGATTTGCAACGACAACAACGTTTTGTCCTTGGAACGTAAATTCTGCTGCAAGCGGTTTACGTGTACTTTCAAATAATGGATTTTCGTCTCCAATGCGAACGACATTTTTATCAAGTAACTTCGGTACTGCTGCTAATTTCACGCGTGATGGGTTGTAGAAGAAACCGACGCGAATATTCGCTCCTGGTGCTCCTCCGTCTAGATTATTATTCGGAGCAATTTCTACATACTCATACTTTGGTCCACGAATTTCTAGAACTGCATCAATGATACGTTTTGCGCTTAAAGAAGCATCTGTTGTACCGTCATTAATCGTTCCGTTATTATCTTGCATTTCCTCTACACCGATAATATCTGGCATTTTTAAGTTGTATTTAATAGAATACGCTAACGCTTTTACTTTTTCATCTGTTGTTTCTTTTTTATTCGCCGAGAAGTTTTCAATGTTATATGTAGCAACGGTTAACTTATCAAGACGAGGCTGAATATTCGCGCCTACTTGCTTAAATCCACCTTCCACTACAGATGGTAATTCCGTTATTGGCGCAATGCGGAACGAACCGTAATCATATCCGACTACCCCTGTTATATCTCCAGTGAAAGTATCTCCTACTTTTGCTACATAATCACGAGGGACTTTTACAGAAAGACGCTCTGGATTTAATTGATTTTCATCTAATACAGGTGTGCCATATTTCGTTACGACTTTATTTCCGCCATTTTCTACTGTTACATATAAATTCCCGTTTTTCTGAGGTGCAATAATTTTTGGCGTTGGCATCGTAACGCGCATACCTTCTATACTTTCATAAAAGTCGATTGCATCTTCATTTGGATCAAATAAACCAAATGCATCATTATCGATAATTTGATCAGGAATTTTCACACCGTTTTCTCCAAGTACAATCGGCGCTGGTAAAGCTTGATCTTTTGCGATTACAGCAACGCGGCTCGCTTTAATTTCCGTCGTCGTTAAGTCTGTTTCAAATCGCTCTGCATATCCAGGCCCAACATATTCTTCTACTTCTCCATCAACTTGAATAAGATCTCCTACCGCTACATTCGCATCTTTTTTGTATACGTACATACCTTCTGACGTAGCTGGATCATTATCCGGCTGGTTATCTTCTATATAAAAACCATTTTTATCAAGTGCTGTTACAACGCCTTCCACATTGTATACTTTCTTTCCTTTGTAAGGGGAAAGATGTGATTTTCCTTGAATATCATGAATACGAACTGGTTCATTATTTACGATAATAAATGAAAATGTTGAAATGGCTGAAGAAGTAAGCCCTTCTTTCTCTGCGATTGCTTTAATCACACTATTTTCATTCACTACAATTTGTCCGTTATAACGAACACTCTTATTTGTAGGGTTAGAGCCATCTAACGTATAGTAGATTGTTGCTCCTTCTGTATTCGTTGTTAATGTTACCGCTGTTCCCTTCGCAACTTCTCCACTACCAGGCGAAGCTACTACATCGCTAACACGGTTTTGTCCTTCCCCTTGAAACTTATGAGCTGTTACCGATTTTAAACCCGGGCTACTAAAATATAATTCAAGCGTCCCTGTTAAACTAACTTTCTTCCCGATATTTTCAGGATGATCTTTCACGTTTACTGCCGCTCTCACATCGCCTTTTGGCAACTGAACAGGCATGATTTTGTCTGGATTCGTTTCAGTTGGCGAATCCGCAATTGCTACGTTTGTATCATCAAACTTAGCAGGATCTTTCGTGTATTTAGAAGGACTTTGCGTATATCCAACGATGTATCCTTCCACTGTCCCCTTCGTTTTCCCTTGCTGCTTAAATACTTGAATTGCTTTTTCTACTGACATAGAAGTATTTTCTTCTGCCTGCGCTAAAGTTCCAGTAAATGAAAGCAATAGCAATAATGATAAAAAGACACTTAACAATTTCTTCACAGCCATTTTCCTCTCCCTATTTCATATTTTCTCAGCATTTCTATCATAACAAATGATTCGTTATATAGAATGCTATTTCGACAAGTTTTACAAAAAATTTATTTAATTTACAAGCTTTCAAACTATAATACAAAATAATAATTTTACACCTTCTACGAATGCGACCTATAATAGTAGAGAGAGAAAACAGAAAATATTGAAATTTCATTGGCATGTAAAATGGATTCATTTGAATAGGAGTGATTGGATGGAAGTGCAAACAGAAACATACCGCGCAGCTATGAATGGAACATTAGAACGTCATTTTTCAGATATGATTGCCGTTATACCAACTAGAATTACAATTGAACAGTTAAAACAGCGGCTAGAGACTATCTCTACTAAAGTGGATGAATTAAAAATTGTTTACAGTGATGAGACAAGCCTTATTGTTGAGTTACATATGAATGAAACAATCATACCGTATGAACTGCATATTGATGAAACGAGCGATCCAGAAGAATATAAAATATACAATAGACAAGATTCTACAATCGTAGATCGTAATTTTGAAGATGCTGCTTATGGCACTGAAATTTTCACTCGTACGCTATTTGTAGGCGATGTGCTGGACTGCTTTTTCCAGCAGTTACAGTTTTTATGGAACCTCGCTCCAGACTTGTTATTTGTAATCGATTCAAGTGCAGCAATGAAAGTAATATCTAGAAGCTATATTGAATATCACGTTGAAAATGAATTATTACCTGACATTCCTGACTTGTACGTTATTCATTCTGTTTATGAAGACGATAAAGAAGGTGAGCCTACGCAATATTGGTTTCATACACATGGCCTTTTAAGAGCAGGCGTAACAGAAATAGAATTAATTATTCCAAATCGCATTTCGTCCTATTACGGCATTGGTGATCTCTTTCAAACATTTGCTAATAATGCCGTTGAGAATGGACAAGTCCCTATGAATGAGCCTATCGTGATCGCGCATAGTCAGCAAGGTTCTATCCATACAGTAGCTGTTCCGTGGGAAAAGGGATTATCTTATATTGGGCATAAAACGAGTATGGATCAATTGTCTTCAATCGAGGATGAAGAAGTGAAACTACAACCAATAGATGCACAAAACGTATTCTTAGGCGGGATGGATGACCGAGATGAATACCATCAATCTCCGTCCGTTCTTTTATTCAAATTTAATACTTCAGAAGAATATATTGAAAGTTTTTTCAAAGAACGCGAGGAAGCTACAGGGCTCATGTTCTATAAAACAAATAGTGAAACCGATCGTATGGCTTACAATGCGAAGAATACTTTCGGGTATTTCAGCAATATTTTTCACATTGAACAAGCAAATGAAGATTTTCGTTTCCTCGCTAAGTTTGGTGTTTCCTACGAAGAAGGAAAAAGTGAACATATGTGGTTTGAAATGCAAAACATTACGGAAGATTTCATTCAAGGAATACTCATTAATGAACCATATTTTATAAAAGATATGAGTGAGGGAAATAGTTATCAGTTAGAGTTTGAAAACTTAACAGAATGGGTTATTTATGCGGGAGATTCCGTTATAAAGCCAAATAACTTATATATGTTTATTGGTGAATAAGTAACAAAACGCCTTCAATGTGATTGAAGGCGTTTCTTATATTTTATTGTACGAGTAATTCCGTCTCCATTACTTTCTCCAAATGAGATAGTACACGCTTTGCGGCTTTCTCACCTTGATCAATACAGTCCGGAAGACCAGAACCAGCGTAAGAACTACCTGCCAAGTATATACCTGGCAACTCTTTCTCCATAAATGCTGTGAGTTTCTTCATTCGCTCGTTATGGCCTACTGTATATTGAGGCATTGCTTCTTTCCAGCGGCTTACGACTGTAAACTCTGGATCTTCTGTAATATCCATCGTCTTTCGTAAGTCTTCTAGTACGAGCTGAACGAGTTCCTCTTCTGTTTGTTCTACAACTGCTTCATCACCAGCACGACCGACGTAACAACGAAGAAGCGTTTTTCCTTCTGGCGTTGTATGTGGCCATTTTTTATGTGTCCACGTACATGCTGTAATTGTGTAGTCGCTATTTCGAGATACGACAAACCCTGTGCCGTCAATATCGCGCTGAATGGCTGATTGCGGGAAAGCCATTGCCACATTTGCAACTGATGTAGACGGAATGTTGCGGAAGAAACGAAACTGCTTGTACTGTGCAAACATAGATGGCAATACTTTATGTGAGCTTGCCACTACGACCGCGTCCGCTTCTATTTCTTTTCCGTTACTAAGAGTAATCGTGTAAGCATCACCAAGTTTTGTAACTTTTTCAATGCGAGTTCCCTTTATTATCGTACCTTCATGTATCTTTGCTTCGAGAGATTCTACTATAGATTCTAAACCTGTTTTCACTGTTTGGAAGATTCCCTTTTTCGGTTCAGATTTCTCTTTTTTCGGAGCAAGCGTACGCATACCGAGTGAAATACTGCGATGTTTCTGCTCAATTTGATACATTTGCGGGAATGTTGACATTAAGCTCATTTCATCAATATCCCCTGCATAAATACCCGATAGTAATGGTTCTATTAAATTTTCAACCACTTCGTTGCCGAGGCGATGTCTGAAAAAATGCCCGAGTGATTGGTCAGATACTGGCTTTGATCTCGGCATTAATAGATCAAAACCAGCTCTTAGTTTACCAATTGGGGAGAACAGCCTGGAAAATAGAAACGGCGTAATTTGCGTTGGAATTCCCATCATCGATCCGCTCGGCATTTTATGTAACCGATTGTTTACGAGGATAAATGATTGACCGGCCTTATTATTTACAAGTTCATCACCAAGACCTAATTCTCGCGCCAGTCTAGAGGCACTTTCTTTTCGTGCTAAGAAAGAATCCGGTCCGCGTTCAATTGTAAATCCATCTTTTCGAACGGTTTGAATTTTCCCGCCAAGTTTACCAGATGCTTCTATAAGTAATGTATCGATCGGCAAGTTCTTGTCATGAATATCTTTTTGCAAGTTATACATTGTTGTTAATCCTGTGATGCCACCGCCGATGATTACAACTTTTTTCCTCAAGCATGCTCCCCCTTTCTTTTTACAATACAGATTCTTTTTTCTTTAATACAACATCTGTTAAGCAATCAATAAATGCGTCCGATGCATTTGGCATTTCTGGACGATAATATTTCGCGCCAATTTCATCTGTCACAACTTTACACTCAAAGTCGTTGTCATATAAAACTTCTAAATGTTCCGCAACAAATCCAACTGGTGCGTATACGAATGAAGTATAACCGTACTTTTCATTTAATTCTCTCGTTAAATCTTGTACATCTGGACCAATCCAAGGATCTGGCGTATTTCCTGCACTTTGCCAACCTACTGCATAGTTGGCTACTTCAGCACCTCTTGCAATATAGTCAGCTGTTTCATTTAATTGGTCTGGATATGGATCGCCAAGCGCGATAATTTTTTCTGGTAAGCTATGTGCAGATACGATTAATACTGCTTTTTCACGCTCTGCTTCTGACATACCGTTATATATACCTTTCACTGCATCAACCCAGTACTGGATGAATTTCGGTTCTTTATACCAGCTATCAATGCCGTGAATTGTTAAGTTTCCAAGTTTCTCAGCTTCTTCTTGTGCTCGTCCTACATACGATTTCACGCTAAATGTAGAATAGTGCGGCGCAAGAACAAGTGCGATTGCATCTTGTATACCGTCGTTATGCATATCCTTCACTGCATCTTCAATGAAAGGTTCGATATGTTTTAAACCAAGATACATATGGTACTCTACTTCATCTTGTACTTCATTTAAACGCTGTTCTAACTTTTTAGCTTGCTCTAATGTAATAGTAGCTAAAGGAGAAATGCCACCAATTGCACGGTAACGCTCTGTTAAATCTTCTAGCATTTCAGGACTTGGCTTTCTTCCTCTACGAATATGTGTATAGTAACGTTCAATATCTTCTTCTTTATATGGCGTTCCGTATGCCATTACAAGCAAACCAATTTTCTTTTTCATACAGCTATTCTCCTTTACTTCGCTAACTGTTCTTTAGAGTATTCATGAATAAATGTAGTTAATTGTTTTAATGTATCTGGATTTACCTCTGGGAATACACCGTGACCTAAGTTAAAGATATAACCTGGCTCTTTCATCCCTTGATCTAAAATAGCTTTTACATGTTCTTCAATAACAGACCAAGGTGCTAGTAAGAATGAAGGATCCATATTTCCTTGTACCGCCTTATGAACACCGCGTGCACGTGCTTCTTCAATCGGTAAACGCCAGTCTAAACCTACAACATCAAGAGGTAAGTCATGCCATTCATTCACTAAGTGCGCAGCTCCTACGCCGTGCATAATCATTGGAACACCCATCGTACGAACTTCTGCAAAAATACGCTCCATCGCTGGTTTAATAAATATGCGGTAATCTGCTACATTCACTGTGCCAACCCAAGAATCGAAAATTTGAACTGCTTTTGCTCCTGCGTTAATTTGCGCTTTTAAATATGTAATAACCATATCTGCTAACTTATCCATTAATGCGAACCAAGCTTTCGGCTCTGCATACATGAACGCTTTCGTATTATGGTAATTACGAGATGGACCGCCTTCAATCATATAGCTCGCTAACGTAAATGGAGCTCCTGAAAAACCGATTAACGGTACGTCTAACATTTCAGTCGTTAATAAACGAATCGTATCTAATATGTACGGTACGTCATCTTCTGGATTGATTTCCCCTAGTTTTTCTACGTCTTGTAAAGAACGAATTGGATTATCAATAACTGGGCCAATACCTGATTTAATTTCTACATCCACACCAATTGCAGGTAGTGGTGACATAATATCTTTATAAAGAATTGCTGCGTCTACGTTATATTGATCGACTGGCAACTTTGTAACGTAAGCACATAACTCTGGATTATGTGTAATTTCAAATAAAGAATACTTTTCTTTTATCTTTCTATATTCCGGCTGCGAACGACCTGCTTGACGCATATACCATGCTGGTACATAATCAGTACGTTCCCCCCTACATGCTTTTAAAAATGTCTCATTTATAGTTCTTACCAAGACCCTTGCTCCCTTCCTTGCCAATGCTTTTGCTCTAAATACGTTCTATTCCGATATTTATCTTTTTTTACTATACAGCTTGTAAAAACAAAATGCATAACATTATGTACGTTGTTCATGAAATTGACACAAACATTCGTAAAACCGCTTACTATTTTCACAACATTCTTATTATAGCACAGAGAAAAACTATGGTTTAGCTACTTTTGACTTTTCTCCTTCACGTTTCGTTTGTGTGTTATATGGTACAACGTAAAAACTCGGTTTTGAAAAGATGTTAACGAACTTTTCCTCATATTCTCCGGCACCATTTACAGTGCCTACATGCGTATGAACTCCGTTTTCCACTCTATAAATACGATACATAATTCTTTCATCTGGAAGTGGTGTCCAGCTTAATTTTGCTTTAAATAAACCGAAAGGGCTAAACGCTAATTTCATTTTCACATCTTCAATCTTGCGCAGCCGAATCGGAGCACCGATTGTTTCCACACCTTCTGGTTTCATAAACTGCTCTTTCTGTTCTACATTTGCCTTCGTTAAAATTTTCTTAAACAATTTCGTTGCTGACGCACTTTCTCCTTGCAACTGATGCTCTTTATCCGTACGGTCATAACCAATCCAAACAGCACCTACTAAATTTGGCGTATAGCCAACGAACCACATATCTCTAGCTCCATTATCGTCATTCGGTAAGGAAGTTGTACCTGTTTTCCCAGCTAATGCACCGCTATATATGCCTGCTTTCGCTGTCCCTTCCTTCACAACCCCTTCTAACATTTTCGTCATATACCATGCCGTTTGTTTCGAGAAAATTTTCGTTTCTACTTTTGGCGATTCTCCAATAACTGCGCCGTGTCTATTTAACACTTTATCAATCACGTGCGGCTCAATAATAGCGCCATTTGCTAAAAATGCACGATACATTTTCACAAGATCAAATGTTGAAACACCATTTTTCAGCCCGCCAAGTGCTGTACTTAAACCAGCATCGGCAATATGAACATTTCCTTTCTCTAAATATTGCTTTCCTTCTTCTACCCCTAACTCATTTAATAAAGAAACTGCCGGCACATTTGCTGACTCTAAAATCGCATCGTACATCGTCATTTCTTTCGAATACGCATGGTTATAATTTCGGGGTTCATAGCCTTCAAATGAATTTCTTTCATTCGTCAATAAAGAATACGGATTATACTTTTTCGTTTCGAGTGCTGGTGCATAGACGATAAGTGGTTTTAGCACAGAACCGGGCTGTCTCTTTGCGAAAATACGATTAAAGCCTCTCGGGACGTACTTTCTTCCGCCAATCGCCGCTTTAATTCCGCCCGTACGATTATCCATTAATAAAAAAGCACCTTGCGCCCCCTCTTCTTTACCAGGGAAATTCCTTGCATCTTGAAACTGGTTATACGCTACCTTTTGAATCTTTTCATCCATCGGTACGACAAACGTATATCCTCCGCGCAGTACTTCTTGATGAGACAATCCGTATAAACGAGCTGCTTCATCTATAACCATATCAATATACGGCATATATGCGAGTTCATTCTCGTCTAAGTTTTTATATAAAGCAATTGTCTTTCCTTGATAACGTACACTATCTTCGGCAGTCAAATAGCCTTGTTTATGCATAAGTGACAATACGAGATCACGGCGCTCCTTACTTTTCTCTGGAGAGAAATAAGGTGAATATCCGTTTGGTGACTTCGGAAGACCTGCAAGCATTGCTCCTTCTTCTACGGTTAGATCTTCTACATTTTTATTAAAATACAACTTTGCTGCTGCTTGAATACCGTAAGCCCCATGCCCAAAATAAATATGATTCATATACATTTCAAGAATTTGTTGCTTCGTATATTTTTGCTCTAATTGAAGCGAAATTGCGACTTCCTTCAATTTACGCGTAACTGTTTTTTCACGAGTTAAAAAGACGTTTTTCGCTAGTTGCTGTGTAATGGTACTACCGCCTTCGACCTTCTCTCCAGCTAACGTATCTTTATAAAGAGCACGGAATATAGACGGGTAATCAATTCCTTGATGCTCATAAAAACGAGAATCTTCCACCGCAATAAACGCCTGCTGGACATGCTTTGGAATTTGCTCTACTGGTACGAGATCTCTATTTTCTACATATAATTTCGTAATCTCTTTCCCTTTCTGGTCAACGATACGTGATGAAGAGTGGAAAACGAGCTGCTTTTCATCCATCATATAGCCACCAGCTAACACAATAAGTTTATAAAGTACAATCGCTAATACTAGCGTTGCGAATCCACCTAATAAAGTCCACTTTACTTTCTTCATACATCGGCCTTCTTTCCAAATGATGGTACATTTATTATTTGAAAAAGAAGTATCTTTATGTATATAATCTTCGAAGTTTTTTAAGAGAGTTGATATAATAGAAACAAATAATTAAGGGGGCATTAAAATGAAGGCTATTATTTCATACGAAACACCTCTAGAACAAGCACATTTCACTGCAAAAAATAATGAAAAAGATATGTTTTATAAAGAAAATACAGAAGAATCAGTAGAATCAGCGCTTCAATATGACGTACTAGACGCTGTTGGCGAATTTAAAGGACAACCTGGCTATATCGTTTGTAACAACATTTCTGTAACAGACGAAGGTCGCCCAGTATTTGAAAACCGATTTAAAAACCGAGCAGGCCTTATTGAAAACGAACCCGGCTTCCAAGCAATCCGTGTTCTACGCCCATTAAGTAACGATACATATGTCATCTTAACGATGTGGGAAACGGAACAAAACTTTAAAGATTGGACAGAATCACGTTCATTCGAAAACGCTCATAAAAAACGCCCTGCACAAGCAGAAGGACAAGCTCCGGCTCAGGCGCATCCACATGCAGAGCAGCAGAAAAGTATTTTCTCTCGTCCGTCATTTGTGACTACTTTTGATGTGTTAGTTTAAGTTTTTGAGTTCGGAGTTTGAAGACCACGGTATGTGAAATTATATCAACGATTTTCCGAATATATCTATCATATCTTTGAATATATCAACGATTTTTTCAATATATCGACGATTCGACAAATGACGACATAAAAAAGGAAACACCGTTACACGCCGGTGCTTCCTTTTTCTTTGTACCAATTATATATACGAAGCGCATCTTCTTTTTGCATATGCTTCACTTTGTAACGATGCCCCGCTACCGATACCACTGCTGTACATAGCTCGTCTTTCTTTTGAAAATATGATTGATTGTATCCTACTGCTTGAACATGTCTTCTTCGCATAATTCCTGTATATTTCGCAAGACCACGGTATACCATGACTAACTGATTGTCTCGTATCATATATCCGCCACTTGTATACCGAGCGTATGCAAGCAACGTAAATATGATAAATAGTGGTATTAAAGTGAACAACGCAATATTTTGTTTGAAATATATACTCGTACCGATGATCGGCAGTGCGAGCACAGCACTTGTAATCCAGCCCATTATTACGTAACGACGTAATGCAGCCTTCGGTAAATGAACGATTTCCTCTTCCATTTCATACGGTAACTGCAAATATGTAAGTAACTGCTGGACATCTTTCTTTTTCATAAAAGGATGTAACATAACTTCATTTCCAGCTGCTTCTATACTTTGAATGACTTCCACTTCGACAGAGCAATAACCGAAAGGCTGGCGGAGAATTCCTTCTTTCACAGTGATCGCTTGAATACGGTGTAATTTTAAAACAAACTCTTTCTTATCAAATAACCCTTGTACGATACGAATTTCATTTCCTTTTCGCTCTATTTTAAAGTTCGCATATTTTAACGCATAGCCAGCTGTTGAAATGACCCACGAAACCGCCATTAAAATCGCGGCCATAACGATTAATTCATATACACCGTTATCCATCACATACGCTTCCACTTTATTTATGAGCCATTCTGGAAGAAATTGATTAAACTCTGTGTAAATAAGAAGTAATCCTGAAAACACTAATCCGAATCTACCAGACGTAATGGAAGCTGCTAAAATTTCTTTCATCGTTAACTGATAAATCGTCTTACTTTCTTCTGCCATGGGTACTTCTTCACTCGCAGCGCTTCTTTTTTTATTTAATAAAGCAATCAGTTCCTTCGCTTCCTCTTCTCTAATGCCAGCTAACATCACTTCTGGCTCACTACCCCCGCCGGCTACTTCTATGTTTAGTTTCGTCAGGCCAAGTACTTGATAAATGATGTTAGAAGACGTACTAATATTTTGCACACGTTCTTTATTTAAGTAACTTTCTTTCTTAACGAACACACCGTGCTTTATATGTAAAATATTATTTTCAACCCAGTACACTTTGAAATACCATTTTATAGCTGAGAAAATTGCCATAATAAATAATATGGCCAAAAGAACAAGATGTAAGAAATACCAAGGTTTTACTTCACCATCTGAACGAAATAAAACAAGAAAAATAAAAGGCAACAAAGTCGCAATTCGAATACCTAATAAAATTGTGATCGGATGTTGCCTCTTATACATCCTCATCACTCACTTTCGCAAGTTCTCCAATTTGTCTTTTCAGCTGCTCTGCTTCTTCCTTCGTTAAACCTGGAATACTATGAGAAGTTGCCGCTGTTGAAATATGTAATTCCGCTAAATTATACTTTCTCATAATCGGGCCTTGTTCAATCGTTACGTGCTGCACACGAATCATCGGAATGAGTACGCGTTTTACAACGAACATTCCCTTTTGAATCTCAATCTCTTCTTCATTTAATCTGTAACTATAATAACGTTGACGTAAATTTGGAAACACAAAATAATCAAGCGGGATAAATGTAATAGCTCCTGTTACTAGCAAGCCAAACAACCAGCCCCACCAGTTAAAATTGATCATAAAAAAGAAATACGCAATTACGACTGCTAGTATAACTGCCGCCCCAATGAAAGCGTGGATTCGCCACACTTTCAGCATATCAGAATGAATCTCCCTTTCTAACGGCTGCATCTCATCACTCCAATTATATGAATGTATTAATTATATATTAGTTGGTATATACATATTTGTAAAATTATCCCGCGTTAACGGGCAGTAAAACTCCCCAAAAATTTCAGCTGGAGCAAAGAAGTTAGGTGGGCGTCGGGCTGCCCGTAAACGTCCGATTGGTGAGGGCTAATAATCAGTGGGGATGAATCCCCCACTGATTAAAGTTTCACTTTATAGTTTCCTACATCGTATCAATCATTTCCTTAAAATTCCCTTCATTAATCGCATACACATGAAACTGAATGTAGTCTATTTCATTCGTATTCGGACGGGCATATGGCAAAATAGTAAATTTAGAAGCTGATCTTCCTAACATATCTACAATCATTAGAGAAACGTCAATATATTCGAAATCCACACGGAATACTACCGCTTCCCCTGTAAATTCATAATCTTTAATCGCATCATAAGATTTATTCGCACTAATTAACATTACTTTTAATAGTTGGTTCAAATTTTCTGGTTTAAAATTAATCATATACACAGCTCCTTTTTTAATAAAACACTATGAAAACAGTGTAATCTTATACTTTCATAGCTTTACACATCAATTATATAAAAAATAAAGCTAGTTTTTTATATATTTTTTGATATAATTACATACGGGAAACGGGAAGAATTTTGTCTTCCCTTGTGTTTTTATTTGCATCTAGTACTTTTGCTAGATGCTTTTTTTATGCTAAAAAAGGTACCCTCATATACTTTGAGGATACCTTTTTCATCGATTTAGTGCATTTCAATAATCGTACCATCTTCGAATACTTTGAATACGCCAGTAAATCCTGATCCAGCTGCGCCTTCTATTTTATATGTCGTACGCACTCTAATTTTATAATATTTCTTTCCATTTTCTACTTGTGTATCTTCTAGCGTGTAATCATATTCTTCTTTATATTCATTTTTGATATATTCTTTAGCTTTCTCAAAAGTAAATGCATTTTGATTCTTTCCTGCCTCAGTTTTTCCGTTCTTTTCTGTTGCTACCTTTTGATTTTTTTCTGTCTCAGTTTTTTCGTTCTTTTCTGTTGCTACCTTTTGATTCGTTACTACATTTTTTTGTGCCTTCACTGCTGCTTCACTCTTTGCATTTTTTTCTTCTTCATTAATTTTAGTAACTAATCCTACTGCTTTTTTATTATATTCTTCAAGGTTCTTATTATCTTTTGTTTCTGCAACTAACTTATTTAATATCTCTTTCGCTTGTGCATAATTTTTCTTACTTATTAACTCTTCACTTTTCGCCAATTGCTCACTATACTTCTTTTTTTGTTCTAACACAGCTAGTAATGCTGTTCGTTCTTCCTTTGCCTGCTTTATAAGTGTATTATTCCCATCCTTCATGTTCTCTACTTTTTCAAATGACTTGATTGATTCTTCTACCTTTGTTTCTTCTTTTAACTTCACTGCTTCAATCATTATTTTCGTTTGTTCTACAAGCACCATTACATCTGAATCGTCTTGTTTCTCATCTAGCGCTTTTTCAAATGATGATAAGGCATTTTTATATTCTTTATTCGTTAACGCGGTCTTCCCTGCATCCATTTCTTTTTCAAAATTCCCATTACTACATCCAGCTAACATTAAACATGTAATTCCAATTACCGTTAATAACTTCCTCATTCTTTCTCCCCCTATGTGTTCCTAAAACAATAACAGCATATGTATAAAAGTCTGTGTAGTAATTAGACTGAAAGTAAATATGTACTGTACATTTCATTTACTATCATTACTTAAAACACCTAAATAGTTGGTATTTGTTTTTCTTCTTTTAAGACAGAAAGGAATTTTAATAATGTGCGTAAAGCTCTCACCAGACTCTTTACTACACACACTTTTATACACATAGAAAAACTATTTTTAGGTTGCTATTTTTTTAACTTTACATATTCTCGGTTGATTGGATATGAACTTCAAATCGTAACATATCGAAAAGCAACAGAAAACAATTCGTAACATAAGTTACACTTTGTAATTGTTTTGTAACACAAATGTAACATATGATTTTTAAACATACAATAGTTTCTTTACATTATTTTCCCCTATCTACATTTTAAGGTGTTAATACAGTGCTAAAACGAGTTTCATCTCCCACCTGCTATTGGACTATCATCCTTTGAATACTTTAGGAAAAAGCCCTCTTTCTTAAAGTACTCAAACAAACATTACGAAGGCCTTTAACCTTTTATTTTCACATTAAATATATAGTTTTTGATATAACAATATTAAGAAAATAGGACGAACTTTTTCTTCCTTTTTGTTTCTATTTGCATCGAGTTCTTTTGCTAAATGTTTTTTATGCCAAATAAAAAAGGTATCCTCCAATACTTTGAGGATACCTTTTCATTTTTATTATCTCTGCTGTTTTCTACCTAATACGAGCAATCCAAAACTCATCATAATAAGAAGTGCTCCCATATATGGTTCCACAGGCATTTTCTGTCCTGTCTTCGGTAATTCTTTTTCAGGCTTCTCTGGATCCGTTGTTTCTGGTTTCTCTGGATCCGTTGTTTCTGGTTTTTCTGGATCCGTTGTTTCTGGTTTTTCTGGATCCGTTGTTTCTGGTTTTTCTGGATCCGTCGTTTCTGGTTTCTCTGGGCCTGGTGGTGCTAAAGAAGTCAATTTGTTTAATACTTCTAATTGAACTGGACTTATCATTCCTTTTGTAATTTCAAATGGAATTGGATTAGTTAATTTTTCATAACCCTTTGGTGCTTCTACTTCTACAAGTGTGTAGTGACCTACAGATAAGTCTGAGACTTTCGCTTTTCCTTCTTTATCTGTTGTTACTTTCGTTACTACTTTTCCTTTTTCGTCATGAACTTCAAACACTGCCCCTGATAATACATTCTTACTTTCAGCAGCCATTTTTGTAATTTCTACTGAACCTTTGTCTAACTGTTCATTCTCTACTTTTAGTAATAAAACTTCTGTCAGACCTTTTTTGATTTCGAATGATACTGGTTCTGTTAGTTTTTTGTAACCTGGTAAACTCTCCGTTTCTACTAATTTGTATTTTCCTACTGATAGATCTGAAACTTTCGCTTTTCCTTCTTTATCTGTTGTCACTTTCGTTACTACTTTTCCTTGCTCATCTTGTACTTCAAAGACTACGCCTTCTAATACTTTTTGGCTATCTTTATCTACTTTTGTTACTTCTACATTTCCCTTGTCTAACATTTCATTTTCTACTGTTAAAGCAAGAGATTTCGTCATACCTTTTTCAATTTGGAAAGTAATTGGATCTACCAATTGCTTATATCCTTTTGGTGCTTTTACTTCTACTAGCTTGTATGTGCCAACTGATAAATTAGTAACTTGTGCGTGTCCTTTTTTATCTGTCGTTATTTTAGCGACTACTTGTCCTGCTGCATCTTGAATCTCAAATACTGCATCAGCTAAAGCATCTTTCGTTTCTTTGTCTACTTTTGTAATTTCTACATTTCCTACATCCACTAATTCATTTTCTACAGTCAATTGTAATGCTGTAACTCTACCCTTTTCAATTTCGAATGAAATTGGCTTTTCTAGTGGTTTGTATCCTGCCGGTGTTTCTACTTCTACTAACTCATACTTTCCAATAGATAAATCTGAAACGTTTGCTTTTCCTTCTTTATCCGTTTTTACTTTCGCAACTACTTTTCCTTTTGAATCACGTACTTCAAATACAACATTTTCTAATGGTGCTTTACTGTCTTTATCTATTTTTGTGATTTCTACATTCCCCGTATCTACCATTTCATTTTCTACAGTGAACGCTAAAGATTTTGTCATACCTTTTGTAATTTCAAATGGTACAGGCTTTTCTAATTTTTTGTAGCCTGGTAAACTCTCTACTTCTACTAGCTTGTACTTTCCTACTGATAAATCTGCAACTGTTGCTTTTCCAGCTTTATCTGTCGTTACTTTCGTTACTACCTTGCCTTTGTCGTCTTGAACTTCGAATGTTACGCCCGCTAATACTGCGCCACTTTCTTTGTCTACTTTTGTAATCTCTACTGAACCTTTATCCAACAGTTCGTTCTCTACTTTCAATGATAAAACTTTCGTCATACCTTTTTTGATTTCGAATGATACTGGCTCTGTTAATTTTTTGTAACCCGGTAAGCTTTCTTTTTCTACTAATTTGTACTTTCCTACAGATAAGTCTGAGATTTTTGCTTTACCATTTTTATCTGTCGTTACTTCTGTTACTACTTTGCCTTTTTCATCTTGTACTTCGAAAACTACGCCTTCTAATACTTTTTGACTATCTTTATCTACTTTTGTAATTTCTACTGAACCTTTATCTACTAGTTCATTCTCTACTTTTAATGATAAGACTTCTGTCATACCTTTTTTGATTTCGAATGATACTGGCTCTGTTAGCTTTTTGTAGCCTGGTAAGCTTTCTACTTCTACTAGTTTGTAATTCCCTACAGATAGATCTGAAATTTTCGCTTTTCCTTCTTTATCTGTTGTTACTTTTGTTACTACTTTGCCTGCTTCATCTTGGATTTCAAAGACTACGCCTTCTAATACTTTTTGACTATCTTTATCTACTTTTGTAATTTCTACTGAACCTTTATCTACTAGTTCATTCTCTACTTTTAGTGGTAAAACTTCTGTCATACCTTTTTTGATTTCGAATGATACTGGCTTCGCTAGTTTTTTATATCCTGGTAAGCTTTCTACCTCTACTAGCTTATATTTTCCTACTGATAAATCAGCAATTTTTGCTTTTCCTTCTTTATCTGTCGTTACTTTTGTTACTACTTTGCCTTTTTCATCTTGCACTTCGAATGTTACGCCCGCTAATACTGCGCCACTTTCTTTGTCTACTTTTGTAATCTCTACTGAACCTTTATCCAACAGTTCGTTCTCTACTTTCAATGATAAAACTTTCGTCATACCTTTTTTGATTTCGAATGATACTGGCTCTGTTAATTTTTTGTAACCCGGTAAGCTTTCTTTTTCTACTAATTTGTACTTTCCTACAGATAAGTCTGAGATTTTTGCTTTTCCTTCTTTATCTGTCGTTACTTCTGTTACTACTTTGCCTTGTTCGTCTTGTACTTCGAAGACTACACCTGCTAATGCTTTTTGACTATCTTTATCTACTTTTGTGATTTCTACATTTCCCTTGTCTAACATTTCGTTTTCTACTGTTAAAGCAAGAGATTTTGTCATGCCTTTTTCAATTTGGAAAGTAATCGGATCTACTAATTGCTTATATCCTTTTGGTGCTTTTACTTCTACTAACTTGTATGTTCCAACTGCTAAATTAGTAACTTGTGCGTGTCCTTTTTTATCTGTCGTTATTTTAGCGACTACTTGTCCTGCTGCATCTTGAATCTCAAATACTGCATCAGCTAAAGCATCTTTCGTTTCTTTGTCTACTTTTGTAATTTCTACATTTCCTACATCCACTAATTCATTTTCTACAGTCAATTGTAATGCTGTAACTCTACCCTTTTCAATTTCGAATGAAATTGGCTTTTCTAGTGGTTTGTATCCTGCCGGTGTTTCTACTTCTACCAACTCATACTTTCCAATAGATAAATCTGAAACGTTTGCTTTTCCTTCTTTATCCGTTTTTACTTTCGCAACTACTTTTCCTTTTGAATCACGTACTTCAAATACAACATTTTCTAATGGTGCTTTACTATCTTTATCTATTTTTGTTATCTCGACATTCCCTGTATCCACCATTTCATTTTCTACTTTTAATGATAGGACTTCGGTCATGCCTTTTTTAATTTCAAATGATACTGGTTTTTCTAACTTTTTATAACCAGGTAAACTTTCTACCTCTACTAAGTCATACTTTCCTACTGATAAATCTGAAACATTTGCTTTTCCTTCTTTATCTGTCGTTACTTTTTTAACTTCGTTACCTTTCTCATCTTGGACAACGAACGTTACTCCCGCTAACGGTGCTTTATTATCTTTGTCTATCTTTGTTATTTCTACATTCCCCGTATCTACCATTTCATTTTCTATTTTTAATGATAAGACCTCGGTCATGCCTTTTGTAATTTCAAACGATACTGGCTCTATTAATTTCTTATAACCTGGTAAACTTTCTTTTTCTACTAATTTATACTTTCCTACTGATAAATCATCAATTGTTGCTTTTCCTTCTTTATCTGTTGTTACTTCTTTGACTACTTTATCTTTTTCATCTCGTACTTCGAAGACTACGCCTTTTAATGCTTTCTGGCTGTCTTTATCTACTTTTGTGATTTCTACTGAACCTTTATCTAACTGTTCATTCTCTACTTTTAATGATAGGACTTTCGTCATACCTTTTGTAATTTCAAATGATACTGGATCTGTTAGTTTCTTATAACCTGGTAAGCTTTTCGTCTCTACTAATTTGTACTTTCCTACTGATAAATCTGAAACGGTTGCTTTTCCTTCTTTATCTGTTGTTACCTCTTTGACTACTTTATCTTTTTCATCTCGTACTTCGAAAACTACGCCTTTTAATGCTTTCTGGCTATCTTTATCCACTTTTGTAATTTCTACTGAACCGTTTTCTAACTGTTCATTCTCTACTTTTAATGATAGGACTTTCGTCATACCTTTTGTAATTTCAAACGATACTGGCTCTGTTAGTTTCTTGTAACCTGGTAAGCTTTTCGTCTCTACTAATTTGTACTTTCCTACTGAAAGATCTGAAACGTTTGCCTTTCCTTCTTTATCCGTCGTTACTTTTCTTACTACTTCACCTTTCTCATTTTGGACTTCAAATTCGACATCCGCTAATGCTGAACCGTTTTCTTTGTCCACCTTTGTAATTTCTACATTACCTTTATCTGTCATTGCATTTTCTACTGTTATTGGGAATATGCCGTCCCCTGTTACATTTACTTCGAATTCTGTTTCTTTTAATTGGTATCCTTCAGGCGCTTTCGTTTCTTTTAAAATATATTTTCCTGGCGCTAACGGTTGAGAAATTGCCTTACCATCTTTATCTGTAATAATATGCTCAACTACTACATCGTCTTTTACTATATCAAACTCTGCATTTGCTAATGGTTTTTCACCATTTTCCGAATCAATTTTCTTTAATTCAATTTGACCCTTTTGCAAAGTATTTTTGACTTCAATGGCTTTTGTTTCACCAGCTTGAAGTGTAACCTCTACTGGAATTGTTAATTTTTGATATCCTTCTGGCGCTACTGTTTCATAAATTTTATACGTCCCAGGAGCTAAAGTTTGAGGTACTGAAAAACCGTTTTCGTCCGTTATCAATTTTGCAACAACTTCATTTGCACTATTTTGAACTTCAAATTCAGCACCTTTTAACCCTTTGTTCGGATTCTCAGCATCTATTTTACGAATCGATACTGTACCTTCTTTTGGAGCTTCAGGCGGCGTAACAGTTACTTCTTTCGATGTTAATGTTTTATCATCAAAATGTAATTCCGCTTTATTAGGAATCTTCTTATCTACGTAAGAAGATAAATCTGCATTAGCTTTAATTTTCGCCTTAATGCTGAGGTTAATTACCTGGTCTTCATATGACTTATAGTCAAAATTCTCACCAAACGTAAATGTTACTTCACTCTTTTGTTTATCTATATTTAACGTTCCTTTAGAAGTAATATCTTGACCATTTTGATCATATACTTTTGCCTCTAATACTTCTAAAACATCCTCTAAATCATCACTAATTACCATTGACGTATAATTAGACGGATTTTTCGGTATATGTGTACCAACTTGGTATTGAATAGCTTGATCCATTTGTGTTAACTGCTGATTCTCTACAAGCTTATCATTCTCATCAACTATATTTTTTTCAATGCTAGGTGGATTATCGTCACCTGAACCGGTTCCTCCCCCACCACTTACAAATACTTCTCCAACTTTTTCTTCAGTTACAATATTTTTACCTTCTAATTTCACTGTATTTTTATGAGGCTTTGCAGCAGGATTAGTAATCTTTGTTTTATATCTTAAAATATAACCTTTTGAACTGTCTGGAAATTCAATTGTAAATCCAGTTTTCGTTGCATTAATTTTAATTTTAGATAAATCTGCTGGCTTAACATTTGTTGGTGCATAGCCATCTTCAAATACAGCCTCTTCTAATACTAAGCTATCTGTAATTAATTCATGCCCAGGTCCTAATGTGTCTGTTAATTTAAGATCTTGCATTTCTGTTCCAGTTGCATTTACATATACAAGCCAATCAGCAATGGACGGATCTTCTTGATTATAAGAACCCCATTTCAATAGATTATCTGTATTGGGATGTGGCTTCGGTCTCTCTGTCGTATTATTTACACTTACTTCTTTATTAACGATTTGACCATCAACGTTAAATTCTAATGGAATTTCTTTGACACCATCATATGCTTCTAGCCCAAAGTAGAATTCTACGAATAAAGAACCTTTAATGTTATTCTTTCCTTCTACGTAATCACCCATAGTACATGTCAATAGACCCTTTTTCATCTCACATGTACCAACTGTTTTTCCTTCAGCATCTTTTAAAGGAAAACTCATATTCATAAGATCTTTTCTGAATTCTTTTGGCATATCAATTGTGAATTGATCTCCACTTTTTATTTTTTCTTTAGCTGACCACTTCACTTCTACTTTCATGCCATCTGAGGCTTGATATGGTTCAGACGTTGTACCATCAGTACGGGAGATATTAATCTCGTCCACTGGATTTTTTATCACAGCGGCTTGAATAACTGGAGCCCACACATTTAGCACTGAAAATAATACCAGAAAAACTAATGAAACCATCGAAATATACCTTTTAGTACTTTTCATTTGCATAATTCCCTCCTATTTTTTATATTTATATAACAAAAAAAGACCGTCCGGTTGCATCAAAAATGTGCAACCAGACGATCTTAGTAACCAATATGTATTACCGTAGACTCTAAGCTTTGCGGCCTATCCTTTCGAATAGTGTGCTAAAAATATTTTTTATTCTTTTTTTGTTTCATTTTCCTCTTAAACCAAATATTACTATACCGTCTGGACGGTTATAATTCAATACTCTATGAAATTGTTCTATTTTTCTAATAAAAAAAATAATTCACCAGTGCATTAAATAAGCAATGGTGAATTATTTTACATTATATAGTTCGTATATTCTATTTATATGAATTAAAAATAAGAGCTTGAATCACTTTCTCTCTTAATTCGGGGCTTAGTCTTCCAACCCCTAAATATTCCGAATACCATAATCCATCTGCCGCTAATCTAATAATTGTGGCACAAACTGAATCTATCTCATCATTTTCTATTTTATGTTGCAGTTGCTGAAATGATTGTTGTAACGGTTCAAGTAATTCAGGTTTTAGCATTAATGCTGCCATCATACTACTACCCAGCTCTTCTACTCTTCTCTCATTACTTAATCTTTCCTCTACAAAAGAACGTACCCACCTTCCTTTCTTCTCTAAGTCTTCCGCTACTTTATTGTGAATAGCGTCTTGATACTCCTCCGTCCCTTTGAGTATCATGCCCTCTATTAAAGCTTCTTTATTTGAAAAGTGATACAACAATCCACCTTTACTTATCCCCGCCTCTTTTGCTACCGCTTCTAAAGTTAACTTAGCAACCCCTTTACATTGCACAATTTGAGAAGCGGCTTCTAAAATCTTTTGCCGTGTGATACTTGTACTCATTCCTTTTTAAAACCCCATTTCTACTAAATTTATATAAATACGTACCTTATTTTTAATATCGCTGAGTAATAATAAATATTTTCTTTATACAACAAAAGCTTCATTGCCTTTGAATTGTTCATTGCTTCTTCTATTAAAAATTTCCATATCATTCAATATGATAACATTAAATACCGAAAGTTGACTATACATCTATACTTTTATATTCATTGAAAATATATCCATAAACACGAAATGTATAAAAATTGATTATCCTTATATATCTAATCTATAATTTAAAGAGGTTTATATTTTCATAAAAATAAAGTGGAATTTTATAAGGCTGATTCCATTGGAAAAATTCTCTATTAGTTATTTAATATGCTTACTGGTTTTTTCTATCATTGTGAACGTTTTATAGTATACACTAGTTCCAAATTATGCTGACTCCTGGGGACCGATTTGGGTATCTATTATTATGTTTTCAATTCTTGGAAGCATCCCTTTTCTTATCGGTTGTTTATTTGGTGAATTTTGTTATAGAAAAATAAAAAGAAGTCACGAATTAAAGATCGGAATTCCTTTATTTATATTGTTAGGTATTTCTTACAATCATTTATTCTTTATGTGGTTTAACGACAGAGATTTTTTATCCTTTTATTTAGAAGCTTTTCTGGATACTGGCCTTCCTATTACTGTATCATCTTTACTGTTTTATCTTGTAAGACGGCGTTAATTCTTTATTCACTACATAAAAAAATGTTATTACTCCTGTTACATTGAGTAATAACATTTTTATTTTAAGCTATTTAACAAATTTGTTTCCAACTAGCATCCTTCACATCTTCACTAGTCGGCTTTCTAACTGATTTCACAAAACATTCCTCGCAAGCACCAAATGCAATGAAATTTTTCTGTGCTTGTCTTAACGAGACTTCATTCGCCCCGTCTTCCGTAAAAGACGAGCCATTCTATTTAATCCTCACTTAATCTCTTCTTATACCAATCCTGCATTCTCTCCGCATCTGCTACTCTCGTATGCTCTAGTTTATAATTGGATGATGCGTTAGAGAACTTATACGTACATAAATCCGCTCGGCGCTGGAAATATGATTGTGTCTTTTCCATTGATTGGACGTGCCTTCTTCTAACAAGCCCTGTATATTTGCCGACGCTGCGATATACAAGCGTAATTTGCTCTCCGTTTACACTGTAACCATTTGTTTTAAATGTTGCGTATCCAAGTGTAAAGATGAGGATTGCTAGCGGAATTAATGCCCACATGATGTAATACTTTTCAAAGTATATACTTATTCCAGTAAGCGGGATTGCTAGCATAGCGAAGAATATAAAACTATCAATGAGATAGCGGCGTAATGCTGCTTTTGGTAGTGAAATAATGTTTTTATTCAGTTCATATGGTAGTTGTAAATGTGCGAGTAACTGTTGTACGCGATCTTTTCGAATGATAGGATGCAACGTAACTTTTTCTTTCTCGTCCCCCAGTCCTTTACTTTGAATCACTTCTACTTGTACAGCACAATAACCGAATGGCTGACGCAAAATACTTTCTTTTATCGTAATACCTTGAATACGGTGCAATTTTAGTACAAGCTCTTTCTTTTCAAGCAAACCTTGCGAAATGCGGACTTCGTCATTCCTTCGATTCACTGTGAAATCTCCATGTTTTAGCGCATAACCGATTGTCGATATAATCCACGAAAGGACGATCAAAATGGCTACCATGAAAATCCAGCCATATATATCATGTTCCATTACATACGACTTTACGCCATTCTCTATCCATTTTGGAATGTACTCATCTACTTGGTGGTACACGAAAAAGATTAATGAGAATAATAGTCCAAACTGACCAGATGTAACAGATGCTAATAAAATTTCTTTCCAAGTTAATTTGTATTCTGTCGCTTGTTTTTCTTCTGTAACGATTTCTTTTTCGACTACTTTTTCTGATGTATCTTCTGCTTTCACTTCTGGAGTTGGCTCATTTAGCATTGCAATAAGCTCTGTTGCCTCTTCTACTGTAATACCAGCTAAGCTAACTTCTGCATCATCGCCTCCGCCAGCTGTTTCAATCTGAATTTTCTTTAAACCGAGCATTTGATATAACACGTTAGAACTTGTGTTAATCGTTTGAACACGTTCTTTATTTAAATAGCTCTCCTTCTTCACAAAGAGCCCTTGTTTCACATGTAATACGTTATTTTCAACCCAATATGTTGTGTAGTACCATTTTTCAAACGCTGAAAAAACGGTGAGTAAACCGAATCCAGCGGGAATTAAATACCAAAACGGGAATTTTCCGTTTAAGCTAAACATGAAAATAATGAGTGGTATAAAGTCTGTTATTTTTAATTCTAATAACATCGTAATGGGATGCTGCCTCTTATACATCCTCATCACTCACTTTCGCTAATTCTGCGATTTTCGTTTTCAACATTTCCGCTTCATACATCGTTAAGCCTGGGATGCTGTGAGAAGTTGCCGCCGTTGAAATGTGTAATTCTGCTAAGCCATATTTTCTCATAATCGGCCCTTGTTCAATCGTCACGTGTTGTACACGAATCATCGGCACTAATACGCGCTTTACGACGAAAAGACCGTGCTGAATTTCAAGCTCTTCTTCATTTAATTGATAACTGTAATAACGTTGACGTAGTTTCGGGAATAAGAAGTACGAAAATGGTGCGAACGCAACTGTTAGCCCAATCATCACATACAAAATCCACGCCCACCAATCAAACTTTATCATGAGGAAAAGGTAAGCTAAAATAACGAGGATACCAATCCCTTCTTCAATGACAGCACGAACTTTCCACACCTTGACCATGTCAGGGTGAATTTCATTCTTCAATGGATCCATGTAACCACTCCAAATCTAGTAATCTAATATATGAATACTCTCAAATTATATTTTACATAACTTTACAGGGAATTGAAATTCAATCTTCTTTCTTCTCGGGAATAAAATATCCGAACCACAGTAGCCAAATGAAACCGATTAGCTTCATCCAACTTCCATCCGCTTGAAAAGCTTCTATCATGCCTGGAATTTTATACACTCCAATGAACCCAAGAAAACCGAGCCACCAGTTTTTTTGCATTTTCACTTTTATTCCTCCTTCATTACGTTTTTCACATTTTGAATCCAAATTTCTTTATACTTTAACTGGAATCCCATCAGCATGTAATTACTCATATTATCGATTACGAGCGCTAACGTATGAGCATTTTCTTCCGTTGCATGTTGTGACACAACGTCAAGTTCTACACCTTTCTTCAATAAATCGTGGAAACCATTTAAGAAATCTTCTTGTATTTCAAATAAGCGTTTCTGATACTTTTCATTTCGCGCCGCAGTTACGATGAATTCATTTATAACACGTAATATTCCTTCTTGGCCTTCATACTCAGAGAGCATATGTAAACCATCGGCAATTAATTTTTCTGCAAAGTTTTCTTTCGTATATTGTTCTTTATTGAAATAACTCACGAAATGATACCCAGAAAAAATTTCTTCAAATAAAAAATCAACTAACGCTTCTTTAGAAGAAAAATGATAATAAATAGCCGGTTTTGAAATACCTACCTCTTTCGCGATCATGGAAAGGCTCATTTTCTCAATGCCGTGCTCTGCCATGAGTTTAAATGATGCCTCTACAATGTTTTGCGATGTTTGTAAATTCTTTGTCATACTGTACCTCACTTATTTTTACTTACCGGTCGGTAAGTAAATTATAAAATGAAACGAAATGATTTGCAAGTTAGTTAGCGCTCCAGGAGGAATTTATTGGTAAATAAAGAAAAGTATAAAGTAAAAGCAACATATAACAATAAGGAGGATATTCCTATGGGACTTGGCGGTAAAGGCGGTAGTGGTGGTAGTGGTGGCACTGGTGGCGGTGAAGCTGGACAAGACGGTAAGAGCGTTAGTAGTGGGTATATAGTACTCATTGTGCTCTTTATCGTATTGATTGTAGTCGGAGTTGGCTATAACGGCATTAACTTCTAAAAAAAGCATCCTACATTACACATGTAGGATGCTTTCTTTCTAATTTCTATTAAGTATTCGCATACGATAACAATTCATCGTCACTTCTCCGAGCCTTTGCAGTAATTGATAGTTCGCATATGCGCCGACCGGGGCACCGATTATTGGTACGAGCTGAAGCATTTTTGCTAAATCGATATAGTCTCGGTACTCTGTTTGGAACTTTTCCCAGTCCATATGATTTTCTTCTTCTGTATCCCACGTTTCGATTGCTTTCCATATTTCTTTTCGGTGATCGTCACTTGAAAAGGCAAGTTGAAAAACGTGAAGGATAAAAAGGCGCTCTTCTTTGTTACTTGTATCAAATCCGTACAATGTTGCGGCATCGAATAAAAATTTAATTTTAATGCCGAGTAAAAGCGGAAAATCAGCAAGGCCAAGGAGAATACCGCCAGCTCCCGTCCCTGCTCCTTCTGCCGCTGCTATTTTTTTGTACTCATCCATTTTTTTACGTACTTCGTCGTCTCTTCTTTGCAATGACCAGTTCGTCTCTTTTAATTTCGGCTTTATAAAGTTTGATCCAGCACTAATCGTTTGCACCATCATCCGAATCGTTTCCGTTAATACTTTTTGCACTTTCACCGGAATAAGCTGTTGCACTTTCGTCTGCACTTTCTTAGAGAACCGTGTCATCATAGAAGAATCTTTCATGAATGTAGCTTTCCACTGCTCCAATTCTTTTATAACCTTCTCTTCGTATGTAATCATAGGTTCATTCCCTTCAATTTAAACGCTCAATACGTTTCGCCCCGTATTGATAAACGAAACCGATACTAAATACTATGCTTACGACTAGTAAAATTCCCGTCATCATGAAATCTTTCGTCGCAAGGGCGAATATAACTGTAAATACAACGCTGCCGGTAATAAGGATCGCATTTAATAAGACAAGAAAATCTTTCTTCTTCTCTTCTCCCCCTACCGGATACAAATCAAGCCAAATCTTCATGCGGTGATGCTTCCATAAAGTTAATAGCTGATAACCGATTAAGTATAGGAAAATAAGGCTTACGATAAATCGTCCATATAAAAACGGAATAAAGTAAAGAATAACTCCTCCAAGAGCGAGCAAACGCATATATAAACCGAAATAGTTACCAGATCGTAAAAACGTTCTCGTATATAAGTATAAATATGTACGCTTCTCACCAATCATCGAAAGAATGAAATCAAGCCATTTTCTACGTGCTACTCTTTCTTTTAATGCTGGTACATCAACGAACATGTTCGCGATGCGGTACAGCAGCATCATCTTCTTACCTTCTTCAGAAATTAAGTACTCCCAGTTTAGCGGCTTTCCCTTCACCATTTGATGCAGTACTACAAGGTATAACACCATGAGAAGGACGATTCCGCCAACAAAAATAACGGAAGTACGCTCTACAAGGAAGTACACAAATAAACCGTTTAAAATAAAACGAATGAACCAATCAGCTCTTTGTATATTTTGGTCTGTTAAAAATGATTTTTCCCATGCAACGAATAAGTTCCACGCTTTTACAATGACAAACGCGAGTACAATCCATATGTAAGCCGCTCCTGTTTGCTTCATTTGTTGGAAGTATAACGGGGCAAGCGCTGCCGCTACAATTGCGATTATGTATAACTGAATCATAAACGTAAAGAGAAATGCCTTTGTAAAGTACGGTTTTAACTTTTGTTCAACTGGCAGTAAGTAAACGAGATCTGCTTCTTTTAATAACGTTTGAATGGATCCGGCCGTTAATACGAGTCCAAGCAGCACTGCCATAACAAGTGCTGTCGGAAACGACGGTGTTAACGTTTGTAACCACTGCTGGTAATAATACGCTCCTGCGCCGATGATAAATACAAAAATAAATTTCAAATGATCATTAAATACGTATTTACTATATGTACGAACTTCTTTTAGAAAGTGACGAAATCGTTCTTTCCATAATGCTGTGCTATTCATAATCTTCTTCCTTCGTTAATGCAATATAAATATCATCTAGCGTTGCACCTGGCATATTAAACTGTGATTGCAGCTCAGATAATGTTCCCTTCGCTCTTACTTCGCCTTGATGCAAAATAATGAACGAATCACAATAACGCTCTGCCGTCGCTAAAATATGTGTACTCATTAAAATGCCCGCGCCGCTCTTTTTCATTTGATCCATCATTTGAAGGAGTGATTGAATCGCTAACGGATCCAGCCCAACGAACGGTTCGTCCACAATGTAAAGAGATGGTTCCACTAAAAACGCACTCATAATCATTACTTTTTGTTTCATCCCTTTTGAGAAATGAGATGGAAACCATTTTAAACGATTTTTCATGCGAAATTCTTGTAATAGTTGTCCTACACGTTCTTCATATTGTTGTTCATCGACACCGTACGCCATCGCTGTTAATTTCAAATGTTCTTCTAGCGTTAGCTCGTCATATAATACTGGTGTTTCTGGGATGAACGAAAAACTAGAACGGTACGCTGTCATATCATCACGAATTGTTTTCCCGTTAATTGTGACAGTTCCTTTTTTCGGTTCCATTAAACCGATAATATGTTTAATTGTCGTACTCTTCCCGGCTCCATTTAAACCGATTAAGCCGACAAGTTCGCCTTTATTCACAGAGAACGAAACATCTTTTAGTACAGGTCGTTTCGTATATCCTCCTGTAACATTTTCTACACGCAATAACTCGCTCATACGACACCACTTTCTTCATTAGTATTCATTCTATATTCATCTTACCAAAAATAGCGCTGTACTACATAGTATCGATGCCCTCAAAAAAAAATTTAAATTTGTTAGCATATATTTTTACGAAAGCGGACATCATAATTAGTGAAGAAGGAACACATTGAAAAAGCAACCACCAATTGATGAGTACAACAACATAGTGAAGTCATCATGAAATGGGGTGTCCATGTTGGACAAAGAAATTTACACATAACCAGATCATTTGTTTCATTTTCGAAACGGGGTGTCTCCGAAAGAGCATATACTGTTTTAAAAAATAAACAATTTCCTTTTATAAAGATTGCAATTCATTTCACTTGAAAATGGGGTGTCTACGGCAGAAACTTTAGCCGATTTACCGTGCATTTCTTAAATAAATGAGGTGTCTGCGAAACGTAAATTACGATAATGCTTTTTCAATCCCTCTTCAGAAAACAGGAAGCTGAGTCAGCTTCCTGTTTTTCGTGTTTGTTCTCTTATATAATTATGGTAAAATACGGCTAAGGCTACTTGAAAGGATGAGATCAATGAACCATACAGCGGACAATTGTATTTTTTGTAAAATTATTGATGGGCAAATCCCTTGCTCAAAAGTATACGAAGATGAACATGTGCTTGCATTTTTAGATATTAGTCAAGTAACAAAAGGACATACTCTTGTTATTCCAAAAGTTCACAAACAAGACATTTTTGCGTTAACGCCAGAAATCGCATCACACATTTTTTCTGTCGTTCCGAAAATCGCAAATGCGATTAAAGCAGAGTTTAATCCAGTTGGCTTTAACCTACTTAACAATAACGGTGAAAAAGCTGGACAAACTGTGTTCCACTTCCACCTTCATTTAATTCCACGCTACGGTGAAAACGATGGTTTCGGTGCTGTTTGGAAATCACATCAAAATGAATACACAATGGAAAATTTACAAAACATCGCAAGTACAATTGCAAATAGTGTGGAATAGTGACACTATAATAAGAAGTAATACATAACAAGCCACTTTCCTAAAGTCATTACATATTGCACGGCTTGTTTCTCCATTCAAGATCTCGGGGAATGTGCATTGCACACTTTTCTTTCCCTTGTCTTAAAGATATGCATATTTTTTCACATCATGAATACGAACAAAAAATAAGGAGGTTTCCTTTTATGTCAAAAGCTAAATCCTTTATTACAGGTGTCATTTGCGGCGGAGCAGTTGCTGGATTAGCCGTTCTTTTCTCTACTCCTTCTTCTGGTAAAACTATGCGCGGTAAGCTAAAAGAAAAAGGAACTGATATTAAAAAGACTTTAGCTGATATTACAGCTGATACAAAATTATTAAAACGTCAAATCGTTGAAACTGCTTCAGAAGGTAAAGAAGTGTTTCAAGAATTAAAAGAAGATATGCAAGACACGCTTTCTAACTGGAAGCAAGATATTTCTCAAAACAAACGACATATTGAGCAAGAAATTTTGGACATTCAAAAATCAATTGAGAAACTACAAGAAGCTGTTCCGGAAAAAGCGTAAACAAATTCCTGCTTAGTTTTTTGCATATAACAAATATTTTTTATATAAATCGACCTTAACACGGCATATCACACAGATATGCCGTGTTTTTATGCATTTACAATATATGTTATCACTTAACATGTAAGGACAACACATGTATTCACGACTCATAAAACGCTTCCATAGTTATGCATGATTTGTATAGAATGTCATTTTTCCGAAAAATTTTCACAATTCTCACAAAAAGACTTTATTAATTTTTACTTTACTGGCATAATAGATAGTAATGAAAAAGAATGTTAAAGTGGGTGAGTAAATGAAAAGTGGAGAAAAAGATTACTCGGTAAAAGAAGCGATGATTTTCAGCCAACGCATTGCTCAATTATCGAAAGCGTTATGGAAATGTGTAGAGAAAGATTGGCAACAGTGGATTAAGCCTTACGATTTAAACATTAATGAGCATCATATTTTATCAATCGCTTATCATTTAAAAGGGGCTTCTATTTCTGAGATTGCTAAGTTTGGAGTTATGCACGTATCAACGGCGTTTAACTTCTCGAAAAAGCTGGAAGAACGCGGCTATCTTGTATTCTCAAAAAAAGAAGATGATAAACGAAATACGTACATTGAGATTACAGACAAAGGGGAAGAATTACTACTTCGCTTAATGGAGGAGTATGATCCTGAAAATAACTCTGTATTTAATGGGGCTCTTGCACTTCGTAATTTCTATGGTAAGTTCCCAGAAAATATCGAACTTATCGCTATCTTGCGCAACATTTACGGACAAGACTTCATCGATATTTTTGAGAAATCATTAGAGAATATTGAGGAGAATTTTACGGAATCCGATCAGAAGTTAGTTAAGAAGTAATCTATTTATTTTTTCGCAATCATGCTTAAGAATTCATTCATAAGCGGCTTAAATAAACCTTGTTTTGCTAGCGCTTCCGCAGTTTCGTGTACTTCGAGCTGATGTGGAAGCGCTTTTTCAAATTGATCTAACAGCGCATCGAACAAAAGAAGTCCTTCTGCTTTCTCCACTACATATTGCTCGTTCAGTATTTCACAAAGATGTAGTATATGTTCAATATCTTTTTTACGGGCTTTTTTCTTTATGATCAAAGAATAAAATGGACACTTTTCTTCATCAATCATTTTAAATAGTAGGTCTACGTAGTATTCAGCTTGTTCTAATCTTCTAACAACGTCCATTTTCTCCCTCTCTTTCTAACACAAAGTCTTCTATTTCTGAATTTTATAACACGAACAAAATATCGTATGATACAATATATAAAGTATATGTATTTTACCAAAAGGAGGTCTCGCCTCATGACACTTATAACAGTTGTTTTTGTCGCATTCGCACTTCTTGTTATATTTTACACGAATTTCATGACACATACACTGTGTGAACGAAAACAAATAGCTGCGAGCCGCCAACCCAGTGTCTTTCGGGTTATTAATGTATGTATAACAATTTTATTAATTTCTAGTTATATAGAAATTATATTTCATGGAAAGTGAGGAAGGAAAGCCCCTTCCTCACTTTTTTCCTCTATAAGCAAATTATACCTACTATAACCAATAAAATAAACAGTACAAGTAATAAAATAAGTTGAGAATTCATCCCCATCCCCTCCTCTTTTCTGTATATGCGGCATGCGCCCAATATGGAACACCTTCAAAATCTGACACGCACTGGTTAATTTTTCTTTATCAATATGAAATTGAGTCGAAATATGATATATTAAATTTTGTACATATTGCTTATACTATGAAATAAATGACACGCATCTTAACTTTATCCTCAGCCTCGGTAAGCCCTGTTAAGCGCGCTTTACCAATATACAAAGCAAAAGTATCAGTGAGACTTAATCGGGCTCTTATGAACTAAAATTCATTGGTGTAGGATAAATTAAAAATACATAATAGTAGGAGTGTTTATTGAATGAAGAAAGCTATGCTTGCCTTAGCCGCAACAAGTGTAATCGCATTATCAGCATGTGGAACATCATCATCAGACAAAATCGTTACATCTAAAGCTGGTGACATCACGAAAGACGATTTCTACAATGAAATGAAGCAAAAAGCTGGTAGCCAAGTCTTACAAGGTATGGTTATGGAAAAAGTACTTACCAAAAACTACAACGTTGATGACAAAGAAGTAGACAAAAAGTTCGATGAAACGAAAAAACAAGTTGGTGATCAATTCGATACACTATTAAAACAACAAGGCATGAAAGAAGAAACATTTAAAAATACTATCCGTGCCTCTCTAGCTCAAGAAAAAGCAATTGAAAAAACAATCACTGATAAAGAATTAAAAGAAAACTACAAGCCTGAAATTAAAGCAAGCCACATTCTTGTAAAAGATGAAGCGACTGCTAAAAAGGTGAAAGAAGAACTTGGACAAGGTAAATCTTTCGAAGAGTTAGCGAAACAATACTCTGAAGATACTGGTTCAAAAGAAAAAGGTGGCGACTTAGGATTCTTCGGACATGGTAAAATGGTTAAAGAATTCGAAGATGCTGCTTATAAACTGAAAAAAGATGAAGTAAGCGAACCTGTAAAAACACAATTCGGTTACCACATCATTAAAGTAACAGACATTAAAGAACCAGAAAAATCATTTGAGCAATCAAAAGCTGACCTGAAAAAAGAGTTAGTTGCGAAGAAAGCACAAGACGGCGAATTCATGAACGATCTTATGATGAAAGAAATCAAAAAAGCTGACGTAAAAGTTGACGATAAAGATTTGAAAGATCTTTTCAAAGAGCAAAAAGCTGACGCTAAGAAAGACGAAAAGAAATAATGAAAAGCTCGGGCTAATCCCGAGCTTTTTTGTTTGCCCTCTTCTCTCGATACATTGCATTCGGATTCGGTAAATGAAATTATGTAGTTGGTTTTCGTGAATCTAAATTATATCGGCGATTTTTCAATTATATCGACCGCAACTCTAATTATATCGGCGATTTTCGAAATATATCAGCGCAACTCCAATTATATCAGCGATTTTCAAAATATATCGACTTACCGACAAAAACTGACAATGATCGCGATCCCCTCTTCAAGAAAAACAAAAAACCTCGATTCCGCCACACGGAACCAAGGTTTATCTTATTATCATTGATTAAATTAAAAAACTATGGTAAATTAGTACAGAAACACGTTTTCGAAAATATACAGAACGTATTTATCCGTATCTTAATTTTACACCAAAACACATCTTCAGTCAACCTCTATTTTTCACTTTTAAAGGAGTGCTTACGTATGAACAAAAAACTTGATTTAGAGCAAAAACGATTGGATACCGTAATTGAAACGATTACGGAGCAAATTGATAAACTGGAAAACGAAACTGGGAGACGCCGGGCAGAAGTAATCCATATTCGTAAACACTTTTGGGATGATGTGAAAGTGAATACTGATACTTTTGATGATTACCTTGAAACAGTTATCAACTTAAGACAACAAGCTCAGTCACTAGCTGTCACACAAATTACCCATAAGCACACCTTTAATCGACTTGCCGCATTAAGACGCATGCATAAAGCACCTTACTTTGGGCGAATTGATTTCAAAGAAGAAGGAGAATCTGCTGCGGATCAAATTTATATCGGCGTGGCTACACTTACTGATGCAAGCGGAGAAAACTTTCTTATATATGACTGGCGCGCACCTATTTCGAGTGTGTACTACGATTATCCACCAGGACCAGCTGAATACAGTACACCAGGTGGCGTAATTCACGGTAATGTGGAGAAAAAATTACAATACATTATTCAAAATGGCGAGATTGATTCTATGTTCGATACGAGTCTTACAATTGGCGATGAAATTCTGCAACAAGCGCTCGGAAAAGGCACAAACAAACATATGCAAAGTATCGTTGCTACGATTCAGCGCGAGCAAAATGAAATTATTCGTCACGATGAAGGCCGACTCCTTATCGTGCAAGGAGCTGCTGGTAGTGGTAAAACGTCAGCTGCCTTGCAACGAATCGCCTACTTACTATATAAATATCGCGAATGGCTAAAAGCGGATCAAATCATTCTCTTCTCCCCTAACTCTATGTTCAATAGCTACGTTTCTAACGTACTACCTGAACTCGGTGAAGAAAATATGCAGCAAGTGACATTCCAAGAATATTTAAACCATAGACTAAGTAAAGCATTTGACGTAGAAGATCCTTATGAACAATTAGAATATATGTTAACTGAAACGAATAGCCCTACCTATAAAACGAGAAATGCGAGCATTCGATTTAAAGCATCTACTCAATTTTTCGAGATGATTCGAGCGTACAGACAATCTCTTGAATCTTCAGGCATGCTATTTAGAGGAATGAAATTTAGAGGAAAGTTAATTGCTTCTGCTAAAGAAATTACAGAACAATTTTACAACACTGACTCCTCCCTCCGCTTCCATAATCGAATTGAAAAGTTAACAGATTGGCTAAATAAACAAATAGATGCAATTGAAAAAACAGAACTGAAAAAGCCTTGGGTAGAAGAAGAAATTGAACTACTTAGTAAAGATGAATATCAAAAGGCTTATAAATACTTGCAGAAAAAGGGCGAGTTTGACGACAACTCCTTTCATGATTTTGAGAAAGAAACGAAAGTACTTGGACGTATGATTGTCCGTAAAAAATTGAAGCCACTTCGTAAAGGTGTTCAAACATTGCGCTTTATCAATTTCACAGGCATATATAAACAACTCTTCACAGATGCATCATGGGTTACTGGAGAAAAACCGAAAGAATGGGATGACATTTGCTCATTAACGGTAAACATGTTAGATGAAGGAAAGCTATATTACGAAGATGCGACTCCATTTTTACTTTTAAAAGAATTAATTGAAGGCTTCCAAACGAATAGATCGATTAAACACGTACTCGTAGACGAAGCGCAAGATTATTCGCCGTTTCAGTTCGAGTTTTTAAAACGTCTCTTCCCTGCCGCAAAAATGACTGTACTCGGGGACTTTAACCAAGCGATATTTGCCCATGCGAGTGAAGCAGTGAATTTCAATACACTTACTAGCTTATACGGACCAGATGAAACGAACGGTATCAACTTAACTCGTAGCTACCGCTCAACAAAACCGATTATTGAATTTACACGTGCTCTCGTACCGGAAGGAAAGGACATTCACGCCTTTGAACGTGACGGCGAAAAACCTACAGTGACGAAAGTATCGAATGATAGCGAACTGCACGAACATATTACTGCCAAAGTTGCTGAACTACAAAAACAACAGCACAATACGATCGCAATTATCTGTAAATCTGCAGCTGAAAGTGCCGCTGCTTACGAAGCACTTAATCATATCGAGAATATTAAACTCGTGAAGAGTAGCTCAGCCGAGTATGAGCAAGGCATCGTCGTGATCCCTGCTTACTTAGCGAAGGGTATCGAATTTGATGCTGTTATTATTTACGATGCTTCTCAAGATGTGTATAGTGATGAAAGTCTACGCAGATTGTTCTACACTGCTTGTACGCGTGCGATGCATGAATTACAGCTATATAGCGTTGGTGAGGTTAGTCCTTTTATACTTGGGGCTAATTCGGAGAGTTTTGAGCTTATAACGAAAACACCTTGATGATTCAAGGTGTTTCTTTTTTATGCAGGATTTACACCTTAAAAGTAGAATATATCAGTTTAGAAAAAGCTAAGGAGTGACAAGATGAACCATTATTTTATTGCTATTTATGACGGCGTATTTCCTACCGAAAAATTACATACCATTTTACAATCTAATCCTACTTTTACCGACCTAAACGTCCGCCCTCTCGCAATCTCATCACCAAGACCTTTCACATTATTAGTTGGCGCAGAACACAATGCACTCACAACTGGTATTACAGATACATATCATCTATTAACGAAAGAGTTACAAAAACTAGAAGAACAATAAAAGTACTATTACGTATACGATTATAAAATTAGAAAGACTATCGACAATCCTACCGAAAAATGCTTTCCATTAGCCACAATCCATATAAGTGTTACGAAATTCCATAAGATGATTCAAAAAGTAAAAGACTTAAAACGCCCAGTATTTGCAGGTTATCACATCACTTCTCATGATGCAGACATACTTACAATTGATGTACTTCTATCTTCACCTTTATTAGATCCTAGCACTTCCGAAAAAAATGTGGAAGAATACGCTTATTTACAACAACTAACTGAATCGATATCTCGTTCTGAATTATGTATTTCTATTAAAGAGAGTGTACTTATTTAAACACGAAAAGAGGGTTATTTATGATAACCCTCTCCTACTATCTATTTACGTTTGTACTTGATCATAATAATGAATTCTTTTAGCATCAAGGTGTTTTTCTCATTCTAAACGGCATATCTTTACGTCGATATACACTCAGCACAATCCCCATTATAAATGCATGAAATAAAGTTGGTATCAATCCGTAGCTAATAAAAGGTAATGATATAGAAGTACGCGGTAATAATCCTAAAATCATGCCAACGTTATAAATGAAATGAACTACAAAAAGAGTCACTCCGCCAACGAGAAGCAATTTACCATAACCATCATTTATTTTATAAGCTATGTTCATTATTCTTACTGCAAAAAGAGAAAGAATCAGGACAAGAACTAGCGCAAGCACATATCCATAATAGTAAGTCAAACTCGCGAATACAAAATCAGTATGGGCAGCAGGGATAGACTTTATATTTCCATATGTACCAAACCAGCCTGCTGAAGACATCGCCTCTTGTAAACGTAAATCCCATTGATCATGCGCTGGGTTTATAAATCCTAAAATTCTAGCTATCCGGTATTCTTTTACGGCAGACCAAGAAAATAGATCCCTAATAATAAAGGGTAAAACTGGTAATATTGTAATAAGCCATGCCGTTTTCTTTCCTAGCTTACTCCACCAAAGCATAACGAATACCATCGTAATATAGATGAAAATTGGTAAAAGAATTGATATAGTTGAAAATAGATATAAAGAAAATACGTACAACATAAGAAGATGCATAAACTTTAACCTACTATTATTGAAAAAAGAAGCCCAAGCTAGAAAGAAGAATGGTATCGTCATTAAACAGTCAATTTTGATGGGGCCAATTTTTATTATTGCTTCCCCAATCACGTAACCAGTCGGAAAACATTTTATCATTAACAAGATAAGTACACCGATTGTATAAAACAGCCACCCGAGCCTCTCTAACTTCCGATAATCAAGTAGCATGATCCCAACAGCTGTTGCAATGCCGAGAATAACAGAAATTAATTTGTTCATTAGTAAATCGTTTGTATGCCCAAGAGCGATTATTGGCAAAAACCCTAACCCCATAGCAGCCACTAATAAAATAAGTAAAAACCAATCCACCTTTGGCTTATGCAGTTTATTAAGTTCTTGCCCTAGTTTAATCGGACTTCCCATTTGTTCTACAGCTTTATTTTCAGCAATTTCCTCACTTAATCCTTTTTCTACCCATGTGTTCTTTGCCTGTTTTAAGTGAAAATCTAGTTCAGTTGCTACAAAGCCCTTTGCTTCTTTTGATTTAATATGATTCGTAACTTCGCTTACAAAACGTTCCCCTTTTTTATTCAATTTCGCCTCACTCCTGTACTAAGCCTTTTAATATAAATTGTGCCTTCGTAGCATTTTTTTCTGCCTTTCGCAGCATCTTTCTTCCTTTATCATTTAATTGATAATATTTAGCTCCCGCGTGATCCCAGCTTGATTGGATAAAGCGATTCTGTTCTAGACGATGTAATAAAGTGTATAGAGACCCTTCATCACCTTCGAATTTTTGAATCCCTCTCCCACGCAGTAACTGCATCAATTCATAACCTGTTTTTTCATTCATAAGAAGTTGCAACACTGCTAAAAGGATATCTTCTTCCTTTTCGGACGATTGATTGATTTTTTCACGCACCCGCTTTCGATGCTGATCAGAAAAACTCAAATGTTGAAACGTTGTATTCTCCATTGATTTTCGCAGGCCTTTTAATCGATCTTCCATTTGATTATTCCTCCAATCCTTTCTTCAAAAGCTCCTTCGCTTTTTTCAATCTCGTTTTTATCGTATTTTCCTTCACTTCTATTACCGTAGCAATCTCTTTAATTGATAATTCTTCATAATAAAATAGATAAATGACTTCTCGGTATTTTATCGGTAAATTCATTACCGCAGAAGCGAGCTCACGGTCCTCCGCATTTTGAATGACAGTTTGTTCGACACTATCATTTTGAACCCCCATATAAGCAGATTCATCCTCTGTCACGATCACCTTTTTGTTATACCAACTTTTTATATAGTCCTTACATTGATTAATCGCAATTCTCCATAACCACGTTTTTACATTCGAATTCCCTTTATATGTATGAAGAGATTTATAGCATTTCACAAATATATCTTGCGTTACATCCTCCGCAACCTCTTTATTGTTCACATATGAATACACAAGCTGCAGGACTTCTTGTCCATACTTGTTCATAATTTCATCAATAAGGAGTTCCTTATCTTCTATTTCAAACGCTTCTATCGTTAATTCATCCACAGCATTTCCTCCTTCCCATATATTAGACGACGTACTGTATGGAAAAGTTTTATAAATTTATAAAAAAATACAGATGGTAATGTCCGTACCGTTTTGTTTAACCTTTATTTCAAGTACTCTTGATTTCATAAAATCCATGTAGCCCTTTAAACTCTGCATAGGAGGCAGCCACTTATTTATAAGTACTACTCCATCTCCATCTAAAGTTCAAGCTCATTTTCACTTCCAAATAATATTTTTAATCGTACTTATACTATATCTCTAACTTAAATCCACTTTCTCATGGTATAATTTCATTTATCTAGACATTCGAATATAATAATACAAAACATATACTATACGGAGGCCAAAACTAATAATGCCAAAGAAAAAAATCATAACTTTACTAACCACCCTAACATTAGCTTGCGGATGCACAGTAGCACTAGATTCTCCCAACCAAACTAGTACTGCTTCTCTAAAAACGGAGACTTTCACAGGATATGTTATTTCAATTGACACTGTATACATACTCGTTGCAGATACCCCTACAAAAAAGGAAGCACTTTCCTACTCCGAGGTGGAAGCAATGAAATTTATTCCAAATAAACTATTAAAACTTCCTATCGAAAAAAATAGGAATTATCAATTGGGGGATAAACTCGTTATATCTTTCGGCGCAACGACTAAATCTACACCTCCAATTGCAAATGATGCTACGATTGAAAAAATACCTAATGAATAGCAACCTTAGGAACTCTCGATTTCATCAATTACAACTCCCTTTTTAAAATAATATTTTTTGCGAAATCATTCCCTCAGCAAATTACATATAATAAACCGAATAGTCATTACACTACATTCACCTAAAAAGCGTCTTCCTCACAAGGCGCTCTTTCATTTTGCAATAAGGATTTTGCCTTCGTTTTCTATAGTCAATATTCCCCTCACCGCTAAATGAAAAAGAGAACTCATTTCACCGAGTCCTCCTTCTTCCTAATACTCACTTAAAGAATCTAATATCTCATGGCCATACAAAGAGGGCTTCATAATATCAAAACCGATAAATTCTTCATACTTTTTATCCGAAAAATAAAATACGATATTATGAAATAACACTTTTTGCAAATGATTTTCCTGAGAAACTCGAAATGAGTATATGTAGTTATTATCATTTGAAGTTTCCTTTTTATATATTTTACTCCTATTTGTTAATCCTTTTAATTTACTTGCATTTTCTCCAAAAAACTCAATCCCAACTATACGATCAAATTGATCTATATCTAAATTCAATTTCGGATTTTCTTCCAATTCTTCAGTCGATTCAATCTCAATTTCTGAAGTAAATGGAATTACATACAGATATGCCATCTGGATTTCAGGGTCATAGGTAATTAATTTTTTCATGATACACCTCATATTGGTATCTTATTTTTTCATTAAATTTATCTTTATAAACTAAATATTAGGTTTTTTGGTTATAAAATACAAGTATAGTATTTGAAGTTCTATACATAACACAGCTGCTTTTTCTAGTTCTGCTGTGTATTTCATTTGAACGTTGTTATCAGTATCCCTATTTTTTTAATTATGTTTGTTTATTTAACAAGGAACAAATTGTAAGGAGAATTATAAGTTACTTTTTAATCATTTTTGAAAATGGCATTCCGAAAGTTGAATTAACAAAATCTGATGCTACATTCTTGATGGAACAACTTAATGAAATTAAAGAAAAGAAACGTAACTCAAATGAAAACCTTAGCTTGTAGGCACCTCACAAACAAGTTGTATATGACAAACCACACTTTACACAATAACCAACCATTTAAAACTAGGGCTTTTCATCCATATGTCTTGTTCCCTATTTTAAAACATAATACAATTAATACGTAACTTAATAAGCTATAACTAGTAGGTGTGGTAATCATCTCTTCCATTTTGAAAAAAGGGGGAGGTGATAATATGATCGCGATGTTTGTAATTAAATTAGTGTATGGTATCCTAACCGGAGCTGGCGTTGTCATCGGTAGAAGATACGTCGGTCCATGGCTAATTTCTGTATACAAAAAAGCGAGAACCACCCTGCTTCGTGGAAAAGGTAAGGGCGGTTCTCGGCTAAAACGTTAATGTAATTGTCTTATAACCGCACCTACTACCACCACAATAGCAAGTTAGGTTACACAAGGCAGAAGTTTCTCAGGCTTCTGTCTTCTTTATTTTATGCAAAATTCATACTAAATACTCTATCATCATTGTAACACATTTTATTTATTTTTAGTCAAGATGAAAAACACCTGAAGGGCTTCCCTCCAGGTGTTTCTCTATTTTATGCTAATGCAGCTGCCTGTTCTTGTTGATCTACAGGAATGACAGCGTCTGTTAATGCTTTTTCTAATTCAGCTGTGTATTTCATTTGCTCTTCTTTGCTCCAGCCTAGTTTCGCAGCCATGTAGTTAATTACTGCTTCTTTCCACTCATATACCCAGTGGATGTTGAAGAATACAGCGCCTCTACGGCGTACGAAGAAGTCAACTGGTTTTGCTGTCATTTCGTAATCCATTGCGTATACAAGTGGGATTAGAACGTCAAGCGGCATGTTGTATTCTTTCGCTTCGTCTTTATGTTTTTTCGCTAAGTCGAACAGTACGTCAACGTTAGAGCCGTAGAATTTCGCGAATTCTTCTGCTTGTGCTGTCGTTAAACCGTGTTTCGTACCTTCGCCTGCTTTTTTCGCAACGAATGCTGGGAATCCGTGTGAACCATCTACATGTCCACCAGAGATTGGCATATGTTTCGTGTCGCTCTTCGGATATGCACTATGACCTTCTTTTTGTAGTAAGTTCGTTACGTAGTCTACTACCATTTCAGCCATTTTGCGGTATCCTGTTAATTTACCACCTGCGATTGTAATTAAACCAGATTCAGAAGTCCAAATTTCATCTTTACGAGAAATTTCAGATGCGTTTTTACCTTCTTCGTAAATTAACGGACGTACACCAGCCCAGCTTGACTCCACATCTTTTTCTGTAATTTTCACACTTGGGAACATGTAGTTAATCGCGTTAATGATGTATGTGCGATCTTCTGTTGTCATGTGTGGTACAGCTGCATCTTTATCATAGAAAGTATCTGTTGTACCTACGTATGTTTTTCCTCCGCGAGGAATCGCGAACACCATACGTTTATCTGGTGTATCAAAGTAAATCGCTTGCCCTAATGGGAAACGTTTTTGGTCAATGACTAAGTGAACACCTTTTGATAATTGAAGTACTTTCCCTTTTTTCGAGTTATCTTTTTCACGAAGTGTATCTACCCAAGGACCAGCTGCGTTTACAATTTTCTTACCGTAAACTTCGTACACTTCTCCGTCTAGTAAATCGATTACACGTACACCGCATACTTTCCCATCTTTATATAAGAAACTGTCTACTTTTGCGTAGTTAACAGCTTTCGCACCATGCTCAATTGCTTCTTTCATTACTTCAATTGTAAGACGCGCATCGTCTGTACGATATTCTACGTAGTAACCGCCACCTTTTAATCCTTCTTTTTTCACAAGAGGCTCTTTGTTTAATGTTTCTTCACGGTTAAACATCTTTCTGCGCTCGCTTCGTTTTACACCTGCTAAGAAGTCGTATACACGAAGACCAATTGATGTACTGAATGATCCGAACGTACCGCCTGTATGGAACGGAAGTAACATCCACTCTGGTGTTGTTACATGGGGACCGTTCTCATATACGATCGCACGCTCTTTCCCCACCTCTGCTACCATTTTCACTTCAAGTTGTTTTAAATAACGTAGACCACCGTGTACAAGCTTCGTTGAACGACTTGATGTACCTGCTGCAAAGTCCTGCATTTCAAACACAATTGTTGATAACCCGCGTGTTGCCCCATCTAATGCAATACCAGAACCAGTAATACCTCCACCAATTACGATCACATCTAACTCTTGTTTATTTACTCCGTTTAATACGTCTTTACGTTGTTTACTTGAAAATTTCATGGTAATTCCTCCCTTTGATAACGAAAAAAGAGACCACGAACTCCGCTATAGATTTCGCCTCTATAGCGTGTTGTGGTCTCTCCAAATCTCCTACCGAATTATTAACTTGTCACCATTATAACACTGTTTATGATTATTTGAAAGCTTTTGTTGCTTCAATTGCTTTTTTCCATCCAGCATATAACTCTTCGCTTGTTTCCGCTTCCATCGTTGGTTCAAAGCGTTTGTCCATATGCCACTGTTCTTTAATTTCATCTTGGTTTTTCCAATACCCAACCGCAAGACCAGCTAAGTACGCTGCACCTAAAGCTGTCGTTTCATTGATCACCGGACGCTCTACAGGAACGTCTAAAATATCACTTTGGAACTTCATTAAGAAGTTATTTTTAACTGCTCCGCCATCAACGCGTAATGTTTTCAGTTCAATACCTGAATCTGCTTCCATTGCGCATAGTACATCTTTCGTTTGGTACGCTAAAGATTCTAGTGTTGCACGAATGAAATGCTCTTTCGTCGTACCGCGCGTTACACCAAACATAGCGCCGCGTACTTCACTATCCCAGTACGGTGTACCTAAACCTACGAATGCTGGTACAACATATACACCGTCAGTTGATTCAACGCGAGAAGCATATACCTCACTCTCACTTGCATCTTTAAACATGCGCATTCCGTCACGTAACCACTGAATTGCAGAACCTGCTACGAAAATACTTCCTTCTAATGCGTAGTTTACTTTACCATCTATACCCCATGCAATTGTTGTTAATAGGCCGTGCTCAGAAGCTACTGCTTTTTCACCTGTGTTCATTAACATGAAGCAACCAGTTCCGTACGTGTTCTTCGCCATACCTTCACCGAAACAAGCTTGTCCAAATAATGCTGCTTGTTGGTCACCAGCTACACCTGCAATCGGTATATTTTGACCGAAGAAGTGATAATCAATTGTTTCTCCATATATTTCAGATGATGGACGTACTTCTGGAAGCATGCTCTTTGGTACTGTTAACATGTCTAGAAGCTCATCATCCCACTGTAAGTCGTGAATATTAAACATTAATGTACGTGATGCATTTGAGTAATCCGTTACGTGCGCTTTACCGCCAGACAATTTCCATACAAGCCACGTATCAATCGTTCCGAATAATAGATCGCCGTTTTCTGCTTTTTCTCTTGCACCTTCAACGTTATCTAAAATCCATTTTACTTTCGTACCAGAGAAGTATGCGTCAATTAAAAGACCTGTTTTTTCGCGAACCATTTCGCTATAACCTTTTTCTTTTAGCTCATCACAAATTTCAACTGTTTGACGAGATTGCCATACGATTGCGTTGTAAATTGGTTTTCCAGTCGTTTTATCCCACACAACCGCTGTTTCACGTTGGTTCGTAATACCGATACCAGCGATTTGTTCTGGTTTTACATCAGCTTCGCTTAAGCAAGTTGCGATAACTGCTAAAATAGATCCCCAAATTTCTTGTGCATTATGCTCTACCCAACCTGGCTTTGGAAAATGTTGTGTAAACTCTTTTTGAGCTGAATGAACAATTTCACCTTTTTTATTGAACAGAATTGCGCGTGAGCTAGTTGTTCCTTGGTCTAAAGAAAGAATATATTTTTTCATATCGGTTTCCCCCTATGCTACTTTTCTACTATTTGTATTGCTTTCACTTTTTTTACTTGTCATATAAGAGATTGCTAGTACAATCACAGTTGCAATAATCACATAAATAAGTGCTGCATTTTGTTTTCCTTCAAATACAACTTGATGGAATAATCCTGCAAGTGATCCACCTAAAATTGGACCAACTACTGGAATCCATGCATACTTCCAATTTGAACCGCCTTTTCCTGCAATCGGAAGGAAGAAGTGTGCGATACGCGGACCTAAATCACGAGCCGGGTTGATCGCGTATCCTGTCGTTCCACCTAATGATAAACCAATACTTACAATTAAGAAACCTACGATAAATGGATTTAAACCATCTGCAAATTTATTTGCTCCAATTGCTAATATACCAAATACTAAAACGAATGTTCCAATCATTTCACTTAAAAGGTTTGCAAATGTGTTCGGAATTGCTGGACCTGTTGCAAATACACCTAATTTTGTTCCTGGATCTTCTGTTTCTTTCCAGTGTGGTAAGTAATGTAAATATACAAGAACTGCCCCGATAATTGCCCCAATCATTTGTGCTGCGATATAACCTGGTACGTCACTCCATGGGAACGCTCCCTTAAATGCTAATCCTATCGTTAAAGCCGGATTCAAATGTGCCCCACTAATTGATCCAACTGCATACGCTGCCATAGCAACTGCTAAGCCCCAGCCCATTGTAATAACAATCCAACCAGAATCTTTCGCAAACGATTTCTTTAAACTTACACCAGCGCAAACGCCGCCACCAAGTAAGATTAACAACGCAGTCCCTACTAACTCTCCTAAAAATGCTGACATAGTATCCCTCCACAATCAATTTAAACGCTTCCAAATGTGATAGAGGTAAAATGAATGGCCATTCGTTTTTGTCAAAAGAAAAAGACCCACAGCTTTGCACGCTTCTATATAAATTTATATAGAAACAATGAAATGTGGATCTCTTCTTTTCTCCGTCACGTTTATTAACTTGTCTATAATGTTAACCTTTCATGAAAGCGGTGTCAACAGAATTTTTTCACATTTTCGTCACTTTTTTTGGTAATGTTTCCATAGTTCTTTCTTCGATGTCGTAATCGCTGTCGCACCAGCATTTAAAGCTCTTTCAACATCTTCTACAGTACGAATGAAGCCACCTGCTAAAATCGGTACACCTGTACGCTCTTTCACTTCAGCAATCACATCCGTTAACGCTCCAGGAAGCACCTCTATATAATCCGGCTTCGTCTTTTCTAGCAAATTACAGCTCTTTTCCATCGCGCTAGAATCAATTAAAAAGATGCGCTGAATTGAGACGACACCCTTTTGCTTCGCCTTCATAATTACGCTCGCCTTTGTTGACAATAACCCGTACGGTTTATATTCTTGGCATAAAAACTCCGTCGCATGCCCATCACTTTGTAATCCATGGATCAAATCAACATGTAAAAACACCTTTTTCCCATGCTGCTTCGCAAGTGACACAACACTCTTCAATTGACCAACATGAATATCTAAAATAACAATATACTCATACGAACTATGTAATAGCTTCTCCAAATCTTTAATTTGCCTCACTGCCGGCAAAATCTTCTGTTCATGAAATTCCATTCTAAATGTCCCCTTCTTTATGTCATCCTATCCTTTATAGTACACAATTTGAGTAGAAAGAACAGCTAGTGCGGGGAAATTATTTCCTCTATCTATATATTTTCTTCAACTTATCAGATCCCATACCACCTATAACCATTAATATGAGAGGTAAAAAATTCATTACATATGGCGCATCCGCTACAATTGTAATACTTGCTCCTGCAAACTTATTTAACATCCATACAACGATTTTTGTAAGAAACAGAAATACTCCCAGCATGAATAGACTATCGAAAAACACCTTCCACTTTGGATATGCTAATTGCTTACTATCTTCAATTACTTTCTGCGTCAACTCTTCATCACTCCTTAGCATCTCATCAATCGTAATACCGAACAGATCGCTTAAATGAATAATGATTTCGATGCTCGGATAGTTCTTTCCCGTCTCCCATTTCGAAACAGCTTGCCTACTTACATGAATTTTTTCAGCCAAATCATTTTGCGACCAATTTCGTTTCTCTCGTTCTTGTTTTAAGCGTTCACTAAAAATCATACTGTGTTTATCACCTCTCTACGTCTAGTATGGACAAATAACTGATGAAGAGTAAAGCTAGTTGTCGTTGCGTAGCCTGTGCAACTTGTGCGTTACAGGTTATAATGACGCTATTTCATATGGAGCTTTCATATACTATGCTCAAATAATAATTTCCCGAACAATAATACAATGAACGGATACACCACTATTACGGATAGCCCCAGGGAAAATAATAAAGAAATACAATTAGAACGAACAAAAAACCCTGTAAAATTTATTACAGAGTTTTTTGCCAAGTATTTATTGTTTTGCATAACGAATACGAACATTATCGTCCATATGATAAATTTGTAATGTGTTTCCATCATAGTTTTGTAATTTATACATCATACTATCATTTGTTAACTTTACTTCTTGATCGTCTTTAACTGCTTTGGTTACTTTTAAGGATAACTGGAATGACGGAACATCTACCGCATATGTTCCTGTTAGGTAGTTATCTTTATTCGGATAAGAACCATTCGCATAGGACTCAAATGTTTTATCACCTTTTAGTACTAATGTAGTTTTTACGCCACTACCGTAATCAATACCCCAATTTCCAATAATCTCAGTACCATCTTTGATGTTCTTCTCCATGTTTCCATAATTAATTCCCAACTCTTCACTTGTACCAACTGTACCTACAAATACTCCCGTTTTAGCTTGGCTTTTATCTGTTTGAGCCTGACTACCAGTAGTTGGGTTTGTCGGTGTAGGACTACTTGTTGTACTAGTAGATTTTTCTGTGGCTGTATCACCTTTTATTTCGGATCTTAACTTATCGAATGTAGGTTTCCAAATACGTTTTGCTTCCTCTAGTTTTGTATTTGCTTTATTTAAGATTTCCTTATCAGTCTCTAAGCTGAAGCCTTTCTCGTTGAATAACTTCTCTATTTCACTGAATGTTTCTCTTAGTTTACCTGTCGCTCTTTCAATCTCTTTTTGGTCTTCTTTATGTTTTGGCGGTGCGTAAATCTTCTCTATCTTATCAAATACTTTATAGATGTCTTTAATACTATCTAATACCTCAGCTTTTGATTTACTTCCATTTCTCAAATCTTTTACAGAAGCATCATAGTAATCAAATCGTCTTAACATATCCTGTTCAATGTCTAATAAATACTGTGCATAATCTTCATCTAAAACTCGAACCTTTTGAACATCTTTACTTTCTTCTTTCGAATTAGTTGATTTTTCTTTCGTTTCAGCAGCCTTAGATTTACTTGTTTCTTCTGTCTTTTCCTCTTTATTTGCCGAATCTTTTACTGTAACACAACCACTTAATAATATGGCAACTGGAACTGCAGCAGCTATTAGTTTTTTTACTTTCATACCTCATACCCCTTTAAGTCATTTGTTCTTAGTTGGTTTTACTACCGATACTCTTCGCTGCTTCTTCAAACAGTTTTGAGCCTTCTTGTGCTTTACTTAATGATTGATGCATTTTACTCTCGTCTTCTTGGTCTAATGCATCAAAGAGAAGTTGAAAACAATCCGCATACAGTTCCATTGATTGCTTTATCTTCGCCTGCTCTCCCTGTAATTCAGGAGGCGCTTGTAGATTCTTCAGTTTCGTTGCAGTTGCCTTTGCTCCACCTAAACTCAGTTGTACTTCACTTTTCTTTTGTTTGTATGATTTTACGTCTGAATCTGCTATTCCTTCAATTAATTTCATTGTATCTTCAATTTGAGTAGCACTGTTTATAATATCTGCCTTGTACCTTTCAACATCTGAACCCATTACCTTACCAGTTGAAGAATTAGAAGCAGTTGAATTATTACCTTGTTGACTACTTGATGAACTACTATTTGTACCTTCACCTTTCGCTACAGATAAGCTATCCTCTTTCTTGCTATCAGTTGACTTACTCTCTTTGTCAGCAGACTTACTCTCTTTCTCTACCTTTTGCGTTTCTTCTTTCTTTGGTTCAGCTTTCTTACCATCAGTTTCAATTGTAATACAACCGCTCAATAACATAACTGGTAACGCTAAACTTACTAATTTCTTTGCTTTCATGATTACTAATACCCCTTTATTTGTAAAATGTAGTGCAAACAAATTAACATACTTAACTAACAAATTCCCCCCGAATAATTTCTTAGCATCTACTATCCATAGATTTCCTGTATATTCATAATCTTTCCATATATCATTTTACAGAGAATTACATATTTGGTCAAAGAGATTTATGTAGTCTTTAAAGAGACATTTACTAAACGAAAAGGAATTTTAATCACAAAGAAAAGAAGCTAACAATAAATTGTTAACTTCTCAGCTGAAAATAAAATATTATCTTTCTTGATCTTTTCTAATATCTAGGTTGTGATTGAATATTTGTAAGGTGAACATCATACATATCAATGATTTCAAGAAATCTATCAGCTTCACGGAAAACATGGTCTGCCAATAACGGATGAATGATACTCTTTATTTTACATTGCTCAATTAAATCACGTGCTGTTTTCTTAAAATCCCGAAGAGATGCAACCGACACACGATTTTGATCTAAAAATTGATCTAAAAGTGGGACTGTTTGAGATTGTGGTTTCATAGATTCTAAGTCAATTGCTTGATACATCAATTCATCAAAATCATTGCTAAAATTCCGCGCTGTGTCTACAAGCTTTCTTTCCGATGGATCAAGAAGATGACCAATAAATTTAGCATGGTCTGCCATAATCCTTAAAAAGAAAACATTTTCTTTAATAATAGCATCAGGAAGAGCATCTAATTTCCCTTCATTTAATTCCATTAAACGTTTTCTAAAATAATCTGCTTCCCTACTTGTATGATCAACTAACAGCGGAAAGTTATTTTGTCCTGGCAATTTACATGTGAGAATCAACCCTAAAATTTTTCGTTTAAATCCCCAAATATTAGTTGCGGCTTGTTGTACTTCTGCATTAAATCTTTTTATTTGCTCAGGATCTGTTTCATTTGTATAGGAATGCGCTATTTGTTCAATATGTTCAAACAATCGATAAAATTGATTCGCCTCTTCAATTAGTTGCGTATCCTCGCATCTAAATCCAAGGCGAAGAAAAAAAGAATGCTCTTTCATAATCCTAGACCAAAAACGAATTTCATTTAATGAACGCTCAACAAACATTACAGATGTAACACCTGTATCAGGATGTAATGATGTTTCATCCCTATGCATTGTTAATCCCCCCCAGTAAATAACACGCTAGTTCCATTCTTATGAGTAGAAATATATATAAATACCATCAATAAAAGTTCATGATGAATTTCGTATACATGCTTTCCAAAAAGAAAAAGGCTACCACCTAGATGTAAAGTTCTACTAGATGGTAGCCATTCAAAATTTCTATTAAAGCAATACCGAATCCTTATCACTACTCTGATTACGTTTCTCACGCTCTTCTTCTAAGCGCTTCATATACACTTCGCCTTCTTTTTCGATAAACTCATTATCCATCTCTTGCTCTTTTTTTGAAGTATATAAAACCATGTAGCCACTTAGTACAATCCCAACAATTACAAGATACACCCACCATGGTAAAGTTTCCACTCCACTTCATTCCTTTCCTTAGACAAGCCTTATTAGTTTCACTGTATGAGGAAAGAAGTGGATTTATGCTTAAAATTTTATCGTTGTGGATTCTTCGCGAAGAACGCTTGTACATATTCCATAAACTCTATTGGTTCCTGGCGAAACGGCGCATGGTATCCTTTTTCAATAATATGGAACGTACTATTTGCAAATAGCTGATGATACAGCTCACCATTTTTCCAAGAAACGCTCTTATCGTGTCGTCCCCATATAATTAAAGTAGGCACCTTAATTTTATCAGCTTCCATCGCAATGCGGCGCTCTCTCATTTTCGTCAGCTGATCATAATGCTCTTTATCGTCGCGACTATTTTTTACTTCATCTTTATTATAATTCGTAATCTCTGTTACCGTTTGAAGATCAGTTGATAACGGCGGCACTTCATAACTTTCTTTTTGCTGGAAAGACTCTATTCCTGTAGAATCTGCCAAAATGAGATGCGTCACTGCATCCGGATATAAATACGCTAAATTGAGAGACATCTCTCCGCCCATTGAATGACCGAGCACCGCAAACTGATCGTATCCAAGCTTCTTCATTAACTTATAATATAAATTCACTTGCGCAGGAAACGAATACTGAAAATCAACTGGCTTAGAAGAACGTCCAAATCCTAAAATATCAACTGCGATAATTGTGTGATCTCGCGCAAGTTCCGGATAAATATCACTAAATCCATCAGAAGAACCACCAAACCCGTGCAGCATAAGTAAAGGTGGCTTTCCCTCACCAATTTGCTTAAAATAAATCGTCTGCCCATCAATCTGTGCCATACTCTCTTTCGTATTTATCTTCATCATAACAGTATCTTTCACTTCTCCAACCTTCGCAATCGGCTTATCAACGAAGTTACAAACGATTAACAAAACGAGCACAATACCGCTAATCATATAAAACTTAAACCGTTTCAACATTCCCGTCTCCTTTCTCTTGTTGCTATTTAAAGTTTTTACATTATTTGGTTTTTTTATGATTAATTTTAATTGTAACTATAACAGTTACAATTATACTAAAAAAATATTACTCACTGCCATTGTTAAAGATTACTTTGTAACTATTATAGTTACATATAAAAAGTAAGTCAATTATTTTATTCAATATACTTATAAAGCGAAAATAAAAAAACAAGTATTTTTAGCTATCAGCCAAAAATACTTGCTCTCCTACTTATTACCTCTACTTTTACTCTTTAATAAATTCCTTTGTACTTCTCACTGTATCGATTGGACGAACTAATTTTTCGATTTCTTCACGTTTTGGCTCTAGGAATGGAGGTAATGATAACTTTTCGCCAAGTGTTTCGTATGGCTCATCTCCCATAAATCCTGGGCCGTCTGTTGCAAATTCAAATAAAATTTGTGGTGCAACTCTTGCGTATAATGACTCGAAGAAGTGACGGTCTACATAGCCAGATGAAGGAAGTCCAACGCTACCGATTCTCTCAATCCACTCTTCTAATACAGCGCGATTTTCTACGCGGAATGCAGCATGGTGCACTGTACCAAAACCTTGTCTTGCTTCTGGAAGAACTGTATTATGTTCTACAATGACAGAAGCACCATTTCCACCTTCGTTTACTTCAAATAAATAGAATTCTCCTTCTTGCGCAACCTCTTTAAATAATAGAACTTTTTCTAACACTTCTTTAAAGAAACTAAAGTTCGCGATTCGAATAAATACAGGTCCTAAACCAGTAATTGCATATTCTAATGGAACTGGCCCGTTTTGCCACGGTGTACCTGATTCGATCCCTTTATCTAATTCATCAGATATTAATTGATAGTGTTGATCATCGAAATCAACGAAAGAAAGAGTTTTCTTACCAAATTGCTCTTTAATGCCTGTATGCTCCACTTCAAGACGGTCAAAGCGTTTTACCCAATACTCTAATGCTGCATCAGTTGGAACGCGGAATGAAGTTTTTGAAATTTCATTTGTGCCGTGTACTCCTTTAGGAATACCTGGGAAGTCAAAGAATGTCATATCTGTTCCTGCACTACCTTTATCATCTGCAAAGAATAAATGATACGTTTGAATATCATCTTGGTTTACTGTTTTTTTAACTAAACGCATTCCTAAAATGTGAGTGAAGAACTCATAGTTCTTTTCTGCACTACTTGTAATTGCTGTAACGTGGTGAATTCCTTTTAATTGATTCATTTTATATTCCTCCAGTGGTTTTCAATTTTATAGTTTCTCTTCTATTACTTCTCTTCAATAGGCGCTAATTTCGCTTCAATTTCTGCTCGCTGATTTTCTAGGAACGGCGGTAGATCAAGTTTTTCTCCTAAATGTTCTACATCTCCATCAACTGTAAATCCTGGTCCATCTGTCGCAATTTCAAATAAGATTCCGTTTGATTCACGGAAATATAAGCTTTTAAAATAGAAACGGTCGATGATTCCTGAAGACTGGAAGCCTCTTTGTATCACCTGTTCTTCCCAATAAGCAAGCTCTGCATCATTTTTCACACGAATTGCTAAATGGTGAATGCTACCGCGGCCCGGTTTTTCAGTAGGACCATCTAAATATTTCACAACGATTTCTCCAAAAGCTTCTCCTTTAATGGACTGAAAAATCGCTTCTTCGTCATTTCGGCTAACCTCTGTATAACCAAACATCTCTGTAAGTGTACTCGCCATTTTATCAAGTCTACGAACTGTCATTTCCACAGAACCCATTCCTTGGATTTGATGTTCAGCAGGAACTTCTGATTTCTCCCAAGTCTCCCAGTGCTCCACTTTTTCTCCGTTTGAAACGAGTAGTACTAAGCGAAGACCTTCAGCATCCTCAAATTGCAAAGCAGGACGATTTGCATATGTTGTCATTTCACTATGTTTCACATCAAATTCCTCAAGTCGTGCTTTCCAGTAATGCAAGCTATCCTCTGAAGGAACAAGTAACCCAATTCGAGTAATCGCATTCGTACCACGGTATGTTTTTCCTACTAAAGGAATTTCGAAAAACGATAGCTCCGTACCTGGACTTCCCGTTTTATCTCCGTAAAATAAGTGATACATTGACGGATCATCTTGGTTTACTGTCATTTTCACACGACGTAAACCAAGTACATTTTTATAAAAGTGATTATTTTCATTTGCATTTTTCGTAACCATTGAAATGTGATGATGCCCTTTAATTTCATACATTGATAATTCCTCCGCTTCATTTTACTAGTCAAGTGATAATTAAAAAATAATATGCTTCTTAGCTTTTCAATTTATTCTCATTATATTTTTGTAAATTCATCTTAGTTTTTACTGAATAAGTTACTTCGTTTTTTAATCGAAAGCAAGTGAGTGTATGTTTTTCATATGACTCAATCACTTTCGTTACTATCACTTTACACCTCAAGTGATTGGAAAGCAAGCGAAAAATCTCGAATTTGAGATTTTTTTTAGTTAAATAACATTTAGGGTGTAAAATCATTAATTTCTGGATAGCGTCACTATCCAGCTAAAGACTCAAAGCTCCCCATGCCCATCAAGCTAACAAGAATACACTACCCCAAAACGATAAAAATGAACTTCGTTGCTATAAAGGATAATTTTTTGGTCCGAGGGAATTATAGAATTTTATATCTTTACAATTATTTATGGGGAGTTCATTCATTTTTTTTAAGAATAAGTAATTTCTTAAATAAAAGGTCACGTACCTCTTCCTTATGATTATTAATTTTTGGTGATTGATAAGAAATTTAATGAATGATTATTCGAATATGCTTTCGTAAATGTTAAATGTAGTTTTTGGATAATGTTTGGTCAAGTTGATACTAATACCCTCGATAAACGAAAGAAAATTAAGAGTGTTCCGAGAAAAAGTAATTAAAAAACGCTCTTAATTTATTTAATTGAGTTATCCTTTCATACAAAAATCTGATTATTTATGTAATTGAAATTCCATTAAAACGCTCATTTACAGAAGAACATTATTCAAGTGAAGCCCTCTATAATTCAATTACAACTCCTTGAAAGTTTATGATACTATCCTGATCACACTTTTCATATTTAATGTTTTAAGGAAAAAAGCTATACTATAAGCAAAACTAAAAACCAGAAAGGAAATACCATAACATGGAAAATTACTTACTATTTATCCTTACAGCACTCCTTATTATAATGATGCCTGGTCCCGGTTTTGCTTTAGTTACAAAAAACACTATCTCTCATGGTAGAAATGGTGGGATAAAGACCGTTTTAGGAACGGTATCTGGAATGATGATTCATACAATAATGGCTACACTAGGACTCTCTGCTATCTTAATGAAATTTGCTATGCTATTTACATTAATAAAATATGCTGGGGCATTTTATTTAATTTATTTAGCTGTAAAGTCAATTAAAAGTGCCTTTTCTAAAAAAGAAGATATGTCAGGTTCAGTGGAAATAAACTCTAAGGATATTGGAACGGTTAAAAGTTTTAGACAAGGATTTACCACGGCAATCTTAAACCCAAAAACGGCTGTATTTTTCCTTAGTTTTCTACCCCAATTTATTGTGAGTAATCAAAGTCATTTCTTCCAATTTCTTTTGTTGGGATTCACATTTACGACTTTGACAGCAATATGGTATTTACTTTATATCTCTCTAATACGTCAATTAAGAACTTTTTTAAGAAAAGAAAAGGTGAACCGTACAATAGAGGGTATTACTGGCACAGTATTATTAGTATTTGGAGTTAGGCTATTTTTCCAAAAATAAATATGTAATAGAGAGAGTTTAAAACTTTCGGTTTTTCCAATAAATGAATCAATATAAAAAATATGGCTTTCAAACAGTAAAAAAGTTAACAAACGAGTGTGTTTGTGGAATAAGCTTCAATAAAATAACCAAACTTTTTATAAAAAAGTGAATCGATTATATTAAATAAGAACATGTTTTGATTAACATGTTCTTTATATTTGCCTCTATATCATGATGGTTGTTTTTTGGCCGCGATGGTATTATTACGGAAAACGATCCAATCGAACAAGAAAAACGTATTAAATACAATGATTTAATCACCAATTCTGTAATTTTTCAAAATGTAGTAGATATCACTATAATTTTATGGCAACTAAAAAAGAAGGTTATCGCTTTTCACGCCAAGATTTAGAAAGGCTAAGTCCTTATATGACTATGCATATAAAACGCTTTGGGGATTATGTAATTGATTTACAGAAAATCCCCCAACCAATAGAAGAAGCAATCCCTTTATAAACTCAATAGGTCAAAGTTGGAAAAAAGGAAGTCTATGACCTATTTTTACACGTATCTCGGCTGTACCCCATATTGATATAAAGGCGTTATCCTTTCCTATGATTTCTCAGAAAGAATAACGCCTTTTTCTTTTTAGGGGGTATTTTGTCTAGTTAGCTTAATAGCGATGTGGTTCTACCCCTTATAAATGTTACAAAAATCTTTCAAATAGCTCTAACTTGCACAATGCTTCCCGTTAATATAATACGCTGATTCTGTGAAAACCGTAAATACAACCTCTACTTCTGGAAGTCCAAAATCCATTACATATGTAGTAATGGCCTTGGCAAATCGATCACGAATTTCCTGTCCACGCTCGAACCATTTCACTTCAATAAGAGGAAACGCTTCTATTTCTTCTCCATTGAATACAAACGTAGAACTTGGTAGTTCCAACGTAAAATTATCCGTACCACACTCACAAATCTCTGCGAGCTCTTCTACTAATGGCTTGCTTATGTGTTTTAATTGTTCAGTAGTAATTCCACGAAACACAACATGCGGCATGTGAATCCCTCCGTTAGATAGTTTTATATTTGCTCACATCATAGCACAATTTATTTTGCTACACTAGAATCTATTGATACATTTCAATGACATTCTTAAGAATGATCATATGTTATTGAAGCAATACAAGTATTGTAACTATTTAAAACATGTGAGAGCTCGGTAATTGGGTAAATAAAAAATGCCTTATCATTCTCCCTGTAAGGATGCATGAGAGGATCTCTATTAGGAAAGGGATGGTGCGCTTATATATTTAAAAAAGAAAGGACACCCTAAAGTGCCTTCCTCCGACTTGATAACCACTTTAATTTTAATAACATTGGATATTATTTTACCACGTTAAGTAATGTTGGTCATTGAGAAAGTCAAATACGTAGTGTTCATATATAGTGACCCCTAAGATCAAACAAGATTTAATACAGTTCTTTGGTTGATCCAAAAACAAACGAGAAACCTAAAACCGCGCCAGAATAGGAATGTATGAAAAAATGCATAGGTCCATAGAACGAAAAAAGGAGGTTCAGAAGCTGGCGTGAAAATTCAATTAGAGTATGAACTGATTTCTGGAGAATTTTTAGAAACAGCTGTAAGAGATGGAACAAGTAGCGATTGCCGTTATGGACAGGAACGTACGCAAACATTAGAGCCAGGGGAACTTTCTCTTCGTGATCTTGGCTATTTTTCTATTTATGATTTAGAAAAAATTGCGGATCGAAAAGCATTTTATGTGTCACGTATTCGCTGGAATACACAAGTCTATCAAAAAGAGAAAGGTGGAAAATGGAATCTTCTCGATTTAGAAAAATTGACGAAAGACCTACCTGAAGGACAAATACTAGAATTACCGGAAATCTATATAGGGCTTCACCAAAAACATAAAACACGCCTTGTCATATATCGTCTAACACAAACTGAGTGGGCGAAACGTTTGGAACATCACAAGAAAGCGAAAAAGAAGATGCCGAAATATGCAAGTCGTATCAACCTTCTTATTACGAACGTATCTAGTAAACACCTTCCACACAATGAAGTGTATGAACTGTATTCTTTACGGTGGCAAATTGAAATTATATTTAAAACATGGAAGTCTATTTTTAAAATTCATGAAGTGAAACCTGTGAAACTGGAACGATTTCAATGTCATTTATATGGGCAATTAATTGGTTTGTGTTTGGTAGCTAGCATTACATATCGAATGAGAAGGCTTATATGGGAGAAAAAACAAAAAGAGGTTAGTGAGTATAAGTGTACATATATCGTCAAAATTTACTTCTCTAGTATACACGACGTGCTTTTCACAACCTTTCAACATCCTGTATCAGTGCTAACCAGGCTCTTCCAGGATCTTGTCAAAAACGGACGAAAAGCACGAAGGTATAAGTGTCGTACACCGTTCGATATCCTTAGTATCACTCAAGAATGTACGAAAAGACTTCACAAAGCCGTATAAAAAATACGAAATCCAGAGAGTCTTATTTGAGTATGTCCAAAACGGCACTCTTCTACTCCCTATTGTAAAAAAATGAGTCCAATGCCAAAAGGCATCGGACTCATTTTTTTAAACTTGATGGCTATGGTCCTGTTGGGCGGCTTTTTTTATGTTCGTTTAATTATGCTTGATATGCCATGCTATCTGGAAATTCCTCGTTCTTTCTAAGACATCGCACAATCCTAGTACACGCACAATTAAAATAATGTTCTCTCATATTTAATGAATCCACTGGAGCTTGCTCTAGGTCATAAAACATTCGTTCCTTTTTATTATAGTGCATCTTACCTATTTTAGCGGGTGATTCAGAAGGATAGTATTGATAAACAACTATCTCTTCATCCTCAAATTCTTTAGTCATTAATAAACATATTGCCATAAATAAGGGCCCCTTTATTTATATTGAATTTCATGTTTGAAGTTGTCTGAGAAAAATGATTTCCTGATTTCTAGTTTGAAGTTGTTGAAAATGACTAGTCTTCTTTTAAAAATTCAATGTTGATTCTATCAACTTCAATTTCAACATGCTTGTTAAAGTATTCACTGTGTTCCGGGAATATTTCATCTTCGTCTGTAATAATAATCCCTGCATCAATAAACCCACGATTTAATATTCCACTAATACGATATTCGAAAGAATTATCAATTCTCTTTAAATTTTTCACTCCATCTATTCCTTCATTTATTTCAATACTATCAAAAACTGTAATGTCGAGAATAACAGGATAATTTTTTCCTTCTTCAATTTTATATGGACAAACAGTGGAGAATCCCGTAAACACTACACCGTTAATATTTATTGTAACCTCCTCTTCGATTAACTTATTGGTTTTTTCTACATACGCCATGTATTTCATATTTTTTCCTCCTATTATTAATCAGCAGGGTTTATAGATTAATAATCTACGTTTCAATAATACTCTTCTTGGCAGGGTAAAGATGTTATTGTAAATGAAGTCTATTAACCTAGTAACAGTATGAAAAAGAAACCAGCTCTTTATTTGAGCTAATTTTTTTATATCTTTGTTTGTTGCGCTATACTCCGTATGTCATTTCTTCCAAAAATTCTCCGCCATTTCTCAGGCATATTACTATCCTAGAAATCGCACAATTAAAATAATGATTTCTTGTTCCGATTGATTCTTCTGGAACAGGTTCTAAATCATAAAACATTTCCTCTTTTTTATGAAAATACATTTTCCCAACTTTTTCTGGTGATTCAGATGGATAATATTGATATACAACTATCTCTGCATCTTCAAATTCTTTATTCATTGTTATATGGATTCCCATAGTGTATCTCCTCCATTTTTATTCTGCATCTATATCAGATATCTTCCAAGGGCGACCGGATCTTAAAGTTGCATTATGTGCTGTTTTATAATCAGTTTTAAAAATCCCTTCAAATCGAGATTCGAATATTTCATGTCTAATTAACTCCATATCATTTGATAAAAAATCATGTTCTTTAAAAGATTCTTCTTCAATTATTTCCTTTTAACTATTTCATTTCATTTTTAATAAAAAAACAGCCTCACTAAGCGTATTAACACTTAATGAGGCCACTTTATTCACACTATTAATTATGGAACGTCGGTTTATAGAACGAACGATTATCAAGAGCAAAGACACGTTCAGTGTATTCGCCTGGTTTTGTGCGTCCTAATGCGCGGTCCATCATGTTCATTTTTGCATCTAAGTTATCGATGTAGTGCAGAATTTCTGCTTCTTTTACTAACGGTGGTTTTGGGCTACCCCATTCTGCTTTTCCGTGGTGAGAAAGGACGATGTGTTGAAGAATTAATACTTCTTCTGCATCGATTTGCAATTCGTCTGCTGCTTTACCAATTTCGTTCACCATAATAGAAATGTGGCCTAATAAATTTCCTTCTAACGTGTATGTTGTAGAAATTGGGCCAGATAATTCGATTACTTTACCAAGGTCATGTAAAATAACGCCTGCATATAGTAAGTCTTTATCTAACGATGGGTATAAAGCCGCAATAGCTTTCGCTAAATCAAGCATCGATACAACGTGATAAGCTAGTCCCGATACGAACTCGTGATGGTTCTTTGTCGCTGCTGGATATTCTAAAAATTCGTTTTGATGCTTATTTAACAAATGTCTTGTTAGACGTTGAATGTTCGGGTTTCTCATTTCAAATATGTATTGCGTAATTTTTTCAACCATATCTTCTTTTTTCACTGGTGCTTTTTCTACGAAATCCGATATGTCCGTTACTTCATTTTCATTCGCAACACGGATTTGTTTCACACGTAATTGAATACGTCCTTTGTAGTTTAAAATATCACCAGCTACTTTAACGATTGTTTCCGCTACATATTGTTTCTCAACTTCTGGTGATACGTCCCATAGCTTCGCTTCAATATCTCCACTTGGATCTTGTAAGATTACTGTTAAAAATGGTTTCCCATTGCTTGCTAAACCTTTTGTCGCTGTTTTAATTAACAAGAAAACATCGACTTGTTCACCAACTTCATATTCTGCAATTTTCTTTTTCATTCGAATTCCTCCACCATATCAGTTACTTTTAGTATAGCACACTACAACTCATTTTCTTTACGCTTATGCGTTAATTTTATAATCTGTTTTTCTGTAAAATATGTTAGCAAATGTGCATGACATGTAAAGAAGATGACTTGTCTATCTTGCGCAATTTCCTTTATTAGTTCAATCGTACGATTCGTCCTTACCGCATCAAAATGCACGAAACTATCATCAATAATAAACGGATAATCATGCTCAAATGTTTTCGCTAATGCAAACCGTAACGATAAATATAACTGCTCTGCTGTCGCTTGGCTTAGTTCATGACTGTAAAAACGCATACCGTCGTTACGTTCCACAATAAAAGGTTCCGCCTCTGACGGTGAAAAGATTTTACTATATCGTCCGCCTGTTAAATAGACGAAGTACTCTTCTGATTTTTGTAAAATACGAGGAAGGTGTACCTCATGATAATATTGCTTCGTTTTCGTTAACACTGTCTTTGCCGCCGCATAAGCAGCCCATTTCTTCACTTGTTCACGCACTTGCGCTTTTTTCATTTCCCATTCGTGCATTAAATCGCCGTACGTACTGCCTTCTTCTAAATTCGCAATTTCCATACGATGTTTCGCAATACGCTCTGTCAGTTCTTTCTCTTTCGTAAGACAATTTTGCGCGATTGTCATTTCTTGCTTTAATTTTTCATCATAACCGTCAGCTTCATAATGTTCAGCTAATGATAAACTCGTTAAACGCTGTTCTAATAGATCAATTTGTGGTAATAAACGCCCTACTTGTTTCTCAGCATCTTCACGTTTTTCCGCCAGTTTACCTGCCTCTAAAAACATCTCTTCATCTGTAGAATATGCGATATGCCATAATCCATCTCTTTCTACTAATAGTTGTTTCAATTGCTCTTGCGTGAACTCGTATTCTTCTTGCCATTCCGCTAATTTCTCTTTTAGCTGCTTACAAGTTTGGCGCTTCTCTTTCTCATTTTGCATACGACTTTGTGCCTCGTGCAGCTTACTATATTCTGCGCTACCGATAACAGTTTCTAGTTTATGTTCAAATTGCGAAATCATTTCATATAATGAAGATTTTCGCGCGCCTTGCTTCTCTAATTCGCGATATAATTGCTGCATTTTTTCCATACGCTCAAACGCCGGTAATATGTGCGCATACGTATAAAACTCAGGGAACGTATAGCGCATTTTATACACATTTACTTGTTCGCTAATGCGGAACGTTTCTCGCTCCCATTCCTCATACGATGAAACGACTTTATCATACGCTCGCTCCATTTGCTGCAACTTATACGACTCGCGCTCAAATAGCTTACGAATCTCTTCATCTTTTTCTAACTCATAGCGCACAGACATCGCTTCTTCACTTTGTCTCCCGCCAGCACTTTGCTGAAGAGTAAGAAGCTCTTCTTGTAATCCACTTGACGGATCTTTATATAAAACGAGAGCAAGAACGATCCCTACAAAAATAATGACACTAATAAATAAGAGTAGGCGGTTGTCCATAAATAAGCTTGTGAATAAAACAACTGTGTTAATAAGAAGTAACAGAAGACAAACTCTTTGCCACTGTTTTTTCTTTTGCACTGCCGCTCCTGCCTTCTCTTCATACTTGCGCTTCATTCTCTCTGCGCCCATACCGATAAACGCCGCATCTTGGAATGACTTTTCTTTCTCAACTAGCGTATTTCGTTCTTCATCCGCTAACATTTGTTGCTTAACCTGTTTTATGTTTTCTTCTTGTTCTTCTAATTGCTCCTGCGCTACTTTAAAACGCTCATCCAGCTGTGTTTTTTGCGTTTCTAGTTCGCGCGCCTTTTGCACCGTTTGCGTAATTAACTCTTTCGTTGCCAAACTCATATCAAACGAAAGAACTGTTTCTTTTTCAAAAGTAGCACCGATTTGTTGCTCTAGTTCTGCCAGTTCTTCTTTTATATTCGTAATTGTTCCTGTCATATCACGCATTTCTTGGCGTGCATTTTCGTAAGACATATGCTGCATACGAAGTTCTTCTACATAACTTTCTTTTTGTAAAAACTCTTCATCTATTTGAATCGATTCCATTTCCGATTGCACATTCTCTATTTTTTTCTGGAGCGAATCAACTTGTAATTGGAGCGGCTCCATCTTCGCCTTAATCGCTTCATAGCGCGCCATCCCGTTTACAGGAAATTGTCCGCTCTCATTTTCTAACACTTTCTCATGCGCACGCTTTTCAATAACGAGAGGCTCAAGCGCAGCTAATATTTCATAATCTTGCTTTCGCTTTTCTGCACTCTCTTTTTCCACGCGAACAAAAGCTAGCTTCTCTTCACTTTCTTTTAACTGCTCCACTTGCTTTTCATACGTGCCAATTTTCCCTTGCCACTCTTTCATCTTCTCTTCAAGCTTCTTCATCTCTTGCAGTGACACGTTAATTTCTGGTTTTCGCCCACTCGGCTTAAAACGCTGATCCATTTCTTTCTCTAGCTTTTTATCGAGCTGCAATAACGCATCGCTTCCGACTGCACTTGCCGAAAATAAATAATTTCCGATATCCGCTTCGCCTAGCTGATGAATATTTTGAAGACCGTGCATATCAAATGAAAAGACAGATTCAAATAAACTTTCATTCATCCCGCTTAATATATCGTTTAAAATTTCCTCGCCGCCCGTTTTCCCGTCTTCAAAATAAACGGTCACCTCGCCAGCTGCCGTCTTTGGCAATCGCTCAATTTTCAAACGGCCGTACTTCTCTGTTTGTACAGTCATCGCACCGCCATACTTGCCGCCTTCTTTCGGCTCATAACGGCGCTGTCCCCTCGTCGGAAAACCGAATAAAATACTTTTCATAAATGAGCGAATTGTCGATTTCCCCGCTTCATTTTCACCGTACAACACCGTCAGCAATGACAGATCCATTTCCACATTCTCTAATTTTCCGTACCCATAAATATGGAGTTTTTCAATTCTCATTTCTTATCCCTCTCTTGCTGGAATAATTGCTCTAAAATAATATTTTCTGCTTCTTTTTGAATCTCTTTCTTCTCTTCTTCTGTAAAAGATTCAATACTATTACGCGCTACAGGAGATGTCCAAATCGTGCGTAACACACCGTCCATATTAGTGAAAGCTTCTAGCTCTTTTAGCACACTACCGACGAAATGATTTTCTTCTTTCAAACGCTCGATTTCCGCAAAAGAAACCGTCTCATTTTTCCACTTCATCGCATATACGAAGTCTTTTCGCTCTTCGCCCGCTGCTAAAATATGAAAAATCTCTTCCACACGTTTTTCATCACGTAAATAAGGAGAAAGTGGGCCTTGTCCTGTAAATACGACAGTAAGTAGCGTCCCTTCCTCTTCTCTTCGGTATTCATTCATCGCACTCGATACGTTCGTCATAAGTTCATCAACAGTTTCAAGTCCATCAATATTCACTTCAATTTCATCCCATACAACATCTGCCGTATGGAAAAATGAACATTGCGATCCTTGTTTCGTAAGTTCAATCAGATATGCACCCTTCTCGCCCGTTTCCTTACGATGACGTCCTTGTATATTCCCTGGATAAATAATGTACGGCTCTTCTGATAAAATCTCACGTTTATGTATATGGCCAAGAGCCCAATAATCAAACTGCTTTTCTTTTAGCTCACGAATTTGAAACGGTGCATAGCGATTATGCTCTGCATCCCCTTCAACACTTCCGTGAAGCATGCCAATATGAAAAGGCGCATCACTCATTTTCGTATACTGCGCTGTCATATTATCCGTTACCGCTTGCTGCAAATAACTAAACCCGTAAATAGAAGCTAACAACTCACCATTTTTATAAAACGACTTCTCTTCTACATAAGGCTCCGTAAACACATGAACATTTTCCGGAAACTCAATTGCTGCCCAGCTTCCCCCTAAATGATCGTGGTTACCGTGAATAATAAAAACAGGGATATCGTACTGCGACAGTCTCTTCATTTGCTCGCGCACAAACACTTGCGCCCTCAAACTTCTCGTCTCCGCATCATACAAATCCCCGGCTAGTAATACGAAATCAACGCGCTCTTGAATCGCTTTATCAACAATACGTTCGAACGATTCAAACGTACTTTGTTTCATTCTTTCCCAAACAGACTGCGGTACATTCATTTCCATCCCTTTAAACGGACTATCCAAATGCAAATCAGCCGCATGTATAAACTTCACTTGTTTCACAAATAACGATCCTTTCTATATTTCAAAAGTTTCATTTTATCCGCATGAGCACAAACAATACATGCTCAATTGGTGAAAACTAGTAATAAGCAGGAAATAAAAAACTCCCCACTGATTAAAGTTTCACTTTACCCCGTATTAACGGGCAGTAAGCCTAAGAAGTCAGTCTGAAAGCAAACTGCCCGTAAATACCCGATTGGTTCCACTAATAACTAGTGGGGATGAAAAGACTCCCCACTAGTTAAAGTGTCACTTTATTGTAACACGCAATGTCATATATTTCTTTGCATATTCTAGTGATTTATGCCAAAATAGTTATAAGATTCTGATTTTTATCATTGGAGGGAATTTTCATGGGAGTATACGTTCTAACAGTCTTTGAAAAAGATGGTTCTAAAGCATTAGACGAATCATTCGAGGCGGCAACTGAAAAAGAAGCGAAAGCAAAAGGTGAATCTATTTTACAAGAAAAAGGATTGCACGAAAAAACACATCGCTGTACATCTTCTGCAGGTAAGCTCGTTTTATTCCAGCGCTAAAAAAAGAAGCGTCATCCGCTTCTTTTTACTCTACTATATCTTCGTCACACCACGTAAACACCACATCTAGAATGCGATTACCGATACGTACGCGCTTATTCCATTTTCCTGTTTGGATCTGATGTTGCAATTCTGCTTTCATCTTTTCCGTCCAGTCGTGAATCGTTTCACTACCGTTGTACGGATATATGCTTGGAAACTCTTCCTGCAGTAGATGCAAGCTCTCTGCATCAAAATGAAAATGGAAGAAGTAGTTTGCTGTAAGCGATGGTTCTTGCAATCGTAAAAAATGATCATCAACTTGCTTTCTATTTCTATAGAAAGTAAAGATATTCACTTTACCGCTCGTAATTTGGTCAATTTGAATTTCGTGCTTCTCTATAATCACGTCTTGCCCACCTCGTTATATACTATCCTTAGTATATATGTCTTTTGCAACAAAGTTAACCATTTTCGTGCGAAATTCATTTCCTTCATTATATTACCTGTACCTCCATATGCAATCAGAACAAATAAAAACAAAGTTGAAGGGGAGCGATCACATGTATTTCGGAAGCAAAGGTTGGTATGTAAAAGAACTTAAAAAATTAGGTATCCGTACTTATGAAGGTAAAAAACTAGAATCGTATCGTACGCATGTATTATCTAGTTTACTTGAGAGAATGAAGAAAGCTTCGGCTTAATAGGTTTAGGAAGCAACTACGGTTGCTTCCTTTTTATTTATTAAATAAAAAGGAAATCATAATACCTTATTCTACCTCTATCGTTATACCCCCTTGATAGAAACCACCCGTTATCAACTGAATCTCTATTACCAAATACTCTTCCAAATAATCATTCGTATATATTTTAAATTCGCCAAACTTATTAACCCGCCCACTTCCAACAAGCATATCACCACTCGTTATGACAATGATTGAATAAGGCTCTGCACAGCCCGATACATAATTAGCACCATATTTCACAAAACCTATCTTTATTTCCTTATGAACTTTAGTAACTGAATCTATACATTTCTTATTACGCAACTTATCCTCTCTCTCTTCAGCCCTCGAAAGCACTCGATTCCTGCTAACCTTTTCTGAAGAGAAAGCAACATTTCCAAGCCAATTAAACTTATCAAATTTAGTAATAGGTAGAAACATCTACGTTAACTCCCCCATTCTTCCAACACGTTCAAGGTTGCGATAAAAGAAAACAGTTTTACTTTTTCATTCAATTTCGCACTGTTAATTTGTATTGAACACATAGAATACTGTTTTTTACCCCAGATGCTATGAAAACACTACACAAAAGGAACCACACTCCATTCAATATAAATCCGCCTTCAAATATGTTAATAATAATTATGTTGCCAATGATTAAGAGAATCCATGAAATAGAATACTGTTTTCCATTTGTAATATATAAAATTTTATCCTTATTACAGGCTATAATTCCCCCACCTTGCCAAACACCAATAGCAAAAGAAAAAAGCGTAACTGCCAGTAACTCTGCTTGTAAATCTCTAGTCATTGGTTGCGGCGCCGTATAAGTAATAATCCCTATCATCATGAGAAAAGTAATAATATGTATCCAGTTTAATTTTGTTTGTTTGCTTTGCAGCCAAATAAAGAAAATTACTACAGAAATTAAAAACAAAGTTGCCATTTAATTATTCTTCTTCCTTTCCCACATTAAAAACGTCTGTGTAATGCAATTAGAGCGTTCTTAAATCTCTCATACTTTCTAAAGCATAACATGAGAAAGAAATAAAAAAATCGTACAAAAGGGCAAGCCTATAATGTACGATTGGGCATATATAATGTTTTAAAAATGAATTAATTTCCTTTCAATAGATACAGCTACTGCTTCTGACCTTGAATTAACACCTAATTTATTGTATATATTTGTTAAATACGCTTTTACCGTTCGCTCAGCTATTCCCATATCGAATGCAATTTCTTTATTCTTATTTCCACGCGCAATAGCTTTCAACACAAACAATTCTTTTTCTGTTAAGTTATTTTCTTCAACCATATTAGCATGTATTTCTTTCCTTTTATAATTCACTATCTTTTCCATAATATTGGGTTGTAGTAATATCTCACCTCGAATAGCCGCTTCCAATGTTCGAAACAAATTCTCACGATCCGTATCTTTTAGCAAATATCCTTTTGCTCCTAGCTCAATTCCCTTTAACATTAATTCATCTTCGTTATAAGTAGTTAATATAATAATCGGCGTATGATTTTGTTTTTTATTTAAAGCTTCAATTGTTTCTAAACCACTCATTTTAGGCATATTTAAATCCATTAAAATAACATCAGGTTCCTTTTTTTCTATGAAAGAAAGGGCTTCTTCTCCGTTTGCAGCCTCACCTATAATTTGAAATGAATCACTCGTTTCTAATATTAATTTCAGACCTTCTCTTACAACGAAATGATCATCCACAATTAATACGTTATACTTCATGGCTATCTCCTTCATTATTGATAGGTACTTGAATATACACTTTCGTACCCTTCATCTTTTCACTCAATATATGTATTTCTCCATTCATCAATCGAACACGCTCATTTAAGCCAATTAAGCCGTAATGTCCAGGACTCTTACCGATATCTCCAGTGTCAAAACCAATTCCATTATCTTCAACTTCAATAGTAAGTTTTTCAAGATCATCGATATATTCAACTTTTAAATTTACCTCTGTTGCCTGCGAATGTTTTGCGATATTCGTTAAACATTCACTAATTACATATAAACAATGTTCCTTTACTAAGCTTGAAATATGCGGAGGGCTTTGAATAGTAAATCTCACGTGTATAGACGTAGCCTCAGAAAAACGTTGAACTTCTTCCTCTACTGCTTTATTAAATGAATTGGTAGTATGACGCAAATCATCAATAACCAGCCTTGCATCATGTAAAGTTTGTCTCGCTCTTATCATAGTTTGTTTCATAATCTCTTGAGATCGCACTGTATTCCCTTTTTGCATATGGGCATCTATTGCTTCCAATTGCATAATTAAGCTCGCTACACCTTGCGCTAACGTATCATGTAAATCTCTTGCCATTCGCTGTCTTTCATTAGCTAATGTCAATTCTTCTACTCTCATATATGCAGACTCTAACTCTTGAAGGTAGCTCTGTATACGATTCCGTGCATCATATTGCTGCTTATTAATATAAGAAAAAGGAATAATAATTGCTAACACTAACAGAAACATAGAGATAAGAATAGCTAATTTATTCACACCATAATTTATACTAATTGCAGTACAAAATATTGCATACATAAGAGTAAAAACTGCTATTACTTTAAATATATTGTGATAAACATATAGACTTTGGGCAATTAAAATAGGGGTTAATCCAACAAAAATTGCTATCGAAGCATTTGATGCAATGAATGCTGCCAAAAACACAATGAACAGTTGTACAAAAAAGAAATATAACAATTGCCTATTCCTTAATGAACTAGCATACCAATGAAAAACAGTATGAATAACAATGACCATTGTAAAGAAGAAATTATCCATCGAGAGAATATTATTACGAAATTCTAAAAGCAATGAAGCTATATATACGAGTGTAATCCATAAAACAATAAACCTTCTCGGAATAAATACCGCTTCCAATACATTTTTATCCAAATCAATATTTGAATTTATTTTTTTCATATTCGACCTCCACCATTATATTATACAAGATGCAGCTTACATTTTGATAAAGTGAAGGCTTTTACATGCAGCCCGCCCCCCACAAATAGCAGGATAAGTTACTGATTCCTCTTCATCCTCATTACCAAATATAAATATGAAATATTGCATATCGAAATGCATCGATATTTACGTAAGCGCTTACTATAATGATGGTATAAAGATTCATTACATCTTACCATTAAAAAAGGAGGCAATCATATGGAAATCGCAATGGCAGTTTTAAAATTTGTAGGTGGAGTAATTCCATTAGTTCAAGAGCTTTTAAAAGCATTCATGTAAGGTTATCATTCAGCAATCATTTATAAGAATTCTCATACAAATGATCTGTATTTCAAAAACAAATTGATACACAGATCATTTGTGTGAGAAGACTTTATACGAGAACTATGTAACCTAGCAGAACAATAATGATGCATCTATCTCAAGTTGGAAAAAGACGCTCACAAAAGCGTCTTTTTCTTATATTACTATGTATTCAGGAGAAATCGATTTTATCAAATGGATAAACGACGACTTTCTGTTCCCCTTTATTTTTTACTAATGAAATAACCACCCAAACCAAAAATGCTATAATAAACCCAATCAAACTAAGGGGCACATTCATCTTGCACGGAAAACACATTCAATTTCACAAGTTTGGCAACCCAAAAGATGTATTACAAGTGGAATATAAAAATATAGAACCATTAAAAGAGAATGAAGTTCTCGTTCGTATGTTAGTTAGACCAATTAATCCATCTGACTTAATTCCTGTTACCGGAGCGTATGCCCATAGAATTCCGTTACCTAACATACCTGGTTATGAAGGCGTTGGTATTGTAGAAGATGTGATTGGAAGGCTTAAAAATAAATATGACAACGGCACATTAGGTAAGAAAAAATCAAAAAACGCTCAAGTGTTACTATATAGTTTAATACCAATTGGAATGCTCCTTGGCTGTATAATCGGTTTGATTTTCGGCATGTTTTTCCCAGATTATTCACTTCTTGCAGTGAGTTTAGGAGCTGCAATCGGCTATTTATTTGGCTTTTTTGCTTATGAATTTTATAGCAAGGCAGGAAACAATTATTCATAATCCAAGAACAGAAGCGACCTTGGAATAAGCAAGGACAAAAAAATCCCCTCAAAGCATAAGCTTCGAGAGGTGAGCCTGTTTTTTATTTACTTATATACGTACAGCTGTACCACTTACAGCAACCATTAACATTCCATCACGAACTACTTCGTAATCTACGTCAATACCAACGATAGCGTTCGCACCTTTTTGTTTTGCAAGTTCTTTCATTTCATCCATTGCGATATCACGAGCTTCTTTTAGCTTGCTTTCGTAAGAACCAGCACGACCACCGACAACATCACGAACAGAAGCGAATAAGTCGCGAACAATATTTGCACCCATAATAGCTTCACCATTTACAATATCGATATACTCAATAATTTCTTTACCTTGAATTCCAGACGTTGTTGTTACAATCATGACTGACACTCTCCTAATAAGTTGTAGTTTTAATTAGCTTTCTTATGTCTTTATTATGACATGGAAAAAGTAACTAATCTATTGAATTACCTTACAGGAATGTGACAGTTTTGTAAGAATAAAACGCGCATTATGTTTAATTTTAATAAAGCGCTTTAATATTGGGATACATAAAAGATTCTCTATTTTCTTTCCAGTCCTTTTCTACTTCTTTAAAAGTTGGTCGTCCTAATTCTTCATTGTTTTTCTGTTTACGAAACCATTTCTTCACATACTTCTCTCCATTTTGATTTTGAACTGTACAAAGGAAACTATTACTACTATCCTTTACTATTTTTACAATCACGAAAAGACACCCCTTCCTTTTCAATAAAGTGAAACTTTAATCAGTGGGGGGCATCCCCACTGATTATTAGTTGAACCAATCGGGCTTTTACGGGCAGTTGATCCCCGCCTAACTTCTTTGTTTTCACTGAATTTTGAGGTGGGGGTCTTACTGCCCGTTAATGCGGGATAACAGAATAGAACTTGATCTTTTACTATAAGCCCTTCCTCTCTTATAGTCATACGACTCCTCGGCCGCGCCAAAGTTGTAAGATCAAAAAACGATATTCACTATGTTTACATTTTGCATAATTGATATGTGAAGTAAATATTATTTAAAGAAATCAGAGTTATAAGCATTATGCTTATCAAATATTTTATAAATTTCTAACTTATCATCTAATTTTGCATCTACTAAAATTAATATATTTCCATCGTAAATGTATTCTTCATATTTCTTAGCGTGTTCTTCAGGAATTCCTAATCCGATAAATGCTCCTATTAAACTTCCAGCTCCTCCGCCAATACCGGCTCCTCCAATAGCTGCTGCAATAGGTCCCGCTGCTACGATTGGACCCATTCCAGAAACGGCAAGTATACCAAGACCTGTTAATAAACCACCGAGTCCGCCTGCTACTCCTCCTGCCACAAGCCCTGTCGCTGAAAAGATATCCGCTTTATGTGCAGTTTCATGATTCACTTTTTTACCCGATTTTTCTTCCAGATGTTCAATTTCCTTTTGATCCTTCGCAATAGCTGAAATATTATCCGCCGAGTATCCTTTATCATTTAATTCATTAATAACACATGCCGCATCATCAATTGTTCTAAAAACACCTACTATTTTTCTATCTACATCCATAACTATTAACCTCCTAAAGTTTTATATAATGTATCTTTATCTTTCTTCATTTCTGTATACACTAATCTTCTTATTAACATAACCATTTACGAAAAAAGCGAATAGTAAAAGGATTACAAGCGAACTACTTAACAAGTAAATTAAATCAAATGTAATATCAATCATCATTTCATTCATGTATACCAGACTCCTTTTTATTTAAAGTAAAAGTATATTTTTATAGACTAGAAATCTTATAATTCATCTTCAGTCAATCTCTTTGTAGTATATGTATACCCTTCGTAACGCTTTCTAAACGTAAAAAACTATAATTATATTTTTTTACGTTTATATGTTTAACATTTTTTAAAACGGGTATGTTTATATCGTTATGCTTACTATATGGAAAGGAATATTTCGATGAATGCAATCCAATCTACTACTATTCTTTATAATGAAACACCTACAATAACGCAGATTCATCATTTTTATGCTTTAATGACAACATTTCAAACGAATGTATTTATAAGTAAACATGGAACACTTACTTCTATTAAAAACTTAAGCACATTAGTATCCTTTTTCCTTACTGTAAAAAAGAGAGAGCTTGTATTATTTATCTTTGAAGGAATAGATGCAAAAAAAGCTTTAAGAACACTCTTTCCTTCTTAAAAGTTATATGATCCCCCTATTCCCTCGATTGTTACTTTTCATATATAGTTTTATATTTCAAAATGATTTCCTCTATGAAAAATGAGCCCCCTAATACAATAGGGGGATTTCTAGTTTGGCCTTATGAAAACTGATATAATATATATTACGTTTTTCATTCTTTACAATAGAAAACTTTGAATAACCTTGAAGGTAGGAATTTTTAATGAAATCGAAAGCAAAATTTAGTATTCGCTACAAAATTATGGCTGGTTATTTAGTTATCATTTTGTTCTTACTTATTTCTTTCATTATGCTAAACAATGAGATTTCTAGTTTACAAAAATCTCGTAATTTTATTATTGATCACGATTTTAAAGTTCTTAATTTAACGAATCAAGTGGAGAAAGAATTGCTAACAATTGAAAATAAAGCGAAAGGATTTATCACTTCTAATGATGCAAATTACGTTCAATCCCTTAACGCTGCGGAAAAGGATTACGAAAAACATTATCAAGATCTTTTTGCTCTATTAGAGGATAACCCCTCTCAGCAAGAAAAATTAAAACAGATTAATGAAAACATTACTAGTTGGATTAATAAAGAGATTCATCCACTCATTACGAATAGCAATAATAATAACGTACAAGCAATCGATACGACTCAAATTCAATCATTACAATCGCAGGTAACTAACTTCCGCAGCACTGAGGAGCAACTAACGAAAAAAAGAGCTGCACAATTAGATACTGAAAATAGTAAATTAGAGCTTTGGTTATACAGTTTATTGTTCTTACTTTCTTGTATTTCTATTATCGTTTCACTCTATATTTCGAATTCCATTACAAAAACGATTAAAAATGTAATTCAAGCTATTAAATCCATTTCTTCTAAAGAAAAAATTACGGAAAGAATTCATGTAAATACACATGATGAAATAAAAGATCTTGCTCATACAACAAATCACCTACTAGACGAAATATCGAAAAGAGAATGGTTACAAACTGAGCTTGCAGAATTAATTTTAATGTATCAAGGTGTATCTTCTATTGAGATGTTAGGTAACAAAATTTTGAGTGGAATTATACAAAAAACGCAAACTTCTTGCGGTGCATTCTATGTACGTGAAGAAGTTGAAGAAACTGTCTACTATGTGAAGAAAGCTTCTTTCGCTGATCAAGGTGCTGATATTGGAAAACAATCTATTAAAATGGGGGAAGGTTTAATTGGGCAATGTGCTTTAGAAAAACAAAGCTTTATTCTTCGAGAAATACCAGAAGAATTTCGTTATGTCACTAGCGGCTTATTAGAAATACGCCCTCAAAATCTACTAGTCGTCCCTATCTTATTTGAAGATAAAGTGATTGCAGTAATGGAGTTAGTAAGTGTAACTGAGATCTCAGACTTACATCAAGATTTAATCCAACAAACTGTTGATAATCTAGGTTTAACAATCCATAGTATTATGGGACGTATGCGAATTCAAACTCTTTTACATGAATCACAAGCAATGACAGAAGAGTTACAAGTTCAATCAGAAGAATTGCAAACGCAAGCGGAAGAACTACAAATGCAAGCCGAAGAATTACGAACAACCAATGAACAATTAGAGTCTAGAACTGAAGAGGCTGAGCAAAAGACAGCTGACTTACAAATTACTAAATTAGAATTAGAAGAAAAAGCAAGCGAGTTGTTACGTAGCTCAAAATACAAATCAGAATTCCTAGCAAATATGTCACATGAATTACGTACACCATTAAATAGTATTTTACTATTATCTGAAATGTTAAGAGAAAATCATGATAATCATTTATCCGATGATGAAATTGAATTAGCAACCGTCATTCATTCATCAGGGAAAGATTTACTTACTTTAATTAATGACATACTAGATTTATCTAAAGTAGAAGCCGGAAAACTAGACGTCATTTTTGAAGCAACGAACATAAGTGATATGGCGGCAAGTATGCACCAAAACTTCTTACATATCGCTGCACAAAAAAATGTTGAATTTACTGTTGAAGATAGTGATACGATTCCTGATTTGTTTTACACAGATGCAAAACGGATTGAACAAATTATTAAAAACTTATTATCCAATGCATTTAAATTCACGGAAAAAGGATCTGTCTCTTTACATTTCGATTCAATAGAAACAACCAATTTGAGTCATGATATGCAGTCTATCAGTAATGATTGGATTACAATTTCAGTAAAAGATACTGGTATTGGTATCGCTAAAGAACAGCATCAACTTATTTTCGAAGCCTTTCAACAGGCGGATGGCGCAACGATTCGGAAGTATGGTGGTACAGGCTTAGGTTTATCTATTTGTAAAGAGTTTGCTAGATTATTAGGTGGTTGGATTACGTTACAGAGTAATATAGGAGAAGGCAGTACTTTCACGGTATACATTCCTAACCTTCCAAATGGATTACATGATATACAGGTATCCAATTTAGAAGTCGCAGCAACGATAGATGACGTTATTCCTGCTGAAGTTGTTGAGGAAACTATCGTGACGCCAGAAACAAATAACGTCTTCCAAGAGAAAACTATTTTAATTGTCGATGATGATCATCGAAATATATTTGCATTACAAAATGCATTAGAAAAACAACATGCTAACATTATTACTGCACAAAACGGCATAGAGTGTTTAGACATACTAAAAAACAATACAAATATTGACCTTATTTTAATGGATATTATGATGCCGAATATGGACGGTTATGAAACGATGGAACATATCCGAATGAACTTAAGGTTACATGAAATACCTATTATCGCATTAACTGCTAAAGCAATGCCAAATGATAAAGAAAAATGTTTATCTGCTGGCGCTTCAGATTATATAAGTAAACCATTAAATTTACATCAACTCTATTCGGTAATGAGTGTATGGTTAATAAAATAAGTGAGGTTTAGTTTAAGTGGAAAATAAGTATTATAATTTTGATCCATCTGTAGATATGGATAAGCGCACGAACTTAGAAATTGAATTACTATTGGAAGCGGTATTTAAACTATCAGGATTTGATTTTCGACAATATGCTCGCACATCTATTTATAGAAGAATTTGTAATCGAATGCAGCTCTCTAATATCCCTACCATTTCAAAATTAATTGAAAAAGTAATTCATGAGGAAGGGGTTTTAGAACAGTTATTAAATGATTTCTCCATTAATGTAACTGAAATGTTCCGTAACCCTAACTTTTTTAAAGCGCTAAGAGAGCATGTGATTCCTGAATTAAAAAAGTATCCTGAAATTAGAATTTGGCACGCTGGATGCGCAACTGGTGAAGAAGTATTATCAATGTCCATCTTACTTCACGAAGAAGGATTAAGTGAAAAAGCTGTTATTTACGCAACAGATATGAATACAGATGTGTTAGAGAAAGCAAAACAAGCTATCCTTCCGTTAAATAAAATGCAAACTTATACGAAAAATTATTTACAAGCTGGTGGTACACAAGCATTTTCTAACTATTATTCAACAGATAATCGTTTCGCTTATTTTAATCCTTCTCTTTTACAAAACATTATTTTTGCGCAGCATAATTTAGTAACTGATCAATCTTTTAACGAATTTCATATTATACTTTGCCGTAACGTTTTAATTTACTTTACGAGTAAACTTCAAAACCAAGTACAGCAACTATTTTATGAAAGTTTAGGTCACAATGGATTCCTATGTTTAGGAAATAAAGAAACTCTTCGTTTTTCAGATATAATGCCGCATTATATCCAATTTAATCCTAACGAACAAATTTATCAAAAAATACAATAAAAGCGTATGAAATCCTCTATTTGGATTTCATACGCTTTTTATTTCGCATTCGTTTGTATCATAATTAGACACATATCATCTGATTGTGCTTTCTTCTGTTTTTCCTTATAAAACCCTTCTATCTCTTCTTCTAAATCTCCCCATTTTCTTCCTGTAAAAGTGCGTAGTTTCTCTTCAGACTCAAATTCATCATTTGCAATTGCTTCAAGTACACCATCTGTAAACAATACGATTTGAGCGTTCTTCTCAAAAGGTATAACTGTCTTCTGAACTTTTATTTCATCAAAAAATCCTACCGCACAACTCCCGCGATCTAGTTCAACTACATTTGTTTCATCAACTAAAACATATCCAGAAGGATGTCCTGCATTTACATATTCAATTGTTCTATTTTCTGTATTCACTACTAAGTATATCGCTGTAAAATAATATGGAATGTTGTCATTCTCATTATGTAAAAGAGTCATATATTTATTTAAGTCTTTAATAACGAGTTCTGGATCGATTAAACATTTAATCGTTTCACGTAATACAGACGAAATAAACATACAAACTAATGAAGCAGATACACCATGTCCCATCACATCTAATAATATAATACCGTAGCGATTTTCATCGATTTTATACCAATAATACATATCTCCAGCTAGTTTAAATGAAGGTAAGTAACTTGCTTCAATTTTTATATGCTCTTCTCTTAATGGGCTACTTAATAAGTTTCTTTGTACTTGTGTAGCTAAATCTAGTTCATTTCGAAGATTTTCTTCTTGTTCTTTATGCCAATTTAATTCCGATTTCAAGCGTAATGCTACACGCATACGCGCTAACAATTCAACTTTATTTATAGGTTTCGTAATATAATCCATTGCCCCCATATCAAGAGCCTCAGCTAATTTATTCGCATCTTCTAAAGCTGTTACAAAAATAATAGGAATATCTTTAAACTTCTCCTCTTTTTGTAATCGCCTACAAACTTCAAGTCCATCAATTTCAGGCATCATGATATCTAATAGAATTAAATCTATTTCATTATGCCTGGAAGAATCTTTTCCAAAATGAATGTATTCGAAAAGCTCTTGTGCAGAATTCAGCGATACAAGATCCTGATATCCGGCTTGTTTTAAAATTTTTTCAATTACAAAGATGTTAACCGGATTATCATCGACAATTAAAATGGACACAAGTTATTTCCCCTTTTCGTATTTAAAATGTAAATCTATTATCATTTTCTATTTTTCTAGTATTACATACTCAGTTATAAAATGAAAATTTCCTACTCAAACATATTTTTTATACAGAAAAAGAACAAACCCCCAGAAATGAGAGTTTGTTCTTTCACTCTATAAATTTCCACTTTTAATTTAACACCATTGCTTTATCACTTAAAAGACGATCTAACTCTTCCATATGATTTGTTTCATCTGCGATCATATCTTCTAACTTTACAACTAACTCTGTCATATTTAACTTCGCTGCCTGTTCTTTTCTCATTTCATAACGCTTAATTGTTTCATATTCTGACTTCCTAGCTTCTTCTAACATTTCTCTAACATCTTCTACTTGTTTCACTGGTAAAGGGATCGTAGTAGGTGTACCACCTAACGTCTTAATTTTCTCCGCTAAATATAGGGCATGTCCTTGTTCATCACTAATTTCAGATTCAAAGAAAGGTTTTAACACTTGTCTATATATACCAGAAACTGTAGCTGCATTATGGTTATACATAATAATCGCCGAGTATTCTCCTGCTAAATCTTTATTCAATCCTTCGATTAGTTCTTTCACATCGTGTGACATTTTTATATCTCCTCCTATACTTAATAACTACCCCTTTTCTCATGTTTTAAACATAATTCTTTAAATTTTTTTATGTATCTAAAAACGCCGCTTGCTTCAATTTACTTATCGCTTGTCTTTTAATACGAGAAACGTGCATTTGTGAAATACCTAATCGTTCCCCTGTATCCTTTTGATTTAAATTTTCACCAAATATATAATGAATAACACTCTTTTCCGTATCATTTAATACGTTAAAAATATCCTTTAAAACGAGACGTCTTTCTGTCTCTTCATATCCTTGCTCTACCTCACCTACAGATTCAATTCTCGCTACCGAACTGCCATCAGATGAGTTTTCAACTACATCATCTAAGGAAGATACTCTATAATTATTTTTCGCATCCATAATTTCTAGCACTTCCTCTTCGGATAGTCCTAAATGATCTGCAATCTCTATAATCTTCGGTGAACGTTGCAGGTGATCTGTTAGCTCCTCTATCGCAAGTTTAATCTTCCCGCCTAAATCTTTAATTCGCCTTGGAACATGAATACCCCAAGTTTTATCACGTAAATACTTTTTTATTTCCCCTACTATCGTAGGTATTGCAAATGGCTCAAAAGCATTCCCTATCGAATAATCATACCTTCTTATTGCGCCTAAGAGCCCTAACATTCCTACTTGTATAATATCCTCATGCATCGGACCACCTTTTGAATAGCGATATGCAATGGAATGTACGAGATTTTTATAGTGATTAACTAATTTTTCCTGCGCTTCATCACATTGGTTTTGTTGGAATTCTGCAATTAGTTTAATAACGTCTTCTTTAGTAAGATTTGTAGGTTGAGATTGGATTTCCATCATTCTCCACCTGCTCTCTTTGTATATATTTTGTCATTAAAACTGTCATGCCCTCATCATGCATAATTTGTATATCATCCATTAACGTATTTATTAAATATAAACCTAAACCATTTTCCGGCAAATGTTCTACTGGTTTATTAATATCATACGGACCAACTTTACTTTTTAAGTTATTAAAATTAAAGCTAACCCCATTATCCGCAACCATAATTTCTAATCGATCTTCATATAAACCAAAGACAATTGTAATTTCTCCAACATCTTCTTTATATGCATGTTGTACAATATTTGTACAAGCTTCACTAATAGCAATTTTCATATCTTCTATATCGTCATAAGCAAAGCCCATTCGATTTGCAACACCAGCCATTGTTAAACGAATAATAGCCACATATTCTGCTTTTGCAGGAATTTTCATTTCTATCTTTTCAAATTTCTCCATCATCCCTAGTCACCTTCTTTCTACTTTTTCAAAATCTGAATTCAAATTTAATATTTCTGTTAGTCCTGTAATATCAAATAATCTTTTTAGTCTTTTAGATACACCAATAAACTCTAGTTTTCCATCATTTTTCTTAATTGCTTTTAATAGCGCTATAAAAACGCCTAAACCTGTACTATCCATATAATCTACGTTATGAAAATCTACTACAATATGAACCTCTTTTTCACTTGCAATAGGCATGATCTTATTTTTTAAATCTGATGCCGTATATGCATCAATCTCACCATTAAGTTGTACTGTATAACCTACATCATTTTGCAAAATATTTATTGCCAAATTCATCATTTCCGCCCCCTTATCTCAAACTACTACTATTTAATTACCCATAAAAATTAGTTTTAAACATATTTTTTCATTTTAATTATAAATAAATTTTCTACACCTTTCTCAGCTTAACACTAAAAAAAATACTACCAAATGTTTAAACCTTATAAATTTGTGTATGTATAATGTATAAACATTATTTTTAGGGGGATCTATCTATGGAAGAGCACAACTTTAAAAAGGGAGATTTTGTTCAATTTTCTTATCGACACGATCATGCTACAAAATTAATTGGTTCCATTATTAACATACTAACGAATACAATTGTAGTGGATATAGGTAATAGCGATGACTTATCTCATATAGAACCAAGGCAGGTCGTAAAAATAAATAATTGTGAAAAAGTAACGATGGTTTAATACATAATAGAAAGTGTAATTTTAATGAGTGGGGGTTCTTCATCCTCCACTCATTCCTATGAAGATTACATTAAAAAAGCATCCAAATTAGTTTAATTGGATGCTTTTTTATGTATATTTATCAGTTTATTAACTTTATAGCTATATATAATAAACTTAAGATTACTATTCATTATAATACTTACGCTTTCCGCAGCATTCTAGAAAAGAATGTAACGATTAAAATAAAGACGATTGCACCTAATAAAGCTGGAAGAATAAAGATGCCTCCCCATTCAGGACCCCAATGACCAAATAACGCACTACCTACCCAAGATCCGATTAATCCGGCAATAATATTACCAACTATACCTAAAGGAAAGTCTTTTCCTGTAATCATTCCAGCTAACGCACCAATAAGTCCACCTACAATACACGTAATAATAAGTCCCACAATTAAACCTCCTATATTCGTTTTATATTGGATTTATCAAGCTTTGGTATGTAACCAAAGCTTGATAAACATGTATTATTCTTTATTATCCAACCCATCACTTATCTTTTGTTTCACTTTTCCGACTTTTTCTTTTATCGTTCCTTTTGTCTTCTCCCACTTCCCTTCATTTTTCAACTCTCTATCTTCTGTAATTTCACCAATTCCTTCTTTTACTTGGCCCTTTTTCTTTTCAACCTTACCAGTAATTTGTTCTTTTAGCCCGCTCTCACTCATATTTCTAATCTCCTTTTCGTAATAGATTTATAGATTTAAAGGATACAAATTTAAATAGAATACATGCATCTTCTTTCTTGTAACCATTCACCGACTCTTTCTAAATCCTTAACGAATAACAAGATTTTCCCTTCATCCAGTTTTTCTTCATAGAAGTTTGCTTCTTCCTCATTAAGCCCTAACTCTTGCATCTTATTTCTTAACTGATCTCCCGTTTTTTGAAAGACGTTAATAATGCTTGTCCCAAGTCCTTCCTCTTTTATTCCAATTGTATTCACGTCCGCATTGTCTGCGATTCTATCTGTCCTATCTTTCTCATGTGTTAATACGTAAATATCTTTTTGGTCTATCCCTTTCTTCACTAGATCATTCGCCGCATTCATGACCTCTTTCTCCGTAATAAATTCATATACAAAAGGTTTACTATACTTCGTTTCCATCTTTAACTTCCTCCTTTAAAATGAATTATTTGTTATATTATATGTAATACACCCATTTTCGAAATGTTAAACATAAAATATGAAAAAAGTTATTTAGATTTTTTTATAGAGAATAGCACAGCTTAATTTTCCACTTTAAAACATCTCGTATTCTCCCTTACAATTACTACCTCAATTAACAGAAAATTGTTGTATTTTTTTCGTAAGGAGGGATACTATGAAAAAAATCACTTATATATGCGCTCTAACCGCTCTATCTTTCACTTTAATAGGTTGTACAAGTACCTCGGCTACAGATAAAGCTTCACAAGTTAAGCAAGAACATACAAAAAATACCTTTCAATTAAATTCCGCTAATATTACAGACATTGAAATACTCCAAACAACAAATCATACTACTTCCAAATCTCAAGCAGATAACGAAGAAATGATATAATCTATCGTTTCAGCAGTTCAAAATGGAACACCTAAAACAATCACTTTAGATCAAAAAAAGAGAGAATCTGCACATTCTACTATAACCGTTACATATAAAGATGACGCAAAAAAAGAATTTCTTGTTTGGGTTGATAATAAGGAGCAAATTACGATTGCTAAAGATGAGAAGAAAGATAAAGTAGAAGGTGTGACGGTGAACATTAAAGATGCTAAAATGATGAAAGATTTTTTTAAAACTCTAATATAGTTGATGTTAAAACAAAAGAGCAGGATATAATTCTACCCTTTTGTTTAATCACGTCCAATAAATGGACTTTTACAAAATCTATTTAAGGTCTAATTTTGCTAAATCATGTTGTAAAACATTATTTCCTTCTTGTGGGTTAAATACGATTGCACTAAGACCAAAAACATTCGTAACAACATCTCTATCTTTCGAACGAATGATTCTTACTTCATAAGCAAAAACTCCTGGAGGAAGAGCTGCTGAACGAAAAGTAACATATCGATTAGGTGCCAATGTTTGTGTTGAAGGGTCTACTAATGGTAACAATACCGGAGAACCCGATGACCAATCAAACATTTCAACAGTTACTGTATGAGTATCATCTGGATCAACATTCATAGCTTCCACAGTAAGAAACAACGTAGCGGAATGTCTACGTAATACACCCGTTGACAAAGTTTCATTGTGATGTTTATGACATTTTCCAGGAGGATGACCATAGCCATAACTCATATCAATTCCCCCCTTTCATTTACAATTAAGGACAAGTATTCCTTATAATATATAATGCTAGTATTATTTTAATGAAAGGTATAAAAGCGGATTTCCATCTGTATTTTTGGATATTTTATTTTTCACTTATTCCCTCTTAATGAATAATATAGATTCTCCTATTTTGCCCTTGAACTCTTTCTAAGAATAAATAAATCTATTTTGAAAAGAACCTGCTCCATTCATTCGTAAAAGCATAAAGTAAATTGAATCCGTTAAAACACATGAGTGAACCTTTAGTTTTCCCCTCCTATTAAAAGGAGGAACTATGATGGGCTTTGGTGGTAGTTGTGGCGGCTGTGGCTTCGCCGGAGGATTTGCTTTATTAGTTGTATTGTTTATTTTATTAATCATCGTTGGAGCTGCTTGCTTCTGCTAAAAAACTATCGAAAAGACACTCATGTGAGTGTCTTTTCTTCATAAAAAAATCCCCCCTCAATGTGCAGAAGCCATGCCTATCAACTTAAGAATTCAGAATTACCCCAAAACGAGAAAATGAGCTTTTTTGTTACAAGTTAGCACAAAATTTCGTTCTGGAGGTACGATAAAATTTTAGCTCGATGACAATGGGACTGAACCCCTAATACTTTATATTAATAATGACTCTTTTCATGAAACAAAAATCAGTTATCAGTCTAAACCATTTTTTAGATCTAACAATAACAAGTGTGCTTCTTTACCTTTCAGATAGTCTCTATTATTCTAATTTCTTCATTTCTTTCATCCGTTCTATATCCTTTTCTGAAGCATTTTCTATTTTATACAGTTCATAGCTACCCTTTATCTCATCTATCACTACAAATTCAACTTCATTTCGAACATAGCTTTTAGTTTTCCCCTTTTTATAACCAATAACATTATCTAATATAGTTTCTCCACTATCTTTTTTATATAAATTATAGCTAACAGGTGGACGGCCAATTACATACTTATTATCAGAAAATCCGACTATATCATCCCTCCCTAATCCTGTCGAAACACTCCAGACAAAAATAATCTGAAATATAGAATAAACAACAATACCGCATAAGAAAAAAAATACGATTAATTTTTTAAAAATTTTTAAAGGTATCCTGCCCAAAAAACATTCCCTCCCATTTCACCTCGAGATAGCAAGAACAAAACTTGAATTTTGTACGCTAAGGAACCGAATTTTTTAGATTGTTGAAATCAATCCCCCGTCAGTGCCATAAGAAAAAGAGTTACCGCAGTAACCCTATTGTTTATAATACACGTCATTGGGAGAAGCTATGGATGAATAAAGTCAATCTATGAAATTTCCCACAATCTTTTAACTCCCACCAATTCCTGTCCATTGAATTCCATCCTATATATATCTGGTTTTGATGTCTGTAGTAAAAAATTCAAATCATACTTACTGTCATAATACCCCATCATCAAAGTCATTATAGCTCCATGAGTGCCTAATACTATTTTCTGTCCTCGATAGGTGTTTAATAATTCTTTTAAGACTTTTATAGCACGTTTCTGACAGTCGACATTAGACTCTCCTCCCATTAAAGCAAAGTCGGGGTCTAAGAATGACTTTTTTATTAAAGGGAATAATTCTTTATCCGACATTCGTTCCTCTTCAGCAATAAAAATTCTTTCTTTTAAGTCCTCAAATACTAAAACTTCTTGTCCTATTTGCTTCGCTAACTGCTGAACGGTTAGAATTGAACGATCGTATGGACTTGAGATAACAACGTCGATTCCCTCATCTTGTAATGCATCTGTTATTCGTTGAACATCTAATTTTCCTTTTTCAGTTAATCCTCTTGTTTTTTCTTTTCCAAACTTTGGTGAATCCCCGTGTCTCACCATATATATAAAAGTTTTCATAATTACCTCTATTTTTTCAGTTTTCTGTATAATCGCCCCCCTATATTAGCATATATATCCAATACAGTCTCCTTAAAAATAACAGAAAACTGCGAATTCGAAATAGACCATTATCGTAATGTAAAACAGGAGCGATTAGAGTGCCAACTATATAGAAAGATAATCACTATTTTCCTATGTTCCTCTACAATGTTTAAAATGCACCAAATTCTTTTACAAAAGAAAAAAAGAATTAAGTGAATATGAAGCGATAAGGATGATTACCACAAAACTTAACCTAGTAAAATAATATTCGAATGGAAATTCATACGTATTATGAAACGTAAAATGTTTCAACTCGAAGGAAGGCACCTTACAGTTGTCTTTTCTTTATATGTAAAAAAAACCCACCTATTTCCGTAGGCGGGCTTTATCTTTATTACACAATAAGAAAGTATACTCTCTTTTCCCTTGAATTTTTATGTAATTATACATATTCATAAATATAGAAGAAGTAAAATATCCCAAAACCAAAAATGAGCTACATTCCCCTAAGATAAAGTTGTTATGACAACATATCTTCTACGTTCAACTTAGTTATCATTAGCATGTTTTTCTACAAAATCAAGAATTCTAGCATTAACCTCGTTAGAGAACTCACCATTGATTGCGTGAGATGCATTTTTCCAGTTCACTATATCGATATCTTTCACATATTTTTTCCCAGTTTCAACTGCTTTTACCGAATTGTGCATTGTACTTTTTTCAGCCATTAATGCAAGCACTGGAATATTGATATTTTTTAAGTCTTCTTTACTAAATAGATCAGGTGCTGGTGTTTTCAATTTATAATTACGCATACCCGACTCGATTAACTTAGCGATAGGCTCATCGTCATTTATTTCTGCTCCCCCAGAAACATAGCTTAACATCTTTTCTCTTATAAACTTAGGTACAATAGGAACGGAAGCTGGAATAGATGCTAGAATCATCTTTATGGATATTTGCGCAAATACAAAGACTGGGTCCAATAAACTAGCCGTCGCAATATGCTCAGGATTATATCTAGCCAAGTTCATTGTTGTCCACCCTCCAATGGAGACACCCACGATATGCACTTTTTCTAAACCTAATCCTTCAATTACTTCATTTAACCATTCTGCTTGTTGTTTTTGGTTTTCGATCACCTTCGTTTGCACACTCATTCCAGGTTCACCGAGTAAATCTATTGTGTAAACAGGCCTTTTCTCCCTTAACCCTTCTAAATTTGGTACCCACATTGGAGTAGATGCACCACGTCCAGGGAGTAAAAGTATTGGTTCCTTATGTTTATTTTCCTCTTTAGTAAAATAATAAGTACGAATTGTGCCATATGTAGTTTCTATATCTTTCGTATCGTTAGGTTCTGGAAGAAGTGCCATTGATTCATCGTAGGCAATTTGAAAATCTTCTTTCCCTTTTTCAGATGTAAAGTGACCAATCTTATTATCATCTCTCTTCATTTGAATTCCTCCTTTCTACAAATATATGGATGAACTTTATCTATATATTCATGGGAATCATCCATTGAAGATTTAACTTCTTTAGGTCAAAACTGTCATTTGGAAAAAAGAAAAAGACACCCTAAGGTGCCTTCTTCCGACTTGAACCATCTTAATTTTAATAATATGTATTGGACTCCCATCCAACTATTATTTTACCACATTAAATTGTTTTGTTTATTGAGAAATACAATAGTTTATGTATGCCGGTCTTCTGTATTAGATATTTTTGTAATCCATACAATGATTAACAAGGGAACAAGCTATTAATTAAAGGTAAAACCACATGCTAAACCGGTGTAACATTATCTCCGAAGCAAATATCATATTGCAGGGTAAAAGCATTGTACTTCTTATTGGTATGCAATTCAGTTTTATTTCTATAACTCTCCATGTTTCCACTCTTTATTATGAACATCTAACCCCTCTTGACCAAAGAAATGGAGAATAAATTCTTTTTCATCACTATTAGTTTTTTTAGCTAGTTTAGCTCCCTCCATACTTTGCTTTTTTCCAGAGCGTAAATAATGAATTTCACTATAGTCTTCAACTGCAGATTCGAAATCTCCACGGTACCATTTATTCAAAATAGATTCATATCTTTTTCTTTCATCATTATTGATAACATTTAAGTTGTTTTTTAAGTACTGAATGTTTTCTTTCGTCATTTGAAATCGCCCTACATCACGGGTACCGGAAACATGAAGATTATTCCCATTGAATGTGAGTTTTTGGAGAGACATATGTATCATCATATCATTCATAGTTTGCTCGTTTTTGATTTCTCCAATCATCTGTGCCGCTTTAGATAATTGCTCTTCACTTACTACGTAACTATCTTTTTGTGGCTTTTGGTTGGTTTGAACTTTTTCTTCTTGTTTAGGCTTTGCTTCAGTTGCAGTCTTCTCATTTGTGCTACAAGCAGCCATGCTCATAAATAATGTACCGCATGCTAATGCTGTAAGTAATTTTCGTTTCATATTGTATGCCCCCGGTATGTACTAGTTATTTTAGCAAAATGTAAGATTTCTCACCTCATGGTAGCAAACAAGTCATTTATACATTGTCATATTTTGTCGGATAAAAATAAAAAAAGCATCTGAAACAGATGCTTTTTCTTATTCTCACTACATAAACGTAATCGTCACTAAAGAATATCCTTCTTTTGCATTATACGGCTCAGCTTTATAAGAAACACGGTTCGCCCCTTGCGGATAACCGATTTCTCCAATTACTTTTTTCACATCTTGCAATGCGCCATCCATTGATTGTTTATAAAGGATTTCGATCTTTGGTGACTTTTCGTTATAACGTTGCTGCATTTTATTTTTGAACTCATTATAGTTATTTACGATGTATTCATTTCCTAAATAATTTAACTTTGTATCTTTTAATATTTGCTGATATGCAGGGATTTTCGTACCACCTGCCGCAATTTTATTTGTTAATGTACTATAATAATTTGTTGTAGCTTGCGGATAGTCCCCGCGGTTCCACTCATGATTTCTTGCAATTTGCTCGTCAGATAAGTTGAAATAAGAATACGTTACGCGACCTTGTTCATCTGTCACCGGATCATCGAATGTTGTATCAAGGTGATACCATTTGTTTTCGATTTTCACCAAGTTCCAAGCGTGAGGCTGACCGTCTCCAGTTCCTACTACAAAATGATTCTCAATTCCAGCTTCTTTTAATAATTGATAGGTTAATAGTGCGTAACCTTGGCAAACCGCAGAACGATTTACGAGTGCTTCATATGCTGTATAAGCTTTATAAGACGTATCGTAAGAAATATGCTTTACGACATAATCATGAATTGCCTTCACTTTTTCATGATCATCCATTCCTACTTGCGTAATAGAAGAAACGATCGCCTTTGCTTGCTTCATTACATATTCCGTTTGTTCTTTCGTTTCACGATATGTAATCTTTAACGTAAACGTATAATTTCCAGGTGATCCAGAAATGCCATATGAAACATTCGATCTATTATAATTTGTATACTCATTTTTACTTGCGACTTCTTTATAGGCGTTGAAAAGTGTCTTCATTACTTCTTCCTGATTACTATTTTTCGTTTTATATGGAAGTGTAATATTCGTTTCGTACGCATTAATACGCTTTTGCACTTCATCTTTAAATGCTGCTAATAATGCCGCATCCCCTGTATCTTGCACCGCAACTTCAGGCTTTTTATATTTCAAAGTATTATATAAAAACTGTGCATACTGTTCACGTGTTACCGTTTTAGATGGCTCAAATTTTCCTTCGCCTGTACCAGAAACAATTCCGGTTGACTGCACTGCGCTAATAGCGTTTTCACCCCAAAAACCATTTGGAACATCATTAAATGTATGCTTTTGTTTCGCAGAAAGATGGAAAGCGTTTGTAAGAATTTGTGCCATTTCTGCGCGATTCACAGGAGCTTTCGGTCTAAAATTCCCTTTCTCATCCCCTTTAAATACCCCTGCATTCGTTAACATTAAAATTTCCTCAGGAAACATCGTAGAGTTCTGATTAATATCACCATAAGGATTATTAAACTTAGATCCGTCTTTTAATATGTAAAGAGTATTATTATTACTAAACGTTCCGCCTTGTTTATTCGGTAGCATAACTCGATACACTAAAGCAGCTACTTGCTCCCTCGTCGCAACATCTCCAAAACCAAACTTTCCATTTCCATAACCGGAAATAATATTTTTACTCGCTAAATCTTTAATCGCGGGATACGACCAATGCGATGTAGGCACATCAGAAAAAATACCCGCCTCAGCAGCTTTCACATCACTGCCATTCGTATATAATAAAGCGCCACCAATAAGTGTTAATGATGTAATTGATTTTAATAGTTTTGTGTACATAATTCCTTCTCCCAATACGTTCTCTATTTTATATTTTGTCGAAAAATCTAAAAGAATATGACAAAACATATTATACTATTAAAATTTTTTGAAGGATATATTAAGTTTTGAAATATGCAAAAACTCATATTGTTATAAAAATTCATAGTGATATTATGTTGTTTTACTTGCGAATATATAAAGGGCTATGGTGTCTTATGTCGAAAACATCATTTATAACCAAGTTGCTTTCGGAATCGTTGACACGAAATTTCATGTTAAATGCAAATAAACAAGGAACCTATTAGTCGATTCCTTGTTTATTTGGCTAAAACAGACTTCTTTGGAGAACCCAAATAAAAGTTAAATCAACTCCTATTTAACATTTCCCTTCAGATATATAACAGTAAAGAATACATCATCACGGTGTCAGCAAGCAAAAGTGTATTCTGCATTTCTGAAAACAGTAGATGGCAGATTGTGACCTGCTGAATCTGCTAAGAAAGAATATACAAGAACATCCTTAACATCATCTTTATTTCCACTAATAATAACATCAAGAAAATCTTCTATTTGGAATTCTGGAGTAAATAACACAATCTTAGTTGTTCTGTTTGGTTCTAAAGAAACAAAAGTACGAGAGATTTCAACTAATTCATTTTGAGTTGGGAAAGAAGTGTTTGGACTTCTCTTAACAGTTACCGTTACATTACTAGTATGGCAGCGTGAATCATTGTTTAACATAATGTTGAGAGCAGTTGGAATAATCCCATTTTCAGAAACTGGAACTCGAAACACTCCAGTAGATTTATGAGCCATATAATCACATCCTTTCAAAATAAAATATATTTACAATATATTAGATGCAAGAAACGTTCGTTTTGATAGGGACAAATTATATGATTAATATATCTATAATAACCCTCGGTATTACTAAGACAATGATTTAAAAGATTAACAAATATCGTGAGACCCAATCGAATGTATATTAAAAGTAAAAAGAATAAGGTGTCTAAAAGATTCCCTATTTCGAGCCAATAATGAGACATTATGTTAATCTTATATGTATAGCTGCACAAAATTGAAGAACTTAAGGAGACAGATCAATTTTATGAGAAAATCATTCCTATTACTTACTTTAATTCTAGTATTAGTCAGTGTTACGGCTGCTTGCACAAAAGATAAAAAAGATAGTGCCGTTAAAAATGGTCCAATAGAAGAACCAACCGCAAAAAATGAAAATGAAGAATTAATAAATTTTGAAGAAAAAGAAGATATGAGCCGCTTGGAACAAGGTATTTTATTAGTTGGTGAGAGTGTTAAGGGAGGCTATTACTTGACCGCCGTTAAAAGTGCATATTTAAATGATAGCAACGATTCTATCGTTGTTAATGTCTCTGTAAAAAATGTACGAGGTCAAACGATTGGACTATCAGAATTAAAATATAACTTAAAAGATGAAAAAGACGGAAAGGCCTATGAAGGAAAGATGCTTGATCAAAACCCTTCTGATATACAAGTTAAACCAAATGAAACGGTAGAATTAAAAATAGCTTTTGAAGTACCAAGTACCGCAGATGAATATATGTTTTATATTGAAAGCTCTTTAGATCCTCTAGGAGCACACTGGAAAATCGATAAGCTGCAATCACAAAAAAGCTAAGTCTAAAATACAATTTGATTGAAGAAATCTCTCAAATAAGCAAAAAGTACCGAAAGAAGTCTTCTACATATCAACTATAAAAATCCCCTCCACCACAAGGCAGAGGGGATCTTCACATTCCTATTTCAAACTACCAGCAATCTCCGTAAAGATAACTCCAAGTGCATGCGCACCTGCATCTGGATAGCCTAAACTTCTTTCACCAACTGTACCGGCGCGGCCCATGCGAGCTACGATTTCTTTCGTATACTCTGCTCCTTTAACCGCTGCTTCTGCGCCTTTTTCAAAGGCAGTTTTCATGTCTTCTTCGTTTGAAGCGCTAGCTAACCAAGAGTCTACACATGGAGCAAGTGCGTCAACAAGTGTTTTATCACCAACTACTGCTCCTCTGCCGAACGATCTTTCACCGATAGATTGTATACCTTGCAGTGCTGCTTGCAACACTTCAGCGAATTCTTTCACTGTTAACTCACGCTTCTCGCCTGCTGCTTTACTAGCTGCGCGGAATGCTCCGCCCCAAATTGGACCAGATGCGCCGCCGCAATGTTCCATAATAATCATCGAACAACCGTCAAGGAACGATCCGATAGTAACATTTTCTTGATCTACAATCGAATGCCACTCACGTTTTAATTGCTTAAATCCTTTTGCCACACTCATTCCGAAGTCTCCGTCACCAGCGTGCGTATCTAACTCACAGAACGGTACTTCGTTTTTAATAATAACGTCGCTCATTTTATCAACGAGATAGATCATGTTGTTTAATGTAATGACATTATTTTTAATAACAGCGTGCTCTTCCGCTGTTTCTATTTCGAAGGAAACTTCTTTCTCTTCTGTCTCTTCAAGTACATTCACGTACTCTACACTTTCAACTGGTCCATCTACTTTAAACGCTGGTGTATTACATTCTTTAGATAGTAATGTTTTTAGCTCATCATCTAATTTCATTACTGTTAAAGACATACCGGCCATATCAATACTCGTCATATAATTACCAACGAATACTCTATTAATTTTAATGTTTCTAGCAGCTAATTCTCTCGTAACTGCATTGTTAAATAAGTAAAGTTCTTGCAGTGGTGTTCCGCCAAAACCGTTAACTAGAAGCGCAATTTCTTCGCCATCTTTTACTCCTAAATCTTTTACAAGATCATTTGTCATACGGTTAGCTAGTTCATCTGCTGACAACATTTTTTCACGTTTAATTCCTGGTTCGCCGTGAATACCTACGCCGTATTCCATTTCATCTTCCGCAAGTGTGAAAGTAGGTGATCCGCTCGCTGGAACTGTACAAGAAGTTAACGCTAAACCAATTGTACGCACGTTAGCCGCTGCTTTTTCTGCGACAGCTTTCACCGCTCCTAAATCCATACCTGCTTCCGCTGCTGCGCCGGCAATTTTATGAACGAGAATAACCCCCGCAACGCCGCGGCGTCCTACTGTATACAAACTATCTTCTACCGCAATATCATCGTCCACTTTTACGTAGTCGACTTCAATTCCATCTTCCGTCGCTAAATGCGCACCGTTTTTGAAATTCATAATATCGCCGCTATAATTTTTAATAATTAACAACGTACCTTTTTTACTAGCTGTCTCTTTAATCGCTTGGTATACCTGAATTTGTGAAGGCGAAGCAAACACATCTCCGCACACTGCCGCATCTAACATTCCTTTTCCGACTAGACCTGCATGTGCTGGCTCATGACCACTACCACCGCCACTAATTAACGTTACTTTATTTTCGTTCATTTCTTTTTTCTTAATAACTTTATATTTTTTCAAAAGCTCAAGCTCTGGGTGAGCCATAACCATTCCGTTGCACATTTCCATTACTAATGTTTCTGGTTTGTTTATAATCTTTTTCATTGTGCTTCTCCCTCAATTCCTTTAATATATTGTGATATATTTGAAATCTTCTTCTTACTACTCATGTTAAAATGAAAGCGTTTTATAGTAAACGGACAAAATGGACAATCTGTCTAAAGACACCGCTCTCATTTGTAGGTAGGATTTTCATATTACTAACATTCTAGGGATGATTCAGATGACCTCTTCTATAATTTCTAAAAAGATAATCGCGAATTCATTGAAATATTTAATGGAAACAGAGTCATTTCATAAAATATCAGTGAGCGATATTATGTTACACTGTCAAATGCGTAGGCAAACTTTTTATTATCATTTTAAAGATAAATTTGAACTATTAAGCTGGATTTATAGAGAAGAAACGAAAGAAAACATTATCGACTTTCTCGACTATGAAACGTGGGAAAACATTTTCGATTTATTATTTGATTACTTTTATGAAAATCAAAAATTTTACCGAAATGCTTTTAAAGTCATTGAGCAAAACTCGTTTAATCACTATTTATTTGAGCATACGAAAAACTTATATATGAAGATTATTGATGAACTATCTATGAGCTGTGGATTCAGCCTTTCTGATGAGACAAAAAATACGATTGCCTCCTTTTATAGTCACGGCTTCGTTGGAACGATAAAAGATTGGATTGAAAGCAAATGCGAAGTAGATCCTTCCATTATGTCTTCTCTCATGAAAAATATGATAAACAATCAATTACTACTATTACTGGAACAATCAGCAAAGTAATTAAAGGGTGGCAAAAGCAATGAAAAAGATTATGAATGATGTAGAAAATATTGTTCAAGATATGATGCATGGCTTTTATTTTGAACATAACGAAAAAGTAAATTACGATGAAACAAATAACATCATTTATGTAAAAGATATAGAAAAACTGAAGCAAAACGTTGTTATCATAAGCGGCGGTGGTAGCGGACATGAACCTGCTGATATTGGGTATGTAGGAAAAGGTATGCTTACGGCAGCAGTAAACGGCAATATTTTCACTCCGCCTACAGTGGAACAGATTGTAGCTGCAACCCGCCTCATGCCAAAAGATAAGAGTATTTTATTCATCATCAAAAACTTTAAAGATGACGTAGCAAATTTTTTAGCGGCTAAACAAATCGCTAAAGAAGAAGGAAGACGAATTGACCATATCATCGTAAATGATGACGTTTCAATTGAAGATGATGCTTCGTTTAATAAAAGAAGACGCGGCGTCGCTGGTACTGTTTTCGTTCAAAAAATACTTGGTGCGGCCGCTCTTGAAGGCCATTCTTTAGAAGAATTAACAATGCTTGGGCAATCTGTCATCAAAAACTTACACACATTAGGAGTCGCACTTTCACCTGCAAACGATCCAGTGAAAGGAAAAGATTCATTCACATTAAACGACGATGAAGTTTTTTATGGCGTTGGTATCCATGGTGAAAAAGGTTACCGTAAAGAAGCACTATCCTCTTCTGAAATATTAGCGATCGAACTAATGAACAAACTAAAAAGCATTTATCGCTGGAGAAAAGGTGAAAACTTCGCCATCTTCATTAATGGACTCGGCGCAACACCATTAATGGAACAATACATTTTCGCAAATGATATTCGCCGTTTATGTGAGCTGGAAGGTTTACAGATTACATTCGTAAAAGTTGGTACACTGCTAACTTCTTTAGATATGAAGGGTGTTTCGCTCAGTTTGCTTAAGGTAGAGGATTTGGATTGGGTGAAGTGGTTGAAAGAAAGTACGGAAACTGCTAGTTGGTAATACAAATAGGATGGCTTCAATGGGCCATCCTATTTTTGTACGTAATTCAGCTATTTAAAAAATTCCGCCCTCAATATTACAGCAAATTTATATCAAAAATGTAAATCCTCATTTCCTTCGTATTTTCCTTTATTAAGTCTTTTTCTTATGAATAATTCTGCAACAATTAAATTGGGTACCCACGCTAACCAAGCAATAATAGCGTAACTAAGTTCAAACCGCTCTATTCCAAATAGAACGATAAACAACGGTAGCCAAATTCTTAATGTAACTGCTCCAAAGGTTAAAGAATAATTTCTAATCATCCAATTCCGATGGTCTTTAATTTTTTTATTCTTAACTCTATGTAACGCTTGATATGCTGATGTTAGCCAAAATACGGATAACAAACCGAAACCTAGCTTCGCTACCAATCCTCCCGTAGCATAAAAGGATAGATATAGTCCAGAAACGCCTCCTAATAATATACCAACCATATAGATTCTCCCAACTATTCGATGACGGTTGATATTCCTTTCTCTAAATTTAGTCGATAATGTAAAAGGACCAATTACTAATGCTACTATACTAGTTGTAATATGTATAAATAACATCATATACCAGAATTCACTTAATTTAGATCCAAACATAAGCTTCGCTTTTACAAGTCCTGTTTGAAATCCATCCATAATAAAATATTGGACAACAACATAACCAGATACTAAAAGAGCAAAAAAAGTAAATACAAACCAAATTTTCCTGTTCAAATTTTACTGCCTCCTTATTACATTAAGGAATTAGATTATACATTACTGTTCATTCTAGAGAAAAATAGAAAAGCCTTCTTCATACATAATAAACCCTCAAGTATATCGTTCTATACTTGAGGGTTTATTCATTTATTCCTTCTCATCTCTCATTTTCTTAAATCAATAGTTAGCTCATCTGTAATCTGCTCAAGATGAAAAAATCTTTTTATATAATGGGTATCAGACCATTTCTCTTCTCCACCAATAATAAATAATTCTTGCGCATCATACATAAATGAAAAGCTTGGATAAAAACTGTCAGCCTTTATTTCAATCTCACTAGTACGATTACTGATCATCTTACAGTCTGCTGAATAGCTTAATAACGTATAGAGCGAATCTTGTGCTGATTGGAAGAAATACGAGAATCATTTTATAAACGAGATAGCACAAGAACATAATCACCTCACTAAAGGATGACAGGTCTTCCAAATAAAGCTGGATGATAAATTAACATCGCACCTACAAATGAACACACTAAACAAAAAATAGCCTCGTATTTTATGACTAGAGAGGTGTTAGTATCAAGCTTTTTTTTCTCTCTTTTACATATCATTTTAAATAAAACTCTATATATTAAATACCCAACAATCGCCCCGAGGGTATTCGTAAATAAATCATCAATATCTGTAATTCTATTATTTAGTAATTGATTTAACTCAATTGCCAATGAAAAAAAGAATCCTGCACATACGGTGTTTTTCATTTTTCTAAACTGCGGCCAAATAGTCGGTAATAAAAAACCGAACGGCATAAACAGTACAATGTTTAAAAGATACGTCGTACTACCTGCCGTATCAAATAGAGTCAAGTTAATTTGACTGACACGAATCCACGTTTCATATCTACTTATATCCCATACAGTCGCAATTTGCGTCACCCCATATACTAGCGAAAGATAGAATAGAAAAACATATACCCATAGAAAATGCCGAATAGATACAGTTCTTTTCGCTTTAAAATAAAATCCAATTTGAAACATAATACAAAAAATAATAGTAAAAAAATAAGTATACAAATAACTAATCAAAACTTCTGTATGCATGTAGAATCCCCTAACTTTACATTTTCATCTATGACTTTGTCGTTTTTAGCCTTCTTCTTGATGTAACTCATTTATAGGATAGGAAAAACTTTTAAAATAAAAAGTGGGGTAAACATAAAATTTTTCTTAAATCTTCAGTTTGGTTTTATTATTACTCTTCTTAGGAATCCGCCATTGATAGCTAGGCAACAACATGCTTAAACGTAACAAGATTATCATTTTTGCACGTAATCCTCTTAACACTTTAACCGATGAAGCATATATAAAATCATGTGAATCGTTTGTTCAGTTAAAACATGAAATGAAGAAATATATGACGTACTATAATCATTCTAGATATCAATGGAATTTAAAGAAGATGACTCCTGTTTGCATACAGAAATCACCTTTTTTAGAATGTCCTATTCAAGGGGATCAACTATACCTTCTTCCCTTAAAATCACTAAAACCTATTTACAAATCTATAAAAGTAGATATAATATCCTTATGGAACCTTTATTAATTTTTAAAGCATTGTCAAATGAAACAAGATGTCAAATTTTATCCTGGTTGAAAAATCCAGAAAACCATTTCGATGAAAAACCTTATCTAGAACAAGACCTTAACTTTCAAGTTGGCGTATGTGTAGGAGATATCCAGCTTAAAACTGGCTTAGCCCAATCGGTTATTTCTAGTTATTTATTAACTATGAAAAAAGCAGGCTTACTAGAGTCTGACCGAATTGGAAAATGGACCTACTATCGTCGAAATGAAAAAACAATACGAGAGTTTTCTGAATACGTCCAAAACGAATTATAAAATGAAAGCTAATGATCAATCAGCATACTAATTGATTATTAGCTTTCACACATTCTGCTTTTTTACAGGTATCCAATTACTTTTTTTATAAATTGCACTGCCTATAAAAGCAAGAAACACCGAAAGGAGAAATTTTTTTAACATATCATATCTAGTTATTTAGATATCTGTTATTGTATTTTAAATTACATAATCCTGATAATATTGGCATCCAATCATGCTTATAATAATGCTTCTTTGTTAATGAATTTACTTTCAAAATAATGATACGAATGGAGAGTTTTATAAATGAAAAAAGTAAATCCTTTACTTATTCTGACACTCGCAATAGGTGTGTTCGGAATTATTACTACCGAGATGGGTATTGTCGGCGTATTACCACAAATCACTGAAAAATTCGGAATTTCAACTACACAAGCTGGATTTTTAGTAAGTATATTTGCACTAGTTGTTGCTATTTCTGGTCCGTTTTTAATTCTGCTCGTCTCTAGTATTAATCGCAAAATAATTTTATTAACAGCAATTTTCATATTTGTTATTTCAAATTTAATCTACGCTTATACAACACAATTTGAAATCATGCTTATTTTTCGTATTTTACCGGCAGCGCTTCATCCACTCTTCTTTTCAATCGCTCTTGTAACAGCTGCTAAACTTGTCCCTCCAGAAAAGAGCGGTCAAGCGGTTACAAAAGTTTTCATGGGAATTACTGTTGGCTTTGCTTTAGGTGTACCACTAACCTCTTACCTTGCAGACCAATTTTCACTCGAAATTGCTTTCTTATTCGGAGCATTCGTTAACACTGTTGCATTCATTGGAATACTACTCCTACTTCCTTCTATGCCTGTTAAAGAAAAGATGTCTTTCGGCAAACAAATTCGTATACTCGGCAAACCAGGATTATGGTTAAATATTTTAACCATCACATTCCTTTTTGCAGCCATGTTTTCCGTATACAGTTACTTCGCTGAGTACCTTGCAAAAGTAACTTCCATGAATGGATCTCTCATCAGTATCATGCTATTCATATTTGGTATAGTTATGATTTTAGGTAATCATTTATTTGGTGGTCTCCTACAAAAAAGCATAATAAACACTGTAATATCATTCCCTATTCTATATTCTATTGTTTACATATTGGTTTATTATTTAGGTTCCTACCTTGTTCCAATGATTTTTATAGTATTCATTTGGGGAATCGTGCATGCTGGTGGATTAATTGTTGGTCAAACATGGTTAATAAGTGAAGCTAAAGAAGCACCTGAATTTGGTAACAGTCTATTCGTTTCGTTCTCAAATCTCGGAATTACTTTAGGAACCATTATTGGAGGCTGGTTCATTTCAAACTTAGGTATTCACCAGCTTATTTGGAGCGGATTTATATTCACACTACTCTCATTTCTATTAATTATAATAAAACTAAAATTTTTCAATTCTAATAGCCAGGCTTCATTATCAAGCTAGTACATTGTCAGTTCCAAATTCGATAAAAAACATTATAAATTCTTCTTATACGATTTTATTAACTAAAAAGTATAATGCTCAAAGCCTTTAGCCATAATTACGACTAAAGGCTTTTTTGTATATAAAGTGAAACTTTAATCAGTGGGGGTTTTTCATCCCCCACTGATTATCAGCCCTCACCAATCGGACTTTTATGAGCAGTTGATCCCCCACCTAACTTCTTTGCTTTCGCTGAATTTCGAGGTGGGGATCTTACTGCCCATTAAAGCGGGATAAAAATAATTCTAAAAGGAGCTAATTTTATGGAACATAATCAAAATGGAGTACTTGCTTTAATTGTTTTGTTTTTAGGATTAGTGTTTTTTGTTAGTGGAATGGTTTATCATTTATGGGGTTCTTTTTAATAGTATGATTGTAATCACTCATAAAAACCCTCAAGTATATCGTTCCTTTATTAATTTCAACGTTTAGACAGATACATAATTCCAAAACTAAACCGTTTATTGCAATTATCGATATGGAACATTTTCAAAAACAACTTAACATGGTAAAATAATATTCGGACGGAAGTCCAATATTATTAAAATTAAGATGGTTCAAGTCGGAGAAAGGCACCTTAGGGTGTCTTTTCTTTATTTTCAAAAGGACCTGCTCAATTATTGTGTGAAAAACATAAAGTAAGTTGAATCCATTAAAATACATGAGTGACCCCTTGTTTTCCCCTCTTATTAAAGGAGGAACTATTATGGGATTTGGTGGTAGTTGTAGTAGTAATTGTGGCGGCGGCTTTGCTTTACTAGTTGTATTGTTTATTTTATTGATCATTGTTGGAGCTTCTTGCTTCTGCTAAAAAACTATCGGAAAAGACACTCTTATATGGGTGTCTTTTCTTTGTAATAAAAAGCTCTCTATAAAGGAAGGTTTTTTAGCTTTTACATCCAAATTAGTTATTTACACAGACTTTATTCCTTCGCATCCCTCATACTGTAATACCCTAAATTAATAATAATTAAGAAATACCCACCCATAATTCCAGCTGCAAATGTCCACATGTACTCACGGTGTTCAATTTCATACATAATAATCGCACCGAGTATGGCGGCTGCAAACCGATTCATCATGCCAAGCATTGGTGCTTTTTCTTTTTTTACGATGCTATCTCCGAACTTTTCGATACGCCTTCCTAAAATCCAGGCGCAGTACATACTTACTAAAAGGCCAATGCTTATCCCTACAAACTGGGCTGAGAAAGGTGTCATCAACCATCCCAATAACATCACGCCTAGCAAACAATATATTTGTATGTTGAATGATCTTAATGCCATACGAATCATGTTATGCTCCTTATCTTTCCTATTAATCCCATCTTTCGGACTTCAAGCTTTCCGATATATCCTTTTTAAAATGGGGGAATTTGATTTTGCTCACCATTAAATAAGCGAGTACGCATGTGCCAAATGCCACGGAAACTGGGTTATTTAGGAGGCATAAAATAAGAAGACACATTGCCGCAAATGGAATGGGCATTCCGATAAACGTCGGGAGTTTGCTTTGTTGTGTATTAAATCTAGCAAGCCGCAGCATTCCGCAAACACTATAAACAAGCGCACATAGCATCCCGATAGACTGCAAATCTTTTAACGAGGCACTATATGCAAGAATAGACGGTGCCACACCAAAGGTCACTAAATCCGCAAATGAATCTAGTTCTCCGCCCATTTCCGAAACAGAATCTAGTTTCCGAGCAACCATACCATCAAACAGACCAAATACCATACCTGTAATAATGAACATAACTGCACCATACATATCGTGAACGAAAACAGCGTGAATAGCCAAAAGCCCACACACAAAGTTTGCTATCGTCATCATATTTGGTATGTAACTCATCACACGCTTCTCCTCCTTTCTACTCATTACCTCATCTAAGTTCTTACTCATTACAATCAAGATCCTTCTGTTTTTCTTCCAATATCACTTTATTTATTTTCGTTAACGTATCCGTCATTTGCTCTAAAGCACCGATATCGATTTTTGAAAAGTATTTCTCAATTAATACATCATCTAACTCAGACAACTGCTCCATATACTTACTACCGTTTGGACCAAGTGTAAGGAAATACTCCCTTTTATTATTAGGATTTACTTGTTTTGAAATCATCTTCTGCTTTTCCAATTTCGATAAAACTTGGCTCACAGCGCTTTTCGATATATTAAAAGTAGTCGCAATGTGATTCGCTGTCGTGTTTTCATTTAAATGAATATGAAATAACATACTCTCTTGCTGTCCTGTAAGACCGTACTCATCTTTCAACTCCTGAAATAGTAAAATGTAGAATTCATTATAAGCTCGGTTCATTTCATTAATTATTTCTTTATACGTTCTAGTCATAGCACTCTTCCTCCATGCTGTTATTTTGTTTCATTCAATAGTTAAGTTCACTTAACTTAACTATATTATACCGTTATGTTTGTGTAAAGGGAAATCGATTTCCATGCTTTATTCACAATAAAAAAAAGAAGACATCCATTAAGATGTCTCCTTTTCATACTTAAGACTCCAAACTCTCACCATTCGTCTTAATTACTTCCTTATACCAATCAAAACTTTTCTTCTTCGATCTTTTTAATGAACCTTTTCCTTCATTATCTTTATCAACGTATATATATCCGTAACGTTTCTTCATTTCACCAGTAGAAGCACTTACAAGGTCAATTGGACCCCAGCTTGTATAACCGATAATATCTACTCCATCTTGGATGGCTTCTGACATTTCAATCATATGCTTCTCAAGGTAATCAATACGGTATGCATCATTCACTTCGTCTTCACCATTTAACTGATCGATTGCACCAAGGCCATTTTCAACGACAAATAAAGGTTTTTGGTAACGATCATAAAGTTGGTTCGCTGTAATACGGAAGCCTTTCGGATCAATCGTCCATCCCCACTCTGATTTTTCAAGATATGGATTTTCAACTGAACCGAATACATTTCCGCTCGTTATACTTTTTAATACTTCTGGATCTGTACTTGTTGCTCGGCTTGAATAGTAGCTAAAACCAATATAATCAACTGTATGCTCTTTTAAAATTTCCTCGTCTTCTTTTTCCATTTCAATTGTTACATTATTATCTGTAAAGAAGCGTTTTGCGTATCCAGGATATGCTCCTCTTGCTTGTACATCAATGAAGAAAAATGATTCACGGTCTTGTTCCATCGCACGAAGTACGTCGTCTGGATTACATGTGTACGGATACGTTGCACCTGCCGCAAGCATACAACCGATTTTTGCATCTGGAATGATTTCATGACATGCTTTTACAGCTAACGCACTTGCGACAAGTTGGTGATGCGCTGCTTGATACTGAATTTGTTTTTTATTATCACCTTCTTTAAATGCTAGACCTGCTCCCATGAAAGGTAAATGTAAAAGCATATTAATTTCATTAAACGTCATCCAATATTTCACTTTCTCTTTATATCTATTAAAAATTGTTTTTGCGTACGTCTCGAAGAAGTTTACAAGCTTTCTACTTCTCCAGCTTCCATACTTTTCTACTAAATGCACAGGCACATCGAAGTGAGCCATCGTAACGACTGGTTCAATACCGTGCTTTAACAGTTCATCAAACAAATTATCATAAAACTGTAATCCTGCTTCATTTGGCTTTTCATCTTCACCACTTGGGAAAATACGCGTCCAAGCAATCGATACACGTAACGCTTTAAATCCCATTTCTGCAAACAGTGCAATATCTTCTTTATAACGATGATAAAAATCAATTGCTTCATGTGACGGGTAAAACTCTCCTTCTACCGGTGTAAAGGAATGAATATTTCCTTTCATAATATCCCAACGATTTTCACCAGTTGGTAATAGATCCACCGTCGTTAATCCTTTTCCGTCTTCTACATATGCGCCTTCAACTTGATTGGCTGCAGTTGCTCCACCCCATAAAAAACCTTTTGGAAAATTAACTTTAGACATATAGAAAAACTCCTTTATATAAGAATGAACGAGGAAAGGCATTGTAAGTTTTAAAGAATACCTTTCTTCGTTTGAACCTGTATGAAATGTAACTACTATTTAACTCCTAACTTTAGTAAAGAATCTCCTGCTTGAATCTTTTCTATCTCCGTTTTTTTGATGCTATATTTATCATAATTTGTAACAACAACTGGTGTTGTCACAATGTAACCCGCCTTTTGAATTTCAGCTATATTAAACTCAATAAGTAATTGCCCTTTTTCTACTCTCACTCCTTGTTCAATATGAGAAGAGAAAAATTCGCCATTTAATTTCACAGTATCCATTCCAATATGGATTAATATTTCAGCACCTGAATCCGCCGTAATTCCTATCGCATGATTCGTCGGGAATAGCGCAGAAATCGTACCTGAAACTGGTGAAAACAACTTTCCTTCTGAAGGCTCAATCGCAACTCCTTCACCTAACGCACCTGATGCAAATGCAGCATCGTCAATATTTTGAAGCGACATAACGGCGCCATGGAAAGGACTAAAAATTATTTCATCATCGTTTGATGCAGCGATTTTATTACTTGTTTCCTCTGTTTCTGTAGATGTTTTCTTTTTCGTAAAACCAAATAAGTAAGTTAGAATAAAACCTACTACTAAAGAAACAACCATCGAAACAATTGCGCCCCAAAATCCAGCTGTAATCCCATCTTTTGGACTAATAAATGTCGGAAGCGTAAATATACCAAGTCCGCCTGTCATATAAGCTTGTGTACCAAATACGCCAAGTATTGCGCCGCCAACTCCTCCAGCAATACAGCTCATAATAAACGGCTTTTTAAGCGGAAGTGTAATACCATAAATCGCTGGCTCTGTAACACCGAAAATACCTGAAATAAAAGCTGGAATACTAAGTGTTTTTAATTTCTTGTCTTTCGTTTTCATCCAAACACCAAGCACCGCACCAATTTGAGCAAATGAAGCAGCAAATATAAGCGCTAGTATCGGATCCACACCGTTTACTGCTAAATTGTTATAGCCAATCGGAACGACGCCCCAATGAAGGCCAAATATGACAAGTACTTGCCAGAAAGCACCGAGTAAAGCACCCGCTACTAATGGGCTTGCATGATACACCCAAAGCGTTGCCTGTCCTAAAAACTGCCCTGCCCACGTCGCAATTGGGCCAATAACGAGAAATGTAACTGGTACAACGATTAGTAACGTTAAGAATGGTAGTACAAATGTTTTCACAACATCCGGAATCACTTGCTTTAAAGACTGTTCTACTCTCGCTCCAAAATAAGCAGCGAGAATAATCGGAATAACAGATGATGCATAGTTCATTAAAATAACTGGTATGCCTAAAAACGTAATATGAATTGGTGATTCAAACATCGTTCCTGCAAATAACGTATATAATGGCTCACTTGCTTTTAAACCGGATAAAGCCGGATAGACTAACGCTCCCCCAATTGCCATACCGATGAATGGTGATCCCCCGAATTTTTTACTTGCTGTATATCCTAAGAAGATCGGGAAGAAGTAAAATAACGAATCGCCTACCGCATTTAATATTTGATACGTTCCTGACTGTGTACTTAACCAGCCTAACGCTACAAATAATGCATTAAATCCTTTAATCATCCCAGTTGCAGCTAACACTCCTAAAATAGGAGTGAAAATGCTAGAAAGAATATCTATAAGACTACTCTTTTTCTTATCACTCGCGTCTTCTTCCTCTGTCTCTTGAAATCCTCCGGCAACAATAACCGCTTTATAAACGTCGGATACATGGTTACCAATTACAACTTGATATTGCCCGCCGCTTTTCATAACCGTCACAATATCTTCCATACCTTTCAGTACTTCCGTATTTGCTTTCCCCTCATCTTTTAACTGAAATCGTAAGCGAGTTATACAATGTACAACGCTATTTATGTTTTCTCTTCCTCCAACATGTTTCAATATGTCTTTTGCCAACTGTTCATACTTCATAATCGTTCCCCCTCCTTACAATCATCCCATTTATTATTTTTATAAAAGAAAAAACCTAAACTAACCATAACGACGTGATACATACGAATCACTCCATTACAAGTCAATTTAGGTTTTGCCTGCCAAACAGTAACAATCCCGTTTATTCAATTACATAATTCATTGCGTTTCGTTACACGATGAATGTGCAACGTTACGTACACTTTTTCATCTTTTGAAAGATGACTATTATGTACTTTCCGTAAATACGCTTCAATTTTTTCTGTACAACAATACGCCTCTTCATACTTACTTTTCACTTGCTCGTATAAAAAATCATCATCGGCCGAGTTCAATTCCTTCTGCATTAAGCGCTGAGCAAAATACCGTAAATGCGTTACAAACCGACTATAATTAAATGAACTTTCATCTAAGTTCATCTTATAGTGATACTTTACAACATTTAAAATATCTTGGACGATTTTCGTCATCGCTACCGTTTGTTGCATCGCCGGCTCTCCTTGCTGCGCATTAACGAAATGTAGTGCAATTGACCCTGCTTCATCTTCAGAAAGTCTAAGCCCAGTCTCTTCTTCAATTATGTTCAAAGCTTGTAGACCAATTTCAAACTCTTTCTGATAGAACCTCTTAATCTCCCAAAGCAAAGTATTTTTAAGATCCATTCCTTCTTTATGCCGAGTTAAGGCGAAACTTAAGTGATCCGTTAATGTAAGATAAATATAATCACTTAAACTCCCCGGCAAAACAGTCTTAGCAAACTGAATAATTCTCTCTGTAATCTCTAAACTTTCTACAGGAATTTCAGTTAGCAACCTAGCAAGTTTCTCTGATAATTCTTTTGTTTCTAGCACAAAGGTCTTTTCTACCTTAGATTCATCAATCGTATCGCCTACTTTTTTCTGAAATCCCAAACCTCTGCCCATCAGTACAACTTCTGTCTCAGTATCCTTCATCGTACAAACAACATTGTTATTTAAGATTTTATGGATTCTCATATTGTTCCGCCTTCTTCTTCTTAAAGTCACAAAAGGTATAAAAAAAACCTAAACTGATTCCAAAAGCCACACTACACCCGTAGCCTCTAGATCAATTTAGGTTTTGCCTGCCGAACAGTAACAATCCTTTTACTTATTAACTTACCTTTATTATACACAAAGAGTAAGCGGTTGCAATGATAAATTATTGAATATTTTTTTACAAAGAAAAATACTAACAATCGATCAGCTGTTGCTTACATCCATTACAAGTTATGTACACAATTATATTTTACAATTACCGTAGATAACTTACATATTTCACCATGTTTATCATCCTGAATAATCAAACATAACCATTAATAAAATTCCATATAGACCCAGTAATGGTTAAAATGTTATAATAAAACTACCCTACATAGTTACTCATATTCATACTGAGGAACTAGCGTCTTATTAAGCAATGCGCATAACTCAAATAAAAAAGACACTTTACAGTGTCTTTTTTATTTATTTTCATAAGAATTATCTCTTTTATTAACAAAATCTATTAAACAACAAAGGAGAATATCGAATGGAGAATACTGTATCGAGAGAACTACGTAACATCCGTATATGCCTTATCATCTTGATCATTGTCATTGCATTTTGGGATCGTGAGAAACCTGTAGAAATTACTGACCATGGTAGTGACCCTATCGTAAACACCAGCAATATGACCCCAGTTGGCGATAATACATTTGCCTATAAAGACGAATCTAATCAAATTAAAATATTTAAATTTAACCCAGATACAAATGAAATAAAGCTAATAAAAGAGTTTTATGCTAACGAATATTAATGAAATTACATTGTACAAAAGGCAACTCAAGGTGTCTTTTTTATTTTCAAAAGGACCTGCTCATGTTTATACTTCAAAACATAAAGTAAATGGAATCCGTTAAAAAACATGAGTGACCCTTTGTTTTCCCCTCTTATTAAAGGAGGAACTATTATGGGATTTGGTGGTAGTTGCGGTGGAAGCTGCGGTTTTTCTGGAGGATTTGCACTATTAGTTGTATTGTTTATTTTATTAATCATCGTTGGAGCTTCTTGCTTCTGCTAAAAAACTATTGGAAAAGACACTCTTATATGGGTGTCTTTTCTTTGTAAACTAAAAAGCATGAGAATGAAAGCCTTTGGTCGTAATTACGACTAAAGGCTTTTTCTATATAAAAAATGAAACATAGTAAAAACAATATAATTATTTATATTGTTTTTCACTTTACAAACTATACCCAAAAAGTTGGATAGCTCCTTTTACTACTCATATTATTAATAAATAAAGCAATAACTACAATAATAAGAGAACCAACTAAAACTGGCGTTACTAAATAACTCCAACTATATGCTCCTAAAATAACGATAATTGGATCGGCCCCTGCCGGAGGGTGTGTTGTTCTTGTTAACATCATAATAGCAATCGACATACCAACTGCTAAAGCAATTGTCCAATATTCATTCCCAAACAAATGATATATTGATAGACCAATGAAAGTTGAAATCAAATGTCCTCCAATAATATTACGTGGCTGAGATAGCGGTGCATTCCAAACTCCAAACGCTAATACACAACTCGCTCCAAATGGAGCCATTAGCAATTCTGTAGAAGTTATACTCGTTAAATATGTTAAGGTGAGAATCGTTAAAAATCCCCCCAATAATCCCGTTAAAGAGTCCTTTATATTTACTTGTAATGGACTTCTTCCTTTCCCTTTCATTTTTGCAAAATACCTTACACTTATTGGTTGAGCCTCTTTCTGCTTAGCTGCTGTTATATTATCCATCATTCGCCTCCCTTATTTATCAATAATTATATCCCGAACAAAATAACCAGTCAATTCACACTTTAGGGGTTAGTTTAAAAATACAGAAAAAAAGAATCAACTGTTATAAGTTGATTCCCTAAACTTCTCCAGATTTTCGATCCTGGAATTTTGCTACCTTTTTCCGGTTCCCACATATTTTCATAGAACACCATTTTCGCTTTCCACTTTTATCTATAAATAATAAAACACAGTCAGGGTTTGAACACCCTTTAAGAGAAATAAGCTCATTTTCTGCTATTAACGTTAAAGCATCAAATGCAATTAACGATACAAGTACATCCTCAATTTCTCCAACTGGGATAGGCACTAGACGCTGTGCAATGACTTTATATGTAAATGGTGCTTTCTCAATTTGTTTTTCTAAATACGTAATAAAATCATTTGAAATTTCGTGCTGATCAGCAATTGCCTCAAACTGTTTTCTCAGTATTTCTCTTACCTCTAATATGCTAGATGTAACTTGATTCATGCGCTCTTGAATCCCTATAAGTGTTTTTTCATTCCAAAAAGGCAGATTAACCTTTATTACATATAGCCATTCTAATACATCTTCATCCGTTATTAATAAATCATAACGTTGTCCACGCCTAACTAGCTCTGTATTTACTAAATCTAATGAGAGATTTCCAGATATAAGCGGGAATTGTTTTGTTTCCTGCATGTACTCATCACCTACTCTTTAAACAATCATATTCCAAATTAATACAGAAGTACAACTTTTTTATAAACTATAAAGTATGAAGATCAAAACCTTTAGCCATAATTACGACTAAAGGATTTTTTGTATATAACTAAAAAGGAGCTGAATGTATGGAACATAATAAAAATGGAATGCTTGCTTTAATCGTTTTGTTTGTAGGACTAGCTTTTTTTGTTTTCGGCATGGTTTATCATTTATGGGGAACGGTTTAAAATTAAATAGTAATCCATTTAGAAGAAATTCAGACGCAATATCCTGAACCTCATCTCATTAAGCACCAATAATCATTTACCTAGTTATGAAACCCCTCATTATGCTTCAGGGGTTTCCACTTTAAAACAATTATAAAAAAAGGCCCCACCAATGGGGCGCTCAAAAAATAATATAAGTAAATGAATTAAAACAAATAACAGACAACTAAAATATATAAGATTAACATCATACAATCTACATATATGCAGAATTGCATAAGATTATTTATTATTACATGCTATACTAAAACAGGAGTCGACAATCGTTATTTTCTTCTTATTTTTAAAGCAATATGGATATATACCTTCTTATCGCATTTGGATTGTACAAGCAAAAGAAGACATCGTAATCGATGTCTTCTTTTCTTATATTTTTATGAATTCTTTTGAGCAGATGCTCTCCAAGCACGAAAAGATGTTGGGTGTCCAGAATGAGCTCTTTGCTTTGCAGCAGCAACAGCTGGTTTTTCTTCAATAGTCGTTGGTTTCTCTTCCACAATCGCTGATTTTTCTTCAAGAATAGTCACAGCTGTTTGTATTTTTTCCAACTGCTCTTTTAAAGCTTGCTGTTCAATCTTTAAATCCGTAAGTAAGCGTAAAATCATTTCAGAATTAGCCATACAGATCCTCCTTCCCCCAATACACAGAATAAAATACAATATGTAAACGACCCAATACCGGTGACAAAATAAGGTTGTCAACTCTTATAAAATCCCAAGTATCTTTTATTTTTCAAAAGGACCTGCTCAAGTTTATCCGTAAAAACATAAAGTAAATTAAATCCATTAATTAATGGTCTTTATGGAAGGAGGAGTTAATATGGGCTATGGCGGTAGTTGTGGTGGAGGCTGTGGTTTCGGCGGCGGATTTGCTTTACTTGTTGTACTCTTTATTTTATTAATCATCGTTGGAGCTAGTTGTTGGGGCGGCGGATTCGGCTGCTAAGGGGAGGCACTCTTGAGAGTGTCTTTTTTTTGTGTGTTTGGATGTACACCCCCTCCCCATCCGTAGTTTACCCGCGCTAAAGAACACACTGTTCTTGTTATCTTCCCCCTCAAAAATCGCACATTTTAAAATTGACATAACACTTCATGCACCATATACTGTTAACAACAGTATACTGTCATTAACAGTATAAATCCTAATTCATTCTAGGAGGTCTATTCATGAAACATACAGGAAGACATACAGGTGCATTTCTTTTGTTATTTTTAGCTGAGGGGGATAACTATGGTGGGCAATTATTGCAAAAGTGCGAAGAAGAACTTCCAGTCAATCCAATCGATAGTGCCATTTTATATCGCACACTAAAAAAATTAGAAAACGAAGGTGCAATTGAATCTTACGTAAGTACAGATCATCAAGACAAACCGAGAAAGATGTACAAAATTACACCTGCTGGAAAGGAACAATTGGCAGACTTCCAAATGGATATTGAAGAAAAAATGAAGAACTTATCCTTTTTCTTAGATAAATATAAAGACTTAAAGGAATCTGATCATGATTAACGGCGTGATACTTTACACTTTAGCCATTATTCTTACGGGGCTTTCTTTTATGAAGGACCGCACAAAAACGAAAGATGCTCTAATGAAATCATGGAAAATGTTCCGCAATCTTCTACCCGCCATGCTATCTATTATGCTTTTCGTCGGCTTATCGCTTTCTATATTAACACCGTCTTTCATCTCTTCCATCCTTGGAGAACAGTCTGGATTGTTAGGTATTGTTTATTCAGCGATACTCGGCTCCGTTGCACTTATTCCAAGCTTCGTCGTGTTCCCACTTGGTAATACGCTATTACAACACGGCGCAGGTCTACCTCAAGTTGCGGCACTCATGTCTACATTTATGTCAGTAGGAATTACAACATTGCCGATGGAACAAAAAATATTCGGACGAAGTTTTGCTTACGCACGTAATGCATCTGCATTACTCATGTCACTCCTATTCTCCTATATCATTTGGGTGGTGATGGTATGAAGGAACTAAAAAAATATCGCTTCTTTTTCATTTTATTACTGGGGCTCTTTGTCTTAACTTTTATAAATCAATCTTTAGGATGGAGCGCATTACAATTAACGGGGAATAGCATTTTAGATATGTTGTTTCTACTCCCCCCTGTCCTAGTATTTGTAGGATTACTTGATCAATGGGTGAAGAAAGAAACGCTCATGAAATATATGGGAGAAAAGTCCGGCATATATGGAATCTTATTCTCTTTATTATTAGGCGGAATTGCAGCTGGACCTCTCTACGTTGCCTTCCCAATGGCAGCACTACTATTAAAAAAAGGCGCAAGCATTCGGTACATCGTATTTTTCTTAGGCGTTTGGACAACTGCAAAATTGCCAATTCTCGTATATGAATTTTCTTCATTTGGCGCTACTTTTACACTTATTCATGTTGGTTTCGGTCTCGTATTTTTCTATGTAATGGGACTTATTTTCGAAAGGTTTTATGATCAGGGACAGTTGCTTCGGTATGATGTTACGGAGGAAATGTAATCAAATTGACCATAAAATAGGAATATGATATATTTTCGGTAGAATACTATATAAGTATGACATCAAATAAAATAGCATATAATAAAAGAAGAGATGCGCTAACATCTCTTCCCTAACTGCTACCGTATAGGGTGGTAGTTATTATAAGTTATTTCTTTTTACGAAACCCACCCTTCTGCTTCCTACGGCGCAGAGTGGGTTTTTTGTTGTCCTTATCTAGAAGTTGCTTCCGCAAAAAATACGCTGAAACTTCGCGCACAGTCGCTTTGACAAACTCTTTTACAAGGTCAAACAAAAAGTCCATATTATCACCTCCTTTCCTTCCAAATAGAAAGAAGGGATAACCACCCACCCTCACAATACGCAGTTGACTTTATTTTATCAAATAATTGTAAAGATATTATGTAAACAAAACAAATGAAATTTTACATAGTAAAAAGCCCTTCTAAACTGGGCTTTTTATATACATGCTATTACTTCCCAATTGTTATGAAAAAAACCGTCGATAAATTTCTATTTCAAATATTCAGAATTAATATTAAAATAAAAATGGGGATAGGGGTATGGGATTATAAATTTTATACATAACGAGGGAATAGAAATGAAACTACAATTAAAAGCGGATTTAGGACTACTACTAGTTACATTCTTTTGGGGTGCATCCATCCTACTTACAAAGCTTGGACTTGATGGCATAGAAGAATATAATTTAATCGCATTACGATTTATTATTGCCTTTCTTTTATCAGGTTTAATATTTTACAAACATTTATTCAAAGTTGATTTTAAAACTGTAAAATATGCATTTATACTAGCCTCTGTTTTATTTATTGTTTACATTTTCGCGACTTTCGGCACAAAGTATACGAGTGTTTCTAATGCTGGTTTCTTACTATGTCTCACAGTCATTTTCATTCCGATATTATCAGCTATATTTTTAAAACACATTCCTGAAAAGAAAGTTATAGTAGGAATCATTTTAACGATAATAGGAATTGGCTTATTAACATTAACGAGCGAATTCAAGATCGGTAACGGCGATATATTTTGCATACTGTCTGCCCTATTTTATGCGATCCACGTCATCATTACTGGAAGCGTAACGAAACATGTAAATTCCATTGCACTTGGAGTCATACAACTCGGTTTCGTCGGCCTATTTAGTCTTATTTTTTCATTCATTATAGAAACACCAAAACTTCCTAGCACGATCGACTCATGGCTAATCATATTAGCTTTAAGCATATTTTGCACCGCAGTCGCATTCATCGTGCAAGTAATTGCCCAGCAATACACGACGCCCACACATACCGGACTTATCTTTTCATTAGAACCTGTCTTTTCCGCAGGCTTTGCTTTCGTTTTCACGGGTGAAACACTTACTGGAAAAGGATACTTAGGGGCGACACTTATATTAGTAAGTGTGTTGATTGCTGAGTTGGATTTTAAGAGTTTGTTGAGTCCTAATTATAAGAAGAATATAGAGTAAACATTTCACTATGATCAATAAACATACCCTAGAAAAATATGAGTTTATATTATTTTCATGCTCTTCACTTAGATTTTCTTTCTCGATGCTATCTTCAAACAAGGTAGCATCGAAAAAATGTTAAAAGGAATTTCTCCTTAGTATCTTCTTATACTTGATGTAGTTTACATATTTGACCTTTTCTACGTTCTTTGATTACTTACTGAATAAAGTCATACAGATTTTTCGCTAACAATAAACAAGTTACTGTAATGAAAAGAGCACGAACATACCCGCTTCCTTTTTTTATAGCAAATTTGGAGCCGACAATCCCTCCAGCAATTTGAGCAATCCCCATTATAAAACCATACGCATAGTTTACTTGCCCTACATACATAAATATTAACAATGCACCAACATTACTTCCTAAATTAAGAAACTTCGCATTACCTGCTGCTTTTAAAAAATCATACCCAATAAATAAAAGAGCAAACATTAAAAATGAACCTGTGCCAGGACCTAGAAATCCATCATAAAAACCAATAGTAAAAACAAAAAAAGTAAAAATAATGACGTGTCGACCAGATAATTTCTTATGAGTAGAAATACTACCCCAATCCTTTTTGAATATCGTATAAATAGCGACTGCACCAAGCATTACCAGCATCAATGGCTTCAGTACTTCTGGGTTCATTAAATGAACAGTCCATGCACCTACTATAGAGCCTATAAAAGTGATTGGAAATAATTTTAAAGCCGATTTCAAATCAAGATTACCAGAACGATAAAACACAATATTACTAGTTGCACTCCCCATTGTTGATGCTAGCTTATTTGTGGCTACCGCACTTGCTGGATTCAATCCTGTAAATAATAAAGCTGGTAAGGCGATTAATCCACCACCACCTACAACTGAATCAATAAATGCAGCTACAAATCCAAAAACAATCAAAATCATTAATACAGATGGGTCTAAATAAAAATCCATATTAGTAGCCTCCCTTTTAGTCACTATCAGAATAGTAACTAATAATTTGCTAAATGTAAACAGTTATTGTAACGTTGAAATATAAAAGAAAACATCGGAGGACGAAAAAAGTGGACTACATAGTGCAACAGCTTAAAAAAATGGGTTTTAATGAATATGAAGCTAAATCTTATGTATCTCTTGTTAAACAGGGGCCTGTCACAGCCTACCAAGTGAGTAAGGATTCAGGTGTCCCAAGAGCACGAATTTACGAGATTTTGGGTAACCTTGTAGAAAAAGGAATTGTCATGAAGGAAGAAATAAATGATACCACTCGCTATTCACCTCTACCGGTTGAAGTCTTTTTACAGAAGGCTCAATCAGAATGGCAGTCTACTTATGAAGGAATCAGTGATTCATTAAAAAAACTAGAAACTTCCGAGGAAAAAACAGATAATCGAGTGATTACTTTAAAAGACAATAAAACAATCATTAGCTATTGTCAGGCATTAATAAAAAAAGCAGAACGACGTATTGTCATTTCAATGTGGGATGAGATGTATGAAGCGTTAAAAGAAGATCTATCTGAAGTAGCTGATAAAGTTACAATACAAGGTATTACCCTACATGTTGAAAATCCCATTAAAAATTTAGAAGCCCATCGTATCACACCCTATACAGAAACCCGTTCTACAGAACATTGGTTTATTTTATCGATAGATTCTAAAGAGATGATTTATGGACCATCACTTGAAGAGCGTAATATTGCTTTTTATACAGATGACCCCGTTCATATATACCTATTAGAGGATTATGTATGGCATGATGTTTTAGTAAATCGACTTGTCCGACGTAGCCAAGATGATTTGCAGCAATGGATTACTGCAGAGAGAAGATCTTTCTTTATGGAAAAATAAGAAACATATTCAAAGAATCAAAGAATTTTAGGTGCGACACTTATATTAGTAAGTATGTTGATTGCTGAGGTGGATTTTAAAGGGAATGTGGAATAGGCATTTTACTGAGATAGATGAACATGCCCCAGGAAAAATAATTTTTCACGCCCTACACCAGTATTTATCTAAACGATACTGGTGTTTTAAGCTTTTAATATAAAAGGCTGCTATGCTTAGTAAAGCATAACAGCCTCCTTTCACTTCAATTAACTAATCTCATTTTTTATGGATAATAACATCGTTTCAATTTCACTGATTTCTTTACCTATTCGAGACATTGCCTCAAACTTCTCATCAGCATCAACTAACATTTTGCCTATTTCCTCAGTAACCTGTTCATATATTTTCAATATACTTTCTTTCGCTATTGTCAATGCTTCTTCTTCAAATTTATGCAGTTGAATATTTAATTGTGTTCTTACCTCCTGCATTGCGTTAATTCTTCTATTCATTGCTTCACGTTGTAAAATATTATTTGCTTCTATTTCTGCCTGTATCCTATCTAGATTTTTTGACATATCATCTTTTTTAAATAGCTTAGCAATCCCTGTAATAAGTAATCCAATTTTAATTATAGGAGGCATCGGTAACGTCTCCACTATCGGTACTATACTCAATAGTTTCTCTATTGTGCCTTCATTATTATCATTAGATGTAATCATCGATTTATTAATTGAACTTTCAATACCACTAGAATTTGTAGATTCAAAATTTACTGTTACTCTAATTTTTGCCGTCTTAATAAAAGAATCAAACTCTGTATGACATACATGAGCAAATGTATTTACTTTATCTTTAATATATCCATTTACACGATTAGAGAGATCTAATTGAGTTGCTTCAATATCATTTCCTGAAATAATTTGATTATACAGTAACTCTTGATATCTATTTCTTTCCGATTTTATAAATGTTTGTAGCTCGTTTAAAGAAAGATTTTTCTGCCCTTCTATATCTTCGAGCAATTCTTTAAATTGTTTTTTTTCACTTCCAAACATATTATTATTTAATACATTTGATATCTCTTTTACTACATCTACCAATAACTCTAGTGGTGTTAATAATAATTTGACACCACTAATTTTTTTTAATTGCTCAGTTATAAGGATCTCAAGATTTTGTATTTTGCTAAACTGTAATAATTTTGTTTTATTCTCTACTTTTCCCTTATACGCCATATTTGCATTTACTACAATAAATTCATATCTTTCCGAAATATCTCCTGTCAAATGCTTAACTTGTGCTGCTTTTAAAATATTTTGATATAATTTAACTCTAATTTTTTCTAGTCTTTCATTGTCACTACTTTGTTTATTATTTAAAACAATAATTAACGGTTTATTCTGAGCCATAATTTCTACTAATTGTTCAGCTACAAAACTACTATCAAACGTATCACTATCATCAATAACAAACATAATGATATCGTGTTTTTTCAGTTCTGCTTGAGAAATATAGAAATCTTCTATCGGTCCATTCACACCAGGCGTATCTACTAAATGAAAATTCCCCCATTTATAGTACGAAACTTGATGTGTTTCTGGAACATCAGCAACACTTGCTTTCATTTCACCAAATATGGCATTTAACAATGTGCTTTTCCCAGCGTTATAGACCCCATAAAACATTAAACTCGGCTCTACTCTTTGCAATAACGTATCGATTTTATTAAAACTCTCATCAACAGAGATTTCAACATCTGCCCTTTCATATAACTCCATTGTTTTCTTTAATTGCAACAACAGTTCACTTTTATAATCACGAATTTTTGTGTTCAAAATTTTCACTTCCTACATCATTTCATTTTTTAATTTTATTTCTACTTCATTTAATTTTTCTATTATGCTAGCTACAATTTCTTTTTCTTTTTTAAAATAATTCTCTGATATATTACTTAAAGTTTTAGTTACAATTGGTTGTAGCTCCTTCTCTAATATAGAAAATATACTATCAATAACTTCCTTAGCATTATCACCGACTGCCACTTTTCTTTCAACTGTATTGTTAACTATCTTTATATCTTTATATTCTGCTCCAAAAAACGCACCAATATGTTCAACTATTCCTTTTGGGTCCCTATTATATTCTTTAACCGAATATTCCTTATATGAATATTCTTCATATCTAGCTTCTAAATTGACATTCAAATTTATATTTAATGTTTTCATATTTTCATATGTAAAATCTTTTAATAATTGGGATACCGATTTTTTTAACGTTTCATTAAAGTTATCCGTAATTACTTGAATTATATTTTCACCACGCGATTCAATACTTTCCTCTCTTTGTAACGCCATACTCATTTTTGAAATTTCCATATCAATAGCCCGAATAGAATTCAAATGAACTTCTCTAACCAATTTATTTTGTAAATTATTTACCTCTTCTATCTTTTGACTAATATTATTACTTATTGATTGAAATGCTGATTTCATTTGCTGAATTCCGTCCATATTATTACTTTCAGATTTCACACCATATATAATATCTTCTATTATACTATTCACTCTTTGTCTCGGGCTTTTTTGCTTTAATAATAAAGCCTCTTCTTTCACAAGACTGCCGAGTTTTTTATAAAATGCAGGTATACCACTATCAATAAACAAATCTAAATCATTCTCAACTAAAGCTTTCCGTGCCAGATGAGTACTAATACTAATACTTTCCACACCTTGCATATAATCTATTGATGGGTTCTTTACAAATAACTCCTTAACATATCCTTCCTGTTCTTCCCTATCCTTTTTAGTCTTCGCAACTAGTGCTTGAACAATTTCTCCATCAACTTCATCATACTCTAATACATCTGATTTATTAATTACAACAAGCATCGGCTTCTGTTTATTCATCAATCTACTCATTTCTACGAACTCATCATATTTAGCTGGAGATGATGATGACATAACAAATAATACTAAATCAGCATATTCAACATATCGTTTTGCCAAATCTTCATTTTCTCCATTAATAGAATGAATTCCAGGTGAATCTACCCATGTCAATCCTTCATTCAATGTATAATACTGTATAGTAGTTGTTTCTTCCGTAGCATTTTCTTTAAAACGATTATTCGGTAGCTGTACAGGCTCTTTTGAATTAACTCCACCTGCAAAATCATATACAAAAAATGGTGGTATTTGCTTGTAGTAATCCGAAACTTCCTTTGTACTACCAGCAATAAAATTTCCAATTGAACTTTTTCCTACATTGACGTTTCCGAAAACAACAAATAACACCGACTTTTCGAATTGATTAATGAATTCTTGACCATCGATATGTGATTTAACAACTTGCAACCACGTCTCACTTCTCTCTTTGTATTGCTGTAGTGCTTCATGTAACTGACCAATAAATTCATTATTTTTCTCATTTATTTCTATATCACTAAAAAAATGATGAAAGTCTTGAATAATTGTATGTATGTTTTGATCTTTTTGATGAATACGTTTTGAAAATTGGTTTAATTTCTCTCCTGCCAATTCTACATTTGTTTGAAATTCATTGATTATATTTACAATTTCTAAATTCATATATGCATACCTTCAAATTCTTCGTTTATTATTTTTAAAGATGTTATTCTTTCTTCCAACATTTCGCTATCAGTAACACATTTTTTCATTTGAGCAATTTGATGATCAATTTGCTTTTTGAAAAATGGATAAACATCATTAAACTGACTAATAAAATCAGCAATATAACATTTATATAATTCATTCACTTCATCATAAGCATAGATTTCCACATCTTCTACCATCTCTTTAGCATGACTTCTCACATCATCAATAGCGCCTTTAATTTCCCAATTATAACAATTAACATCTTTATATTTAGTTCCTCCAAAAATCCCTCTAACCTCTTTATATGTCGTACTCTCTTCAATCCACATATTACTTGAATAACTAGTTAAATAATGTTTTGCTGAATGGAAGAAATCCTGTCGTATTATTTTTGCCCGGCGATATGCCTCTTCAACACTACTTTTTAATCTATCAATTTCTCCATCTTTTTTTAAACTCAGTTCAAGTACAGGTATATTATCTGCATTTTTTATCACACTGTAATATATTTCTTTTAATTCGTTGTATGTTTTATACAACTCCATCTTTACAGAGTTTATTTTTCCGTCAGGAGCAATAAAATTTTGATAGTCCGCAACCAATCCTAAAGCCCTTTCTCTTGCTGCAGAAGCTGCATTTTTTATTGCCTTTTCACACGCTTTTTGAGCTTCCTCTTTTGCTCTATATTTAGAATCATAATTTTCACAATACGAGCTGTCTTCATATGAAAAATAAGGAGTTAAAAAATTACTTCTAACTACTTTTTCATCTTGCAACCCGTTGATGGTATATTTTACTTTTCCAAGTATTTCTTTTTTCACTTTTTCCATCGCATATATTTGATTCACTATACTATCTATCTCCACTTTCCTCTCCTGAGCTCCTTGCAATTCTATCGTGACCTTTCCCATCACTTTCTCTAACGATTTTTTTACAGATTGTTTAAAATATGTTTGCTTCTTTTCTTTATTTACTTCTTTTATTAATATTTCTTTCAAGCATAAAACATTGCTTGCCTTAACTAATAATTGCTTCTCCTCAGACACCCCTCTTAAATAACCAATTGAATTAACAGAGATTATATGAGCAAATTGACCTTCAAATATTTTTTCACATTGATTCTGTATCACCGATTTTATTTTATTAATCGTGGCCTCCTCAACTTGATCAGCATGAGATAAAACTAAAATAGAAGAATTTAAAAACCCTTCTGTACCTTGAAATATACTAGAAATTTCATGAATGGCGTCACATTCTACTCGACTTAATTCTCCATCCTCAATATTATGAACAAAGATAATTACATCTGCATTTTTGTATCCTTCAAATGCTTCATTTGTATCTTCTTCATTAGCATTTAACCCAGGTGTATCAACAAGAACATAATCTGGCAGTTCAACCTTTTTATTAACTGTTGTTGTCCTAATAACACCACTATTAAATTCCTCTTTATCACATAAAGCATTAAATAAAGAACTTTTTCCCGCTTTTAACAATCCCGTATTTATAATTACTGGCTTTACACCTTTCTCTTCTACTATGTTTATAACCTTATTAATATTTGATTGAATTTCTTGTAACCCTAGATTTTTTGAAATCTCTTCAATCTGTTTCAATTCTTGAATATTCATCGCACTTCCTCCATAAATCTCGTTATATATGTTTCAACTTTTTCATCTACTCTATCGCGCAACTCACATTCTATTAGAAACTCTAATACTTCTATTTCCAAACTTTCATCTACATCAATTATATTTCTTATATGAATTGCAACATTTTCTATATAATTCAAGCCATATTTTCTTCCTAATTTCATTTTTTCCATATATTCAGTTACAAAGAATTCATTTTCATCAAAGTACAGAATTAATTCTACTTGTATCGCCGTTAATTCTTCATCACTTATATGATCGATTATGTCACCATCAAAATTATTTTCTCCCCAATATAAAAAACCACTTCTACCTTTCACTAAAGAGTAAATACTATGAGAAAAAACTCGTTCCTCCTTCTGTTCAATTCCCCATCTATTCAAGTTCAACAGTTTTTCAAATTGGTATTTACACAGCTCAACATCTGCAACATGAGAAAACTCTTCACAAAGTCTGAAGAATAAATTTATATACTTGCTATGTTGTTTAAAATTTTTCCCATTATCTTCTTCAATATTATAATTTTGATATATAAACAAACTTTCAGGATTTATAAAATTAGGATTTTTCATTTCTTCGGAATAATTCTTACATATTTTCTTTCTATAATTTATCATTATTCTAAACATAAGATACGGATATATCTTTTTTCTCTCATCGTTTTGAGTACAGAAATAATGTATATATTCTATATTTTCATCTATTATTTTCTCTTGTTGGACGTTCTCATAATATAAATCGGCCAGTGTTTTCTTATCAACATTTGATATTTGTTCACCAGATTTATTTTCCTTCTTGCATACTAATTTTTTTAATGTATCGTAACTTTTTTCAGCGTTACAGATAAAATTCCATTTCTCCTCAAATTCATCTATTCTATTTTTGAGTTGAATATAATTTGCCCAACTACTTCTACTTTTAGGCCGAATCTTATTATCCTTAATTTCAAAAATATAATCGTCATTTTGAATAAAATTGAACAGAACTAACAATAACTCTTCTTTATATTCTAATTTACTACAAAGAGCTAAAATGAAATTCATTTTATTATTAAGGGGCAAATCATTATTCCTACAAGTCTCCATAAGGCTATCATGGTAATTCTTCATTTCTCGAGCAATAGCTTCTTCATCTTTTCCGTAATTTTGGATAATTTCGCGATCCGTCAAATGTGCATCTACCATCTCATCCAAAAGTTTTTCTAATTCATAAGCAAATGAACTCATTTCTCATCCCCACACTCTCTATTTTACCTCTGTTCCATTTTATTCTATTTTTTCTTATTAGACTATTATTTCCAGTTCCCCTTATAAAAAATTTTTTCGGAACTCAAATACCTTTACTTTCCTAAATTAATTTAATACTTTTTAATGTCATACTCTTTCTTATCCTATTAGTTACTAAATAAAAAACAAATAAAGCACCCAACACAAATTGGATGCGGATGATCTTCTTTCCCGATTCAATAATTTTCTATTTACTCCTTCCCCTCCACAAACCGCCCAAACTCCTTCAAAAACCTCAGCTTAAAACTCCCCACAGGCCCATTCCGATGCTTCGCCACATGAATCTCTGTCATCTCTTTCTGCTTCGTTTCCTTATCGTAATAATCCTCGCGATACATAAGCATAATCACATCCGCATCTTGCTCAATTTGTCCTGTCTCTCTTAAATCAGATAAAAGAGGGCGCTTATCTTGCCGTGCTTCTACCGAACGAGATAATTGCGACAACGCCACTACACAAACATTTAATTCACGTGCTAATACCTTAAGCTTACGAGAAATTTCACTAATCTCTTGAAATCGATTGCCTTTATGCTTCGGATCGCCCGTAATAAGCTGCAAGTAATCTACAATAATTAAAATCTTTTTATCACCGTGCTTCCTCTTTAACTTACGAGTTTGCATCCAAATATCTTGCACCGAAATGCCTGCGTTATCGTAAATCTCAAGCGGTAATTCACCAATCTCCGCAAACGCCTTACTCACCCTTTCCCAATCTTCCATCGCAAAACGGTGCTTCGGATTTTTCAGCCTACCTCCTGACACTTCACCTACGCAAGACGCCATCCTTTTTAACAATTGCTTACTACTCATCTCTAATGAAAATAATCCAACCGCCGCTCCAAACTTCGCCGCATGCAGTCCAACATTTAGCGCAAACGCAGTTTTCCCCATAGAAGGACGCGCGCCAAGAACGACAAAATCACCTTCCTGCAATCCGCACATCATTTTATTTAGCGATGTATAACCAGTCTCAATACCAGTAATCTCTTTCGCATCTTGATGAAGCTCTTCATATAAATCCACTAGCGCATCCTTCAAATCAAACTCACATACACAATCCTTTTCCTCTAACTCACAAAGTGCCGTAATCGTCTCACCAATAATTTTCTCACTCTTCTCCGCAATAAGACGCTCTCCCATCTTGTGCCCAAGAACACCTGCCTGATACATTTTCCAGGCACCTCGAACAAGCCCCTCATAATAAGAGAAGTTAGCAATTGTAGGCACACCGTCCATTAACCCTATAAAATACTCCATTCCCCCGATTCCCTCCAAAAACTTCGGATCTATCCTAGAAATGAACGTCACAAGATCAATCGGTTGCCCCTCTTCTTCCATTTTTCACATTAACTGAAATATAGACTTATGCACCGGCATCGAAAAATACTGCTCCGTCAAACGGCACTCCTTAATAAGCTCTCCATCAAGCAATAGAGAACCTAGCACCGTCTTTTCCGCTTCCACATTTTGAATACTCATGGACGCCACCCGCGCTCCGCTAAAAAGCGCTGCAACTCTTCCTCTGATGGCGCATTCTTCTCCCACTCCTCACACCTCGCCAAAAACTCCTCCGTCTCCCCCGTACTAACAGACGACTCCTTCTTCCGAAACTTAGCCGTATCCGCCTCAACCTCACACACTTTCGTAAAGCCTTTCCCATGCCACCCTCTCAAAATCCCCTTCACATAAGCAATCGTCCGCTTATTATTCTCAAACGCAATTTGAAGAGCCTTCAGCACAAGCTCCTCTGACAAATCATCCATCCACGCACTCAGTTCCTCCACCGCAAACGGAGACAAACTACCAAAATGTTGCTCATAAAAAGAAAACACGCGACTTCCCGTTTCTTCCTCTATAACCTCTTCTTCCTCTGTCTCCTCACAAACCGGATCAACATCATCCATAGCCAAATCACCTGGCATACCGAAATGTGCTAAAAGCATCGGAACATGCAGCTCCTCCTCTACGCACTTCTGAAGAAACATATGTACAAACTCCTTATTCTTCACACCCTTCAGCTCACGGAGCACACACTTCTCCACATTCGTATTCGTCACAGGATTATAACGAAGCCAATTCAAAACGAATAGTTCCCGAGTATCCGCATCATAAAGAATCTTCCCATAATCAACAAAGCGCTGCACAAGCTTATCAACAGTCTCCCGATTATAACCCGTCTCCATCTCAGCTAACCGCTTCGGAAAAGGAAAAATCCCGCACTGCGTCGTCTTCGAACAAGTCAACAAATACACATAAAAATACCGCTCCTCCGGCGTCAAATCCAAAACAAAATCATCCTGCCAAAAATTCACCTGCACATTACGATACACCGCCATCCCAATTCCTCCCGTCTCCGTTCAAAAATGAAAACCTCTTCATAATATATATGGGAGGATGGCCGGGTTTTTGGCGTGTTATTTCAAATTTTTTTTTGACTGCTACTACGGTGTTTGTTGGTGTTTTTGTTTTGTTGTGTTTTTTCTTAGTGATTTATTACTTGGTAGGGGCTTGTAAGGGGCTTATGAGGGGCTAGGATAGTTCTATTTTGGAGGATGCTTCGTTCTTCTTTTTAGTAGCTTAAACTCATTCGCTCTCTTTGTACTACCTGCAACAATAAATTTATAAGTTAAGTAATCGTACAAATCACCTTTTGAATATCCATTAATAACAACCTAAAATAAGTGGGTGGTTTATTTTGAAATTTAAAAATATCCCTTTAGAATATATTAAACTAGAAGATGAATTCCGGAATAATTTAGAGGATTTTAGTCTTGCTACAAGCATTAAACAAAATGGATTAATAGAACCACTTATTGTAGAAGAAAAAAATTCAAATTGTTTTATACTAGTCGAAGGTTATCGTCGTTTTTGGGCTTTAAAACATTTAAATGTTCCATTCGTAACATGCAAAGTGGAAAAACTCACCTCAAAAGACTCTAGGGTTCTAAAACGTCTCCGGGTTGAATTAAAATCCAAGAAAAAAACAGGTTATGAGGTAGAACGCATGATTAGTTTTTTAATCGATTACGGTTATACAGAAGCAGACATAGCCAAGGAATGTAATATACAAAAAAATACTGTAAAAAAATATATCAATGGCCAAGATGTTAATACTCAGTGGAAAATTAGAGCTGAACAATCTGGAGCTGGAAGACATGGATTAACAGAAATACATCATTTAAGAAATATACATCCTGAAAATAAAGAATACGTAGCTGATATTTATATCAAACGTAGCATAAATGCTAACAATGTAGAAAGTATAAAAAAACTTACCATATTTGATGAATTTAATAAATCCTCAAAGGATTTACAAAGAGACTGTATTAACGATATGATTGGAGATGAAAGTTTAAATAACGAAAGACTAAAAGGTATCGTTTTTACAAGATTATTAAAACAACAATACACTCTCTCCGTACATCAATATATATTTGATAAAGTTCTCCGTCTATTCGATAAAGTAATAGATAGTTGCTGTCATAACTTTGTTAATCACCTTACTCCCGTACAAAAGAAAGATTTACAAAGAAAAATAAACATAATTTCTAATAAAATTGGATTATCGCCTATTTCACCCACTCCTCCCCCAAAAACATTTTCCACTTCTCTTAAAAAGTATCAAGAACATACTATATTAGTTAATATCAATAAAAAGTCCTAAAACCCTACTCGATACTGAAATTATGTTTTTTTGAAAAAAATTGATATATTATTTAAATTTTATCAGTTAATAAAACAGCAACACTTATTTAAGCGTTGCTGTCCTTCTTTCAAATTATGTATGAAGATGATATCATATATCCTCTTCTTTTCTAGCATCTATACTAAGAAAAATTGATATTATCACCAAACAGAAATACCAATTTTCAGCTGCTACTACGTGTAGTTGTTTTTGTCTTGTTTTTTCTTAGTAATTTATTATTTAGTAGGAGGCTATTTATCGGTTACTTCGATTAAAAAAACTCGATTGGAGAAGCCGCCTCTTTCTTCTGCTTTCTTTTTGCGGATGTTGTTGATTTCTTCTAGTGTTGTGCCTTCGTGTTCGGCTAGGGCGTTTATTAGTTCTAGTAGGTCGGATAGTTCTTCGAGTTTATCGGGTTGTGTTTTTGCTTCGATATATTCTGTTAGTTCTTCTTGTGTTTTCTTGCAGAGTTCCTCTATGTATTCATCTTCGTTTAGGATTCTTGTTGTGGGTGTTTTTCCGTTGGATTTTATTATTTGCGGGATTTTGTTTCGGATTAGTTTGTTGTAGGTTGACATGTGGGTTTCCTCCGTTTGGTTTTTCTTCTATTATAATGGAAAAGCAGTTTAACTAGGTGTTAAACTGCTTCATTGCTTCTTTTATATAGTTTTCTTCTTCGGTTGTGAAGAGAGTTGGGAATTCGGATAGTGGAAGGTTTGATTTTTGGATTATATCCTCTATATCACTTTGAGGTGTATCAAGATAATTCGTTATCTCTTCTATTACATTGATAAATTCCTTCAAGGTAACTTGAACGTCATGATGACTCGGATCCATCTCTTTTTCCTTATACTTTTTCAGCTTCCCTATCACATCCATAAAACGCCGATCAAACTTTTCTTTTAGTTCCTTATTATTATAAAAAATTTGAACACTCTCTTTTGAAAAGTGTTCCTCTAACCATTCCTTATTTTCTTTCTCCCATATAAAAGTTTGCAGAAACGAAGAAAACAAAGCGACATCCACTCGTTCTTCTTTTTGAAACTTCTTCGTCATCTCATCCATATGCGAAAGCACCTTCGCAATTCTTTCTTGCTCTACCAAAAGCAATTCCCTTTGAAAATGCATTTGTCTTAGAAATTCTTCTGTCTCTATATCACGCTGCAATATAATATTTTGAATTTCACCAAGCGAAAAACCGAGATGCTTAAACGATTGAATTTGCTGCAGCACATACAAGTCATCTTTCGTATATAACCGATGCCCGCCTTCAGTATAATCGCTCGGCTTTAATAAATTAATTTTGTCATAATAACGAAGCGTCCGCACCGTAACATCCCCAACACTTGCAAACTCACTAATCATCCACGCCATATCATCACCTACTCTGATAACTTATCTTTCACATACTGAAGCATATGAGAAAAACTCATCTCATTCTGCCGACAATATTGAAACAAACCCACAAAGAGTAATAAAAAGGAACATTACCTCTATAACGATTTTCATATTCACTAATACCATCATAAAAGTACTCATACTTTCGTCTTCTTAAAACGATATAAATCGCAATAAACAACACTGCAACCATAATAAAAATTCGCTTTCCCCTTATCTCCACTTCTTGCTTCATCGCCTATTCTCCTTCCACCACATACTTATCTTCTTTAAATAACGGAATTCGAATGAAATAACGATATGGTTCGTCACGTATTATTTTCCACGCCACAAAGATTACTTGAACTACCTCAAAAGCAAATACGATCCAAAACAAAACATCACTAATACGCGAACTAATATTAAATAGAAGAAAGATTAACAAATGAAAGTTGAACGCCTTTCGGCAATGGTATTTGTACACCTCTTTTTTTCGTGCCAGTGTGATGTACATGAGTAATGGTGAAAAGATTCCTATTGCGGCTGAAAGTAGTAGCATGATGATGGTGTTTCTTTTTTCTTTTGTGGTGGTCTTCATGTTGGTTTTGTCCCCCCTTTTTGATTTGTCTTCTTTAGGTTAGGGGGTGACGTTGGGGGAGGGGCAAGCACCATTAATGGAAAATATTAAATTTCATATAATCAAGTTACTATTCTTGCCGAACACTTGTATCTATTTTATAATAAAAAATATAAATTACGTACGTAAAGATTGGAGATGTAATGAATGGATTATGGTTTTAGCTATAACTTCCCCGCTTTACGTGGAAAACAAGGTGGTAAAGAGTACTTTGTTGTAATGTGCCCTTTACGCTTGATTCCTAAAATATTTCTATTTGACGAGGAAGAAATCCCTGCTGAACATCGAGCTCAAAGGATAATAAATAAAATTAGAATCCCAGAAATCACAAATTATATCATTGAGAATCAAAATGATTATGTTTTTTCATCGCTAACAGCATCTATAGATGGTGATATTGAATTCCAGCCATTCAGTTCTGATCAGTCATTTCAAGATTTAGGACAACTTCGTATCTCTCTGGATTCTAAGTTCCTGATTAATGACGGACAACACCGAAGAGCAGCTATCGAAGAAGCGATAAAACTTTCACCAGAGTTAGGACATGAAACAATTTCAGTTGTGTTCTATCATGATCAAGGTTTAAGAAATTCCCAACAAATTTTCTCAGATCTTAATCGACACGCAGTTAATACAACTTCATCTATCGGTATTTTATATGATCATAGGGACAAGTTAGCATTAGTTACAAAAGAAATTGTCGAGAAAAATGAATTACTATCTCGATATACTGACAAAGAAAAAGTCAACTTATCTAAAAACTCACCGAAGATTCTCGCCTTAAATCACATATTTAATACAAACCTTCGATTATTAGGAAAGACAAAGGGTGACTTAATTACAAAAAAAGAAGAACAATTCTTAAAAGAATTTTGGAACATTCTTTGTGATACAATAGTCGAATGGAATTTAGTTTACAAAAAAGAACTAAGCCCCCGTGAACTTCGAATGCATTATATTGTCGGGCATGGAGTATTCATTGAATCTGTTGGTTTAGTAGGAAAATATGTTTTTGAAAATCATCCAAAAGATTGGAAAAAATACATTTCTCTTTTAGCGGACATCGACTACAGTCGTTCTAATACTTCCGATTGGCTAGGACGAGCTTTCAATACAAATGGTCGTATACAAAAGACAAAAGAAACTGTCACTTTAACCGCAAACAAACTAAAAGAAAAATTAGGCCTTCTTTTGACAGAAGGAGAACAAAAGATAGAAGAGAAATTCCAGTTAGGAGCATGATAATGTTAAATAATCTCATTTCTGATTTAATAAATAATAAAAATGATTTTGTCTCTGAAGCAAAAGATCATATAAAAAAAGTTTATCGTGCTGACGACCGCCCTTGGGTTGTTGGTTATAGTGGTGGAAAAGATTCCACAGTTGTCGTTCAACTTGTTTTTGAAGCTTTAAGCGAATTACCTACAGAACAATTACACAAGAAAGTATACGTAATCTCATCAGATACACTTGTAGAAACACCGCTAATTATTCAGTCTATCAATGTTACTTTACATCGAATCCAAGAAGAAGCTTTAAAACGTGATCTTCCTATCGAAACACATAAAGTAAAACCAAAATATGAACAATCATTTTGGGCTAATATTATCGGAAAAGGCTATCCATCACCAAACCAACAATTTCGCTGGTGTACTGATCGTTTAAAAATTGAACCTGCAAATGCGTTTGTAATGGACAAAGTTTCTACGTTTGGTGAAGTAATTATGGTCCTTGGCGTACGTGAAAATGAAAGTGCTACTCGTGATAACGTTCTTAAGTCCCATACTGTTGAAGGTAAAGATTTAATGCGCCATTCGACCCTAACAAATGCATATGTTTTTGCACCGATTAGACAGTTTAGTTTAAATAACGTCTGGGACTACTTACTAGAAAACCCGTCTCCTTGGGGGAACGATAACCATGAATTAAATAAGCTTTATCAAGATTCAAGTAGTGGTGAATGCCCTCTTGTTGTAGATAAAACCACTAAAGATAGTGCTGGTTCATGTGGAAATAGTCGCTTTGGTTGTTGGGTATGTACAGTAGTAAACGAAGATAAAGCATTAAACGGCTTCATTCTTAGTGGATCAGATTGGATGAAACCTTTATTAGAATTCAGAAATTGGTTAGCTGGAATTCGTGATGATAGAACATTTCGTATGAAATACCGTAAAGGTGGTCAAATTTACTTTAATCCACTAAAAACTGAAGTAAAAGATGATACTGAATACGTAATCATTCCGAAAAAATCTAGTCGCCCTAAACAAATGATTAAATTAGAAGAATTTACAATTTTAGAAAGGGATGAACTAAAATCTTATTTAGCAATAAACAACATTGATTTAAGTTCTCCTGAGGATCCAAAAATTTTAGTAAAGCTTGATGATAATCAAATCGGACAGCTTGGTTTAGGTCCCTTTACACTGAACTCACGAAAAGAGATTTTACGCAGACTTCTTATTGTCCAAAGAGATTTACAACATCCTGAAGAAGAGGATTTTGAATTAATTAAAGAAGAAGAATTACGTGTTATTCGTCGTTACTGGTTAGAAAATGGTGATTGGGAGGATTCTTTACCTAGCATTTTTAAAGAGGCAATGGGATACGACCTAAATTGGGAGTATGATGATCGTCCTTTATTTGATAATGAACAAATTACAGATTTAGAATCATTATGTAGCAAACACAACGTAGACTTTAAAGCACTAAAAAAACTTATATCACTTGAAAAAGATTTTTCCGGTTATAAAGTTCGTCGTGGATTAATGAACGAAATTGAAAAAGTACTAAAGCAAGACTACTTACATTTGTAGGGTGAGGTTAAATTTATGTTAATTGAACAACTAGAATTAGAAAACATAGGAGCTTATACGGAAAGAAATACCTTCGATCTGTCTATCTCCTCCCCCAAAAAGAAAGTAATTTTAATCGGTGGAGAAAATGGTGCTGGGAAAACAACATTTTTAAATTCCATCAAACTAGGATTATTTGGTTGTTTTGGTTATGGATATAAGACAGAGAATAATGATTACTATAAGCGCGTCCATGGATATTTAAATGCTTCTGCTCGTAAAGATGAGACAAATCCTTTTAGTATTACAATTACCTTTAGTGAAGTAGAAAATTACAAACGCCATGTTTATACATTCAAAAGATCTTGGAACATTTTAAACAGCGCCATAAAAGAAAAATTCACTGTAAAAAAAGATGGTCATTATTTAAATGATGCTGAAAAAGATATTTTCGAATCAAGACTGAGAGAAAATTTCCCGCCTAAATTATTTGATCTATGCTTATTTGATGGCGAAGAAATTTCAAAAATAATAAATGAAAATAAATTATCCTCTTATTTAAAAGAATTATCTACTGTTATATTCAACTTAGATTTATTCCGAAATTTAGAAGGAGATTTAACCAATTATTTGCAACAAGAAATTGATCAAAAACACCTTTCTTCTATAGAAAGTGAAATCATTACCCTTCAGCGTCAAGAAAAAGAACAATCTTTAAACATTAAAGATCTCGAAGACACAATCAAATCCGCTCAACAACAAATAGAAGAATCAAAAGAATCTTATTCTTTATTGAAAAAAGATTTTGAAACACACGGTGGTTTAATTAAAGAAGAACGAGAAACATTCAATAGACAAGTCTTAGAAATTGAGACACATCGAAAAGCTAATTCTGAAAAAGTCCGAGAATTTATTCAAACTCTTTTACCGTTCTATCTAAACAAAAACTTGTTACTAGCTACTAAAAATCAATTACAAAATGAAGAAAAACTATCACTAGCAAACCAATTAACTTCAGAGCTAACTGAGGAACGTACCCTTGAATTAGTTAAAAGTTTACCTGGAGTCTCATCTCCTAATGATTTAGCAGCGGAATTAAGAAAACAAATTTTCAATATTATTAAACCTAATGATGCAGATGTCGAGTATATCCATAGGGTTTCACCAACACAACGCACACAATTTGAAGTGGCGGCACAGCAAGTTGAAAAAGAATCTCATGACACATATATTCAATTGCTTCAAGAAAATAGAGAAAGCTTACTTCGAGCACAAGAGTTAAGAAAGAAAATTTCTACTAATGATTCTACAAATGAGTTTACACGAATGTTAGAAAATATGACTCGAACACAAGAGAAAATCTTTAAGTTGGAAAAAGAAGTAGAAGAAAACTTGAATATTTTAGAAACACGCCAAGAAACTTTAACAGCACTAAAAAATACAATTGATTCAAAACATCATATTGTACAACAAAGCAATAAGACGAGGAATACATTCTTAATTGCCCAAAGCATTATGAAATTAAGTACAGAGTTTCAAATGTTACAACATCAAAAGAAACTACAACAAGTACAAATCGAGGCTACAAAAATGCTGAATAAACTAATGCGTAAACATCAATATATTTCTTCTTTACGCATTGACTCTAGCACGTTTGAAGTAACTTTATATGATAATAATCGCGATCATGTGGCAAAAGAGACCTTATCAGCAGGTGAGAAAGAAATTCTCTTACTATCATTAATTTGGGCAATGTTCAAATGTTCTGGTCGTCGTGTTCCATTTATATTCGATACACTTCTAGGCCGTCTGGATCAAACACATAAACATAATATTTTAGTAGATTTCATCCCTGCATGTGGTGAACAAGTCTTAATCTTGTCAACCAACTCTGAAGTTGATGAAAAACATTATAATTTACTGAAAAACTTTGTATCCCATGGATATTTATTAGAATTTGATACAGACCTACGAAAAGTGAATGTTACAGATCAATATTTCAACTTTAATAAGGAGCAAGAAAAATGAACTACCGTTTAAAGATTTCTAAAAGAGTATCAGATAAACTAAAAGAATTACAAGCTCCTACTAATTTAACGCCAAACATTTTAGCTCGTTTAGCAGTTGGATTATCTTTAACTGATCCAACTTCACCTGAGATTTCAATTGATAAAGAAGCGGGCGGATTAGAAATCAATCGCCACACATTAACTGGAGAATATGATTTTATTTATAAATGTTTAATCACTCAGCATGCGGGACGTGAAGTGTCTGATACTGAATACTTCCCTACCCTATTCAACGCTCACTTAGAACGCGGAATTAACTTATTAGACAGCGAATATAAACATGCTGGAAACAACGAGAAATTCACAATAAACTTGCTAAAATACAGTAAGGAGTGATTCCTATGCTTTATCTTGATAATAGTGCCACAACACAACTATTACCTGAAGTTAAAGAAGTAATGTTACCCTATTTACTTGAAGAATTCGGAAATCCTTCAAGTAAATATTATGGATTAGCCCAAAATGCTAAAGAAGCTGTCGAAACAGCAAGAAAACATGTAGCTCAATTATTAGGCTGTGAAACTGATGAAGTAATTTTTACTAGTGGTGCTACTGAAAGTAATAACTTTATTTTGAAAGGCATCACTCATTATCATAAAGATAAAGGCAATCACATTATTACTTCTAAAGTAGAGCACCCTTCTATTATAGAAACTTGCAAATTTTTAGAAGAGAATGGCTATATGGTCACATATCTTGATGTAGATCAATTTGGAAGAATCAATTTGGAAGAACTAACTAAAGCTATTCAACAAGAAAAAACCCTTCTCGTTTCAATTATGTGGGGGAACAACGAACTTGGTTCTCTAAACCAAATAAACGAGATCGCAAAAATCTGTAAAGAGAATGAAGTATTCTTCCATACAGATGCTACACAAGTAGTTGGAAAAGTACAATTCTCTCTTTCAGATATAGACGGTATAAACTTTTTATCCTGCTCTTCTCATAAGTTTCATGGTCCAAAAGGTGTTGGGGTAACCATAATAGGTAAAGATAGTTTAGGATTACCAATCCAAATTACTCCTCTACTTCACGGTGGCGGACAAGAACTTGATATACGCAGTGGCACACTACCCGTCCATAATATTGTTGGAATGGGAAAAGCTGCAGAAATCGCATATCTTAATTTGGAACAAAACATTTATAAATTAGAGCAACTAGAGAACAAATTAGCCGATATTCTTAAAACCAAATTTCAAAATCATATTGAGTTTAACAATGATATTCAAGATAAAATACCTGGAATATTAAGTGTTATATTTAAAGGTGTAAACAACGAAACGCTTGTGAGAACTCTTTCTCCAGTAGCTGCCGTGTCTACTGGATCGGCTTGTAGCTCAAGTAAACCAAGTCATGTATTACAAGCTATCGGATTATCTATGGATGATTTACGTTCTACTATTAGGTTCTCACTTTCTTCTACTACTAGTTTAGAAGAGTTGGATGTTTTTAATAATCTATAAAGAAAACAGAAAGGTATATCCCTTTCTGTTTTCTTTATTTCCTTACTAACTACTAATCTAGTAATTTTATATCTACGTTAATAGCTCCTTCCTACTTAAAATCACAACTTTCTCTATTTTTAAACACCCATTAAAATATGGTAATATTATATATAAGATATTCCTATACTTCATGCTCATATTAAAGGTGGTAAAAATGAATAAATTAAAAGAACAAGAGCTAGAATTACTAGCAAAAATTTGTAAAGAAAATAAACTATCAACAAAACTAGCATATGACTTATTACGTTCTGCTGAAAAATTTTCATATGAAAACACGAGTGAAAATCATAGAAAAAAAGATTACCTAGATTTAATTGATTTTTATGCAAAATAAAGTAAAGGTGACTACATAATGTTATTTAAAAAACTTATTTTTGATAATTATAAAACGTATTATGGGCATCAAGAAGTTGACTTCTATATCCCAAAAGAGGTACGTGAAGAAGGCGAAAAAAATATTATCTTGTTAGGTGGCCTAAATGGAGCTGGAAAGACTACAATTTTAAAAGCAATTTTATATGTTTTATTCGGAAAAAGAGGATTCTCACCTGCTGAGCATAAACGTGTATTTTCTAATGTTATTAACAATACCTTCTTTGACGAAGGTGGGAGAGATTGTTCTGTAACTCTTGCTATTGAAACGGATAAAAATGAAGAATGGACTCTTAAAGTTAAATGGGGCTTTGATCACAACAAAAGGTTAATTAGTGAAAACCGTGATTTAACTGTGAAAAAGCCTGGTGCAATGATTGGTAAAACTGTACGTATTGATAATATAGATACATTTAATCGCTTTATGGATAAAATGATTCCATATCACGCTGCACCATTTTTCATTTTTGATGGCGAAGAAATTAAAGACATCATTTTACGACAAAATAGCGAGGAAATGAAAGAAGCTATTCACAAAATTACTGGGATGGAAACCTATAAATTATTACTATCTGACCTCTCTTCTATTAAGACTGGCATAGAGAAGAATTTAGCCAAAGCGGTTGACCAAAATAAACTAAAAAGTTTAGATGCCAATTTAAAAGAATACGAAGAGCAAATCCAACATCTAGAAAAACGAAAAGAACTTATATCTTCTGAACGAAAGAAATTCGACGATCTAATCAATGAAGTGAAAAATGAACGTAATGAAAAAATTACAACTAACTCCAAATCAAGAGAGGTTATTGTAAAAAAACAATCAGGTCTAGCAACTGAGTTACGTCTAGCTAAAGAGCAATTTGAAAACTATTTCAACAATAACGCTATAAACATCATTCTAAAAGAAAAAACTAAAGTACTACAGAATAGATTAAAATTAGAGTATGATATTCGTCAAAAGAAAATGATACAAGACGCTTCTTTAATGCCTTATGAAAAATTTATGGATGAATTATTAAACCAACCATTCACTCCTCCCCTTTCAAATGAGCAATTAAATCAACTCAAGGAAATCGGGAGAGAAATTTGGGTTAAAGAAAATAATATCGAAAAAGATATATCCGAAGATCACGTAGATATTCACGATATTTCAAATAAAGACTATAACTACCTTGTAAATCTCCCTGCTAGAAATAATAGTTATGTTATAGATTTAATAAATAAAATTGAGAAGCTGAATCTTGAATTAGAGGCATTAGAAATTGAAATTAGAAATGCACCTGAAACGATTGATATTAGCGCAGAAAATGAACGTATTGATATCCTAACTAAAAAATTAGGGGAACTTAACTTAAAATATAAATCAATTATTGCAAAGTTAAATAAAATTAAAGAACAAAGAACAGCCGTTGTAAACCAGCTAACCCGTCTTTCTGATCAAGGTGCAGATTATGATGCTCTAAATAAACGATTAATTTATGTCAAAAAGTTGATTCATACTATGAATTCATATGTACATGAAATGACAAAGTTAAAAGCAAGCTTTATTCGCGAAGAATTTTCTTCAATGTTAAGTCGATTATTCCGTAAACAAGATGAATTTGGAAAAATTGAATTCGATATTTCAACGTATACTGTTAGATTGTACAACGATCGTAATCAAGAAATTAGTATTCAAGACCGATCTGCTGGTGAAATGCAAATGATTTCCTCGTCACTAATTTGGGCCCTAACAAAAGCCTCTGATTTAGCTCTTCCTATGGTAATCGATACACCACTAGGACGCTTAGACAGTTATCATCGAAATCATTTAATTAACCATTACTATAAAGAGCTTAGTGAACAGGTAATTATCTTATCTACGGATACAGAAATTACCCAAGACTATATTAATTTCATGCAAGAGCATTCATATAAGCAATACATGCTTGATTATGACCAATCAAAGAAATATACAGTTATCCGCGATGGGTATTTTGATTTTATAAAGGTGTGATATTATGGCAAATAGAAGAATGAACCTCTCAGGAACAGGTAAAGAAACCCTTGACCTACTCTGTGAAGTACTTGAGATTGATCGACCACAGGGGGTAAAAATAGCGTTAGCAAAAGGTATTGCTAACGCTACAGGACAAATAAATGATGACTTTAAAGACGGAAAAACCAAATGGACAATCCCAGATAATATTATTAAAGATAAAGAGTTTTTACTCTTTAAACATTTAATTATTAATGAAATGCAAGTTGCTTTAAATGAAGATGAAATCACACAAAGCATGCTTTTGTATATAGAATATGGGCTAAAGATCATCAAACAAGAAATAGATAATTTATCTTCATTAGAAGATTACCGTATTATTGTATTAAACTAAAAGCAAAAGGAACCACCAAAGTGGTTCCTTTTTATATTCTCTCAGATAAAGATATAATATCAACCACAGTTACAGTTGGTTGAGACAATTCACCATTTACTTGTAACACAGGTCCATGTACAATACATTGACCTTTTTTCAATGTTGAAAGTCTATTCTCCCATTCTTTTTTCTCTGAAGATTCGTTAGATAGACTAGTAGCAATTGTAGAAATCTCTTGTTCTGGCGGCGCAAAATAAACCTTCTGTGAAGCATTTTGTAACCTTGCTAATTCATCAGTAGCCAATTGAGATTTTAAAAATTGAGTTGCATACCATGCAGACCATCCAAATTTACGTCCTTCTTGTAAAATTCGTGCAGAAGGTGATTTTTCCGTATGATCAAGATTTTGTGCTTCATCCATTATAACAGGCATTGGATTATTTTTATTTCCAAACCTTACGGAATAATTCCAAAGGTCCCATAAAATAAATTCTGTAATCATTAATTGAACATCTCGAGGGTATCCAGTCAACTGAATAATAAAAATCTCACCATTACTATCTACAACATCTTTCCAATTTATTGTATTTTCATGGCTAAATGGATTACGATCGATAAGCGGTCTTATTTGAGATAAAGCCGTCTTAGCATAGCTAGAACCATCTTCTTCTAAACATTCTCTAAGCTTTATTAGGCTCATATCGTCTCCATACTTATCCAACCCATTAAGAGTACCTTCATAAATCGCATTTAATTGTTGCACACCTAATGTGCTATATACAGCAGCAAATACACTCTTAATTCTTTCAGCAACATCCGTATTAGATTCCGGAAGCGTAATTCCTCCAATATCCCTTTCATTCTTTTGAAACGGATTAATCGGAAGCTGCTCACTATATACAATCTTTTGTTTTAACTTTGTACCCATTGCTTTTACAAATTCATCTTCTAATTGGTTTGGTAAAAATCCTTCTGTATAGTCAATAACAATACTTGGAATACCTTGCTTCGATTTTTCTAATAATAAGCATTGCATGAAATATGTCTTACCTTGTCCGGATTTACCTGAGATCAACAAATGTCTATTCGCCAATCCTTTATTACCATACTCCCAATAAATCTTTCTATTCGAGTTCTCTGCCTTCCCAATTAGAATTCGGGATTCTTCTAATTGTTGTGGCTCTCTTTCTTTTGTTTCTTCAAGAACTTCTATTGTATTATCGATTCTCTCTTTAGTAACCTCATTAGAATCGATAATTTCAGGATTTGCTTCTACCTCTACATCAGCCTCTAATTCATTTTTTTCTGAGCTGAAAGATGACGCACTTTCTACTTCGCTACAGGCACCTGTATATTTATGAGAAAGTAATTCTTCCTTAATAAAATCGCCTTCTGTTTCTTGAATCCAATTCTTCATATCTTCCATTGGTTGTATAAGACCACTATATCCATCAAACTCTGGAAGGTTTAATAGCGTAATCCCTTCATCCAGTTTAGCACTTCTATGATAAGCGTCTCGCTGGAAGGATAAAATAGCTCCTTCACCAATCGATGATTCTATTCTATTTGAAATAGTAAATTGATCTTTTAGCAGCTTCTCAACCACTTTATTATTCAATTCATAATTTTTCTCTTCCCAGAATCTACTTTTAAATATTTTATTAGCATTAGAAATATAAAGTTGAGCAAAGAAATTACGATAGAAACGGCTAGCAAAAGAATTAGTTGTTAGTGCATCATTGATTAACTTCTTCGTATGCTTAACTTGTTTTCTTGCCTTTTCTAATACATCATTTTTATTAGCACCAATTTTCACTTCAACAGGATAAAAATGCATCATTATATCATTCTCTACTTGTTCTAAACCTATTAAAAGTAAATCATCGCTATGAACGCCATTTCTCCCTAAGTTTTTAGTTGTAAATATCCCGTCTGCTTTCTTTAAATTAACAGTACCGGCCACTCTTAAAACTTCTTCTAAGGAAATCGGCACCCATAAAATATCACGATGCTCAAAGTAAGCTAAAGAAAATTTTATGGCGGAAATGATACTCAACTTTTCTCTAGAGTAATGGCCCTTACTACCAATAACACGAAGTAACCATTCACCATTAAAAGTATTAAATGCTTTAATAGTACTTTCTACATTTTCTTTTTTACTCTCTACTTGCTTTTCCTTTAAAAATTCTTCAATAACAAAATGATATTGTTGCGATTTGTCTGTTACAGTAATAGCATCATATCTACTTGAAGATGAATATTGATCACTATAATGAATAACAACTAGATTTTGCTCGTAATCATTAAAGAACTCCAGATCGAAACTTGGGTCTACAAACGTTACCCAATAAGAAGATTTAAAAATATCTTCTAGAGTTTTTTCATCTGCACTCGTTGTTCTAGAGAAAATCGCTTCACCTTTTCGATACGTATTATTTCCGCCATTATGAAGGTTTGCGCATAATTCATTAAAATAATACGTTGTTTGAGTTAAAAGATTCTCTTCCTCTACAGCATATGCTTTAACACCGAAACCACTCTTATAGTTTTCATTACTCTTCATTGAAGGTACTGTAGTGTATAACCCATCAATTGCTAAACCTGATAACATTTCATCCATAGATTGTAATGCATATCGCTCTTGCGCTTGCATTTTATAGAAAGAAATATGAGCATACTTATATTCTTCGCCCATTTCTTTTTTATAATAAAATAGCTTTTCACGAATGAATCGCAATATATCCTGGGGTTCATGCTGCTGTTTTGCGCCTAAATTAATATTAAATTTTGTTTGAAACTCCTCTACCGATTCTATTCTTGAGAAATTATCAAATGCACTGTCCTGGCCTTCTTCTTTATAAAGCGTAACTTCAACAGCTTTTAAACCTTCAGGCCCTTTTGATCTAATTCTTTCAAGCATCCAATTTACGATACCTCTAAAAGTTTCATGATCGTTTTCAATATTGATTAAATTAATTTGCAGCGGTGCCTTAGAGTACTCACTAAATAAATAACCAAAATGTCCTTCAAACTGCTGAATTTTATCCTCAATTACTTTTGCTAAATATTGATTCGCATCCGATACTGACACCTGATTAACTGGTTTAAAGTCCATCCACTCTAATGCGATATTCTGATTATCCGGTCTATATAATTGATCTCGATCGTTATAAATATATGGAACTAGTCCATCTGGCTTTAATCGTTGTAAAATACTATTATCTACTTCTTCATTTGAAAGTAAATTATTCATTTTTAATTGAAAAGCGACCATAACTGGATGGAACGGTGTGAATTTAATTACATTATTCCCCATCACTGTCCCTAACTTAAATAAATCCCGTCCGCGCTTGCCCGCTTCATGACCTTCTTCAAAACCTTTAATCTCTTGTATAAAAGCATTCAAATATTCTTCTGCTCTTTTAACTAGCTCATCACTGTAATAACATAAACTTGGTATACCTTTTTTACTTTTAAAGTAAGTTAAAAATCTACTATAAGCTTCTCTTAGTTCATCACTAATAGACACCTCTTCAGGGACTAATGCATCAGATTCTACTACAGCACACTTAAATCCATTCTCAATCCATTGGTACTCCCATTCGAATAAATTTTTATATTCTGGGCTTAAATAAAATTCTCTGTTCCCAAAACGCAAACGGTTATTTATCCATTCAAAATCTCTTTGCTGCTCACGCTTTAATTTCCAAATTCGCTCTCCATTAATCGGGGTAGATTCCGGCAACTCATTTTTCAATATAATTGGAATGACCACTTCGTTCTTAAGTAAACGAATATTCATTGTCATTTCTTCTGCATCATTAAAAGCTTCAGGTTGAGGTAAAATAACCAGCTGATCATCAAAATCAAAATCAAAAATACTATTCTCTTCATATACCTCTATTATTTGTTTGTTATATCCCTGGCCAAATGTAAGTTCTTCTTCTCCATATTTTAACTCAATCAAACTCTTAGTAGGAGCAATTGAGTACGCCGTTTTAAAGGATTCTAAAACATTTGATTCTACTGGTAATATAACAATAAATAATTCTGCCCCTAAAGTAGACTTTTTATCATGCTTATAAGCCAATCTGGTAAATGTCGCCTTATTATTTGCGACTTTAATAGCCACATTAAGATTTGTTCTTCCGACAGTCACCTCTACATCTTTTTGAAAAGCCCTAGGGACCACTACAAATTTATTTGATAAGCTTTTAACATCGCCACCCTTAATTAAAAATGCAGCATTGATATTAATTTCCTCTTTACCTTCCGAATTAAATATAATTATATGCCTTTTTCTTTCACCTGCGGCAGTCTCTTTTTGCGGTTTATCCCAAAATTTTAGTCCTTCCTTAATTGATAAATTTTTCAAAGAAATCGATACCTGCCGCTGACGATTTAAGTAATCTTCGTAAAACTTATAAACATTAGAAAACTTCATCTTCTTCCACTCTTCATGATTTAACTGATTAGCACCTTCTGGAGAAAACTTTTTTTCTAATTCTTCTGCTCCTAATCCAAAATCATGTATTTTTCTAACAAATTCGTATAGTTCCCTATTTTTACTTAAACGTTCTTTTTGTTTATTACCTGTGAAAGTAGACAAGTCTTCATCTTTAAACATAGAAAATTTTTGATAGTCATGATCCTCTATCGTACCTTTTGCAAGAACAGAAAAAATCTCTTCAAATTCAAAGAAAGTTATTTGTTGATACGCTAGTTCTCGCTTGATCATATTCATATTTTCTATAAGGATATTGCAAGCAGTTTTATCAAGTGTACTACTTTCAATCTCTTGCTTTAATCCCTTTACTATAGAATTAGGATGCAACGGCATTCCATCCTTTTGAAGATCACTACTCCCTCCCTGAATTGAATCCAATTGCTCTGAAACTATACTCAATAAAGCTGTATCTTTCCACACACCTTTTTGTTCACCAACTTGATTTCGTAAAGTAACTAAGAAATCTGGTTTCACATTTTCACTTGTATAAGCAATAACAAGTTGAACATTTTTTATTTCAACTGAAAATGTTTTATACGGTTCGCCTTTTTCATGCTTATAAACAAATTGTTTAACATTTTCCTGCTCTTGTAATGCTTCTACTAAATTCTCTACGTCCTCTACTTTATCCAGTTGTAAATAAAACCTATCCCCGGCTTTTATTGAGCGATTTTTAAAATCAACCAATAACAACTCACATATATAATTATAAAATTCGTTTGACATACTGTGCATCACCACTATCACTTTTTTTGTCTAAAATATTATGCGAATCAAATAGTTCAATAATTAACTTACGAGAGTGGTTATCAAAAGACACACCTCGTTTAGAAAATTCCTCAAATAAACAATTTAACGGCATTCTCTCTTCTTTAACACATACAGCAGTTAAAAGTAGTAACATTTCATGGCTCATATTAAAAACAGCCCCGATACTACCTCTATTTTTTAAGAAGACACCTGCACCTAGATCTTCAACATTTGCTCCAAACTCTTCACAAGTCTTTGTACTCATTCCCTCTTTTAAACACTTAAACAATGTATTAAAAGCCTGTGATAAATTCTGAGGCTCTTCTTTCTGTGTCACATTACCTTTCGAAACTTCTTCTATTGCACTATATTTAGCAATCCACTCTTTAATATCTAGTAGAAATTGTTCTGCATTATCTTCTCCTTTTTCATTCATCAATTCTTTAAGTTCAGTATAAGTCATAAATCTTAATTTCTTATCTTGATCAGTATCTTGCAACTCGTGACAACTAAGTTGAGACATTGTATGTAAATGCACAAATAAATCAGGTGCTTTCGTCTTAATTCTTTTAAAACCCTCTATTTCATCTGCTGCTTTTCTTCTTTTATTAATGGATTCCCACTCTAAAGCATAATATAGCGGTGTTGCTTCAGAATAGTTAGCTACATCGAATTGCCCAAATTTCACAACCAATTGGCATAAATACGTGAAAGTATAGAAATGTGTAAGCAATACAAATGACTTCAAAAAGTAATCTTTATATTTACTTAAAAATAATAAATCCTCTTGATATAAAGTTGCTATGTTTCCCATTAAAACCTGGTATTCCATAATTTCTTCCTTAGTGGAAACCTCTAAATTACTTAGTATTAACTCCGTTAAAATATCCTCCGACTCTTTGTTATTAAATATAAAACTAACACTAGTTCTATCAGAAATTAGTATATCTTTTATAAATTGAGAGTATTGAGACAAGCCTTTCCCCTCTGATTTCGGCATGTAATTAAATAAATATGGATGAATCGGTCTAATTTTATTGTCATGACCAAATAAATATTGTTTTAAAAAACGCTCTAAATCATATGCAGCCTCTTCATCATATTCTATCTTTTCCATAACCTGATCAACTAAAGACGAGGAAGAAAACAACATTTCTGACCTAGTATCTTTTTGGTCTATTAATTGCAAACAACAAATATTTCTAACATATTCTCCCATAGCCTCATTAAAATTCCCACGGATTGCGGTTCCTTTTGAATTGAACGGGAATATGTCAACAACATTTCCAACATGATGCCTTTTATACTTACGCAATAACTCTTCCAGAACATTTATCTTTAATATTGTCTTCATTATTAACTACTCCTTTTCAAATACAAAAGCATCAAACTCATCATAATCATCTCGAGTTAGTTTATAAAAACGAGCATCGTTTGGAAAATGGATTAATAACTCCGTCTTTTTCTCACCAAATCTCATAATTTTCTCAACAAACTCTGTAAATTTAATTGCGTCTTCTTCATCTTTCTTATTAGGACAATAACCTTGACGAACCTTTACTAACAAGCAATATAATTGATAGTCAATTTCCAATAGAATACTCTCCTGCCTATTACCATTATGATAAGCTAATAATATAGATGCCTTAAAGGACTCCAATACAGCTTTTGGATTTGACTTCAGGTGATCAGTTAAGGGTTTTAAATTAAGCAATTGGGCTAATCTATACCTATTATTTGATTTATTTAAATAAATATAGCCTTTTTTAGGGCTTCCCTTCCATTTAAATAGCGCATCTTTTATTTCTTCATAAAATAGTTTAATTTCTTTTTTATTTCCTGAATTAAAGTCAAACAATTTTTTTACATATTTATGATACGTATCATCTTCTATTTTTCGAGAGAAATTCTCATCCATTAAATATGCCGTTCGAATAACAGTCTCTGAGAATTCAATAAAAGATGATCCTTCTATTTTTTCTTCAACTATAAAAGGAGTAAACCAAGCCATTGCCCTTTCTGATGGCACGCAACGATTTAATATAGTATCCCATTGATTTAAGGTACTTAAATCAATAATAATTTGATCAATATAAGAAGATCTTCTATGCACCGGATCTAATTCATGTAAAGATTTTAAGATTGGAGATCGCTCTTTTCTTTTGAACATTAGATTAGGAACTGCATGTTCTAACACTTCAAACTCTGGAAGCTCCTTCATTACTTCCAGATTGTCTGGAATAATAATATCAGCAACAAAATTCAAAAAGGCACGCGCGGATATAACCAATTTAAATTTTACTACCGTTTGAATAATTAAATTAATAATTTGCTTTTGTACATTAGCCTCTTGAATAAATTCATAATTTTCATGAATCATTGTACGAACATTATTTTTCATATCCTCTTGATACGCCAAATAAAAAGGGTTATTTTTTTCCTGACTAAATACTTTATTTAATAGTGTTAAAAAGAAGTTTGATTGTGGTCCTTTTTCTGTTAATTCATATGAGTGATAATCTCCAAAACTAATTAGGTCGAAATAGTCCTCACTATAACAAGTTGTAATATTTGTTGAAAACAGTCCACTTTTTTTAACAAATTCAGTCAGAGCTGTATAAGTAAACTCCTGATGCTCTAATGTAATAAAGTTATGAAGAACTCCCATATTAATCGCTAAAATAACTTTTTTATTTGACTGACCGATCAATTGATCTGAGAAACCTTGGAGTATTTCTTCTAAAGTCTCCATTGCATTTTTGTTAGGAGAAAAGCTTTCCGTAGCATCATTAAAAATTTCATATCCTTCTAGTAATTCTCGCTTATTTTCATTTAAGTACGCTAATAAATGAGATTTCCCATCTCCAACACTACCACAAAGGAGAATTAAGCTAGACGAGTTAAGTTCCTTATTTTTCACCAAAATACGCTCTAAATCAGTTTGGATTTTTCTCTCCACGTGCATATATTTTTTAAATTGACTAAATGCATTTGCGTTTTCAATAGCCTCTTGTGATGAATCTTGTAACCTTTTTAGCTCTCTTAATAAATAACTTCCTCCCTCAGGAAGGTCTTTACAAAAGACACTCTCGCCCACTAAATCTTCATTAATAATAGCCTCTTCTTTTTTATTTTCTTCCTTATAAGTAGCACCCATTAACTGCATAAATTGTGCTTTCACGATTTCTTGTATGTCCACCTCAGTACTTTGTACTGGTCTCGGATGCTCATACGCAGGTATTTTCAATTGTTCTGGTGAATATACTTCATATAACCAAACGGCAATATTATGCATGACCTTATGCAATTTAAAAGCTGCAGTAATGTCATTAAACGAACCATCATGTGCTGCCTTATTCCCCGTCAAACGAACTGTATCAAACTCCCTTTGTACTTCCGCTGTTATATAACCTTCTTTTGCAAGGTAGGAAATTTTATCATAAAGAGAAGAAATATAAGGTACCTTTATTTCTTCTTGGGTGAACACCTCATTCAATATTGCTTCAGCAAATAACCTAGCCTTCACAATTGCACTTGCTGGGTCTTCATATATTAACTCTTCCATTTTTTTCGCATTAACCGCTGCAACTTGATTAATATGCTCTATAAAACTTAAAAAATATTTTTCTTCAGACATATTTACTATCCCTCACGCCATCTTATTAGTATTTTAATAATATTTTATCATATTCTTTTATAATTAATTAATAATCGTATGTAAATTACATAAAATATCCAAATATACAATCATACTCCCAATTACTATCTATATTTTATAAAAGATTTGTAAAATTATATATAAATCTTAATATATATTTATGGTAACACTAAAACCGGTACTTATAACGTCACTTTCAATTTTAATTCGTATATCCTATCCATTCATTTACAATCAACCATACATCTCCAACAACTTCCTACCCTCCTCAACAACCTCTTCCCTCAAGCCCTTAGGCTCCAACACCCTAACCGAAGCACCCATCCCCAAAATCCACTTCTTAATCGACTCTTTCCCGCTCATCGTCGCACGGAAAAGGATGCTACCATCATCATTATGTTCTATCTTTTGATTCTCTCCCCAAATGGATTCTGGTACGGATACGGCGAATGGCGGATAGATGAGTAGCTCTACTTCTAACGGTTCTTTCATAATGCCGAATTTCGGAAATTCTTCTCGAATATCAAAATCAGCGGGTATTTTATATGTATCATACAAAGTTTTAATATCTTTTATTCGAGATAGTTTAAACATACGTTTTTCCTTTTTATCATTACACAGGGCTAGGCAATAAAAGAATTCGTTATAGTGTACAAAGCCGTACGGATCGATAATTCGTTCTGATCTTTCACCAGACCGTTTCTCATATTGAATTTTCACCTTGCTTCTTGTAAATAACGCTTCTTGTAGTTGTACATATTTTTGATTTTCATTCGAAAATGCATAGTTTGGCTTCGATCTTTGCACAAAGTATATGTGACGGTCTTTATTCGTTTCCACTTTCCGAACGGCATTCAATTTATCTAATGCTACTTGTGCGTCCCGTGAATAAATGTCATTACCTTTTGAAACTAGTTTTTGAATAGAGAACGTTAACGCATCTAGCTCTTGTTGGGACATATTTTTAATAGGAAATAACGATGTACTTGAAAGGGAGTAGCCACCGTATCTGCCTTTCGTTGTTTCAATTTTAATACCTGCCATTTCAATATCATCACGATAAATGCGGACCATTCGCTCTTTTACTTCTAATAACTCTGCCAATTCACTAATTCTCATTTTCCCTCTCGCATGCAGGAGCTCAATCATGTATAGACAGTTACTTAATTTGCTCATATAATTCCTCGTTTCTATTCATCCATCCTCATTTAAGTATAAAAGAATAGAACTATCTTTTAAATTATTTCTATAATTACTTCTAAAAAATCAATATATTACCCCAAAATGTTCACTAGCACATCCCTGACATACACCATCTTCAAAAAGATGTTCTGGCAAAGTCTTTGTATTACAAAACTGACACTGCTGATACTGCCTTTTTCTAAAATCAGCCACCATACGAATACTCTCTTTCATTTCTACCGCTTTCTCACTGTCACTTAACTTCTCTAAATGTTCCCATAATAATATATGATGCGTAAACCGTATCATATCTGGTACGGCAGGACTATTCCATACTAATCTATAAAACCCTATTTCTAAGCCCTTCTCTCCTGCACGAATAAACATGTTCGGATCAAAATCTAGCCCTCGAACTGCGAATTCGACATTTATTTCTTTCAACTCACAAAGCTCCAATTGCTTTAAAATAAATTGTTGTATCTCTGTTTTTGCTAATTTCATTAATGACTAATCTCCTTTATTACATTAAAACAAATGCCAAGTACATTCCTCTGCACTTGGCATTGCTTTTAAATATGAACTTCCTCTTTAGCAATGTCTATTAACATTTGAATAACATTTTGACAGTCCGCATCATTAAATAACTCGTTCATAGCCTGTATAACGATGTCTTCATCTGACCAATTACTTATACTACTTGTATTTGTGTAAATTCTTGTATACGAAGCTTCTGGCCTTTTCGCTGCCGCGCTTATTTTTCTCCCCTTACTTTCAAGCCTTGTTAATAGCGCTAATCTCTTTTGTGATTCTAGTGGTCCAATTTCTAGCGTCAGTTTCAACCTATTATCCTTCAAGCGTTCAAACCACATAATTGCACAGTTATTTAACCACCAATTCCATTTCGGTGTTCCAAATTGTTCTTCTAGTTTGCGAAACCCCGGCATAATAAATGATGGTAGTCGGTGATGAATATTGTAAAAACCTTCTTGGAACTTTTGTTCATAGATGAATAATTGAAAAGCATTAGCTAAAGTATCCGCGTCTGTTTGGCTACTCTCTACCGCAACAAATTCAGAAGAAGAAGAATCTTCTTCTCCGTATACAAGCCCTTTTATAGTATCGCCTATAGCTGCCACCACTTGATTAAAATCAGCATTGTTATACATATCATTCATCACACGGAGAATTTCATCTTGATCTGCCCAATCACTTATATTTTCATATCCAGCATAAATTCTTGTATACATGGATCCAGCTTCTTTTGATTTTTCTTTAATAGTAATTCCATTTTCCTCTAACTTGCATAATAACTTTAATCTCTGCTTGTATTCCAACGGCCCAACTTCAACGATAAGTTTCATACGCCCATCTGCTTTTCTCTCAAACCAAGTTATAAGAGCATTGTTTAGCCACCACTCATGATTAGGGACTCCAACAATCTCATCAAGTTGTTTCCATTCTTCAAAAATGAAAGATGGAATGCGAATATGTTCATGGTAACAATCTTCCGGTATTTGATTTTTCTCTACAAATTGTAAAAATACCTCTCTCATCACGCTATTGCCAGCTCCATGTATAAAATGAAGCGTTTCAGCATACTTCTTATAAATTTTGCGAAGATCTTCCTTTTCTTCAGCGTTCAACTTCTTCACAGCACTTAACAACTCTTTATTAACAAACTTTCCAACTACTTTTCCGTTACCATTTAAGCATAGAAAATCAACAGCGGCCTTATGGCTCTTATACACTGTTAACGCTAGTTCAATGTCTTCCTCATCACGAACAAGTTCCCCCTCTAATATATCAATATAGTAGGAAAGAAAATCTTTTATCGTACTAGACGTATACTCACTATAAATATCTAATTGCCCTTTTAGTATATTTAATATATCTCCATAATCTAAAGTAAGATACGACTCATGACTCGGCGCACTACCATCTAAACTTAAAAAGATTGGAATGATCGTATACCCTGCATATTTTCCGCTAACAAAATCTATGTAATTTTGTAATTGTCCATCCGATTCAGATGACTTATATTTATTTTCAATCAAAATAACAACCTTTTGCGCCTCTGATATTGCCAAAATATCAATTCGTTTATTATTTTTCGTTTGTACTTCGCGAAACACTTCCAAATCTTGAAGAGACTGCTTATGTAATTTAATAAAATTATATTGTCCAATTAACTCCTCATTCTCCGCTTTTACAAACGTTCTAGAAAGGATCTTATTTACAAACATAGAACTTAAATGATGATTCTCCGTAGGATCAAGTAACCAAGCAATCATATTAGAATGCCTAATCTCAAATTTATCCACCTTCAATATTTTAAAAGGGTTAAAACGATTAAACTTACTATGTAGCTTCTCAAACTCAATTGAATTATCTAACAATGATAAAATCTCAAAATTATAATCCATTCCTCACACCGCCGTTTATAAATTTGTGAATTAATTCTCCTAAATAATCATTTTAATAAATTGTTATAAGTAAATTATAACTTATAATGTGGCATCATTTATGTCACATATCCTATTTCTTACAAATAAACATGCATTAATCACTAAACTTAACCATCCCTCCATACCACCCACTACTCTCCTCCAAAAACCCCCTCGTCTCCCCACTATCCTTATAATAAGAATTCCAACCCCGCTCCCTCAAAATCCCCTTCCAACTATCACTCTCAACCATCTTCCTAATAACACCATCCCAATAAGCAACCTCTTCCTCCGTCATATCTTTCGGGCCCATAATTCCTTTCCAGTGCTGGAAGATGACGTCGATTCCTTGTTCTTTCCATGTTGGGATTTCTGATAGTCGGTCTAGTCGTTTTGGTGCGGATACGGCTAGTATTTTTATTTTGCCGGCTTTGTATTGTTTTTCGGCTTCGGATAGGGTCATGGTTGCGGCGTCTATTTGTTTGTTCGTTAGGGCGTTTATGATTTTTTCTTTGTTTTCGTAGACGAAAAATTGTAGTTCGGCAGGGTTTATGCCGAATGCTTTGCTTACTTGTACGAAGGATAGGTGATCGTCGTTTCCTAGACCTGGAGCAACGCCGATTTTGAAGTTTTTTTTGTTTTGTTTTAGTTGTTTCATTAGTTCGTTTGCGTTTTCTATGTTTGATTCTTTTGATACGACAACAACTTCCCAGTCCGATGCTAATGTTGCGAGCGGTGTGAAGTCTTTATATGTTAGTTTACTGTGGCCTAGTAGGTTGTTCGTTATGAGTAAGCTTGAGTTAATCGCCAGTACGTGACCACCTTTTTGTTTCGTATATTTCCATCCGACGTCACCGCTGCCACCTACTTTGTTTGTGACAGTTATTGGTTTTGTGAAGATTTTTTCTGCTGTGAGCGTTTTTTGCATCGCTCTTGCTGTTAAGTCCCACCCTGCTCCTTGAACGTTTGGCGCAACGATTTCTACTTTGTCTATGTTTACTGTATTCGTTTGAGTTTTTTCCGAAGAACAACCAACTATTACTCCTGTCATGATCCATATACATAGTAATAATCGTTTTTTCATAGTCCTCGTCCTATTCGGTACTTTCGTTCTGGTCGTCCGATAATGCCGTATGTGTACTCTACTGTGCATTCATTTGTCGCTACTAAGTATTCTAAATATCTTCTTGCGGTTGTTCTGGAGGCCCCCATTTGTTCTCCCATTTCTTCTATTGTAATCCCCTCTTCGAATCCTTTTATAATCCCTTTCACTTTTTGCAGTGTTAACGGATCCACACCGGTCGGTAAGTTTTTTATGTCTTGTGTTTGCGAAGTGCCGAAGAAGTTATCGATGAGCGCTTGATTCACTTCATTGTTACTATGTAATAATTGCTTCTTTCTTTTATAGTCTTCAATTGTGCGAACGAATTTTTCTAACGTGACCGGTTTTATAAGGTAGTTGCTTACGCCATTTCGGATTGCTTTTTCTAGCATATGGTTTTCATTTGCCGCTGTAACCATAATGACGTCAACGTTCGGAAAATCAGCATGGATTTTCGGCAATAAGTCCGTACCGATTCCGTCTGGTAAATAATTATCTAATAGAAGTAAATCGATTTCTTCCCTTTGTAGTAATTCCATCGTTTCTTTCGCGTTCAATGCTTTTCCGATCACTTTTACGTCTTTTATTTTTGATAAAAACTCTTCCTGAATTTGCGCGACGCGGAAATCATCTTCTGCAATTGCAACCTTCAACATATGCCCATCCCCCTGTTTGTCATGTACTTTCTCTCAATGTTTTCGGAAGGTAAATTGTAAAAATAGCTCCCCCATTTTTCTCGTTTTGAATTTCAATTGTTCCCCCTAGTAGATCTACCATTTCTTTCACGTTTGCTAGTCCGTAGCCACGATTGTTTCCTTTCGTTGAAAACCCTTTTTGAAAAATGGTACTTATTTTTTCTGCTGGTATCCCGATCCCGCTATCTATCACTTCAAACACAATGTCGTGTCCAATATCCGTAACGAAAAAGGAAACACTCTTTTCCTCTCGTTCACTCACCGCATCAAACGCATTGTCGATTATGTTTCCAAGTATCGTAATAAGGTGCGAAACTTTTATATGCTCTGGTAACGGATGAAGCGCACTATCACCTTCAATATGAAAATCAATTTTCTTCTCAGACGCTGTTCCGATTTTTCCTAATAAAATAGCTTGTACTTTCGCATCATGAATTTGATGGAATAAAATATGGTTTTGGCTTTGATGAATATTAGATTCTTGTTGGATAAATTCAATCGCTTCTTTGTAATGTCCTAGCTGAAGTAATCCCGATAAGACAAAAAGTTTATTTGTAAATTCATGCGTTTGAGCGCGTAAATCCTCGGAATACTTTCTTACCTCAGATATTGTATTCACTAAGTTTTGTAATTCCGTTTTATCTCTAAAACTACATACAACGCCTACCGTATTATTATTTTCAAGTATCGGTGTCCTATTTAAAATAAACACTTTATCTTGAAACGCGATTTCTTGATCGTTTTCTAGCACTCTTTCCATATTAAAATCCGGTAACACTTTTGAAATGTGTTGTTGCATATAATCACCATTTACATGTAGCATCTCTTCTGCTGACGTGTTCATCATCGTAATAAAACCATTTTGATCGATGGCTATAATCCCTTCTTTTATAGATAGTAGTATCGCACTTCGTTCCCGGTATAGCGCTGCGATTTCATTCGGCTCTAAACCGAGTGTGTCTTTACGAATGCTACGTGCTAAAAGAATGCCACCAACAATGCCGGCTAATAATACAGCTAAGGAAAAGAGTATAATTTCTTTCGTTCTGCTCAGTATGTTAGATTCAATACCTTTTATTAAAAACTCTACTGTCACAACACCTACGACTTGATCGTAGTCTCCGTTCTGAACAATAATCGGTGCTTTCGCCATTAAAGCCGGGCCATTTACACCATTTCCTTCGAGCGTATAATAACCACCAAAAGTGAGTGCTTCATAGTTATATGGATTGTTACTCTTTGTGCCAATTAACTCCGAATTAGAATGGGAATACATAACCCCATAACGATCTTCTATAATGACATAATCTGCACCAGCTTGCTCACGAACTTGTTCCGCAATAGAATGGATCATACTTTTATGCTCATTATTTTGAAAAGCATCTTTTATAGCAGGCATAAAAGAAAGCGACTTCGCTGTTTGCAGTGCTAGCTGCTCCACTTGGCGCTTCGTATCAACGGACTGAATGTAAACAAATATTCCTGCTAATAGGAGAACGACAAATAAAATTAACGCGATAATTAAGCTTACTATTTTCGTTTGTAATGACACTTTGCGTGATTTCTTCATACTTCATATCCTTTGATAAAATATTCAAAACTATCAATCTCCTTTTTCTATTATTATGACAAAACTAATAATGAAGCAACTATAAAAACTCTCCATGTACATAAAGTACAAAAAGAATAAAATTGTCATAATATTGAGATTTCATTCTATAGACAGTACAATTCAACTACATTGAACACGCTTTCATGATTATCATTTTATTTATAAGTAAGAGGAGGAATTAGTATGGCTCAAGCAAAATCTAACCGAGTCGCCGGCAATATTTTCAAAGGTTCTGTCGGCAATTTAATTGAATGGTACGACTGGTACGTTTACTCTGCTTTCGCTGTTTACTTCTCAGCAGAGTTCTTTCCTAAAGGAGATCCAACGAGTCAGTTACTGAACACTGCGGCTATTTTCGCAGTTGGATTTTTAATGCGTCCTATCGGAAGTTTATTAATGGGACGCTATGCAGATCGGCATGGACGCCGGGCAGCATTAACGCTTTCCATTACAGTTATGGCCGGTGGTTCTTTAATTATCGCCTGTACACCTAGTTACGAAAGTATCGGTATTATGGCGCCAATCATTTTAGTTCTTGCCCGTTTACTTCAAGGACTATCACTTGGCGGAGAGTACGGCACTTCCGCAACGTATTTATCTGAAATGGCTAGTAGTGGTCGCCGTGGTTTTTATTCAAGCTTCCAATATGTAACGCTCGTTGCCGGGCAAATGGTTGCGTTAGGCGTTCAAATTGTTCTTCAGCAATTACTAAGCGAACCAGATATGAAATCTTGGGGCTGGCGCATTCCATTCATTATTGGAGCGATGGGCGCAGTAGCTGTATTATGGCTTCGCCGCACGATGGATGAATCAGAACAGTTTGCAAACATAAAATCACAAAAACGCGAAAGCGCAGGAACCGTTCGCGCGCTTATGAAACACCCGAAAGCAGTATTAACAGTAGTCGGTCTAACATTAGGAGGCACTGTCGCATTCTATACGTACACAACATATTTACAAAAGTTCATGGTGAACACAGTCGGTCTTCCGAAAGAAGTTGTAAGCTGGATTAACTTTGTCGCACTACTTATTTTCGTCGTACTTCAACCAATTGCAGGGTTACTATCCGATAAAATCGGACGCCGCCCACTATTAATGGCATTCGGTATTCTCGGAACATTACTAACAGCGCCGATCTTCTTCTTCATGGAAAAAACGACAGAACCAATCGTAGCATTCTTACTCATGATGGTCGGTCTTATTATCGTTACTGGTTACACATCGATTAACGCAATTGTAAAAGCAGAACTCTTCCCAACTGAAATCCGCGCACTTGGCGTAGGTTTACCATATGCACTAACCGTTGCGATATTTGGCGGAACAGCAGAGTTCATCGCACTATGGCTAAAGAGTATCGGAATGGAATCACTATTCTATTTCTACGTAGCTGGATGTATCGCGATAAGCTTTATTACGTATTGGCGTATGGATGAGTCATCGAAGACTTCGCAGATTGAGGCGGAGCTTGGTGGTGGGGATAGTTTAGTTAATAATAAATCTAGTTAAATTATGTATTCTATGTTCTTCGTTTACCTGAACTCGATTTGCTTTATCTAAAAAAGCATAATTCATTCATATATAATTTAAAAACCTCTACTTATATGTAGAGGTTTTTTGTATGACGAAAAAACACGTAGTTCCATTGTTATTTTACAAGCCCAAAATTCTCCTTCCTCTTAAAGTGGAACAAATTTATTACTTAGAGTGTCTAATAAGTGTATTTCTAATTTGAAAGCAAACTTTTTAATATTAGTTTACTTTCATTTCCCCTTAAATATTGCCTTCTCAACAATTCCCTTAATATCCTCAATTCATATAACAAAAGTATACATTCAAAATCCTATAAACAAAGAGGTCGAAAATCTATGAATAAAAAATCACATATTATTGATGTCCAACCCATTAGAAATAAAGAACAGCTCGAAGATATGAAATGAGCTCTTAAACATCATTGTTCCGAACGAGACTATATTCTCTTTCTTATTGGCATTCATACCGGATTACGCGTAAATGATCTACTCCAACTAGAAACACAAACCATAGTAAAACTAAAACGGAAAAAGAGAAAAGAATTTAAAATCAAAGAAGGAAAAACAAAGAAAGAACGCATGATTAATCTTACTTCTATCTTTGATGAAGTCTATTCGTATGCTCAAACTCTAGATAATACCTGGTTATTTCCTTCTCGAAAAGGAGATCAGCCCATTAGTAAGATCCAGGCTTATCGACAATTGCAAAAAGCTGGAGACTTTGCTGGTATAGAATCTATCGGTACTCATACCATGCGTAAAACCTTCGGCTATTGGTTCTATAAACAAACAAAAGATGTGGCTATGTTACAAGAAATTCTTAACCATAGCACACAACACATCACCCTGAAATATATTGGAATTAATAAAGAGGAAAAAGATAATATTCTTGATGCATTTCAAATTTAATTTACTTAAAATTACTATTTCAATCATCATAAAAAATAATGAAACTGTATAAAAAAGACCTTTTATTTTAAAATAAAAGGTCTTTTTTATACACATATATGTATTAAGATTTATATTTTTTTACTGTACAAGGAATAGTTACAATGTACAAATCTATAGCATAGATTGTAACCCAGATACCTTTACCTTCAGCTTCTAACTTTTTATCTAGTTGAGACAAATGCTCTGAAACTTTTCTTTTTCCCCATCTTCTAGGAAACCATTGAAAAACCTTAGGAACATTATATTTTTTATTATACCAAGTATTCAATCTCCAAAAAATGAAAAAAACCAAAACAATAATTATGATACGAAAAATATCAGAATATGAAATTCCTAAAACCATATTATATTTTCTCCATTTTCACTAAAACTCAGATAATTTACTTCTTAATTCTAATTCATCCTCAGTTTCGAAACCCTTAAATAATAAATGAATTATTTGATTATGATTAAAAAACACATTATATTCTTTTGATAAATTACCATGAGGATATGGACAAGAAACATAATCCCATAATTTATTATCAGCTTGTTGTTGCTTTCTTCCATAAATCATAAGAGGTTGATTAATTTCTTCTATAAGAACTACAGAACCAATTGGTAATAATTCGCCTCCAATTGGTAATTTTGGTATGTGTATATTTCCCATACAAAACTCCTCCTAAATAAACTAATCATTATTTTAAAAATAATGATGTAATTTTATAAAAAATAAAAAAGGCTAATGGCATCACTATTCCAAAAATTAGAGATAATATCATTTTCTCTTTAAAAGTAGCATCTGCTCCAAACCAAAGAGCTAATAAACTAGAAGGAACAGCAATAAGACCGAAAATAATTAAAAGCTTTTTAAACACCTGCAATGAAAGCAAAAAACTTCCCCCTTATAAATTATATAACATCCTAACCCTTTTCTCTACTTTTCTACTCCAAGTTTTATTCCTAAACCAATACCAAGACCAACACTGAATTCATTTTTCAATCCAAATTTGGCCTCTCCACCTATACTACCATAAGCTACATCCCCACCAACAACTAATTTCCAATCAGTAAAAGGCAACTCTAGTTTAACTTCTCCCTCAACCTTAGCTAAATCAGCCTTTGCACCAAAACCATAATAACCATCTTTAGCGAAAACACTAGCCTCAGCATCTCCCAATTTAACATGTAATTTTCCGGAATCATGATCTACACCAATATCATTAAAAGTACCAGCAATCTTTGCTTCTCCACCTATACCTCCACCAAATTGAGCTTTAACTTCAGCCCTTAACAACTGTTCATGAATTGTAAAATCTCCTGCTTTAAAACCAGCATCTATCAATGCACCTTTTGCTTCTCCACCAATTTTATCAAAGGATGTTAAATCCCCAAAAAAAGTATTTACATTTTTGGGTAGTTGTATGTCAGTTTCATACTTCAACACTTTAGCAAAAACATTACTTTTTTTATCTTGATCCCCAACCACTGCACCAGATTCCTTAAAAATGAAATGATTATTTGAATCAACTTTAGTATTAAACATACTATTTATTTTAGAAGAAATGTAATTATCATCTGATTTCCCTGAATTTCCACTCAAAATCCCATCTTTTGACCTTTCTTGAATCAAATTATCAACTTTACGATTTTTATCCTCTGTAATTTTGTTAATAGCCCCCGTCCAATCCATATTTAATCCTTGAGTACTAAATGTGCCACTTGCGGGACTAAAACCTTTTCCACTTTGGACTTCTGAAAGACCTGTTGCAATACTAGATGCTAGTTGAAGTGCTGTATCATAATTACTACTAGAAGTATAATTAAATTCATATAGATGCTCTAGTTTTTCTTCAAGTTTTTTTCTCATCTCAACTAAAACAGCCACAAGTGCATCTATTCCAGGCATTGGTGTAACAGCATTCATCATTTCTATACTTGCAATCGATTGATTGATTTCCTTTATTTGTTCTCTTATTTCTTGTTCGATAACATCAGTTGAAGCTACCTTTGATGCAAATTGACTTGGAAAGGCATCATTCTGAACAATTAATTCTTCACATAAATAAATGATCCCTTGTGCTAAAGGACGAAAGGTTTGTACAAAAAATGCTTTTGCACTGCTATATGTTTGTCCTTGTAGAACAGTATCAATTGCAAAAGCGTCAATCGACTGAATGGCTTGTTCCATACCTTGAATGGTGGCCGTACATACAGCATTCATACTTTGAGTTTGGTTTTGTACTTCTCCCAAATACATATTTAAACTCATGAATTAGCCTCCTTTACTAATTGTTGTTGCTGATATGAAAGATCATTTTCTAAGTCACTAAGATCTCGTTTCTCTTTAAACAATGTTTCTTTTTGGCTTTCCAATTCAAATGTAAGTTTTCGTTCTATGTATTGTGCTTCTTGACGCATATCCATAAAAAACAATGACATTTCTCTATCTTTATGCCAAGTTCCTAAAATACGATCAAACAAACGATGGTTTTGATTCTTCCATGCATGAAAATCTTCTTCTACTTTTTCCTGTTTTTGAATCGCAGATTGATTTCGGTCCTGCTCTTCAAATACACTTCGTAACTTTTGATTTACTTGATTAATTTGTTTTTCAATATCTTGACTCATCATATTCCTCCTACTATTTTACTTTACGTAGGTTGTCACATTAGCGAAAAGTATTGTGAAGTTCGTTATCCATTCTCTCAAATTCATTAGATACCAAATGAATATTATCAACCGCTTGTTGAAAGGCGGCGGAAAATTGTTTCGTCAAGTCTAAAACTTGCTGATTCGCTTCTTGTGATTTGAAGTTAACAGACAACGTTGTACGCGTCGCCTTTGTTATAGAACGACTGGTTGCACTTTGAATCCTATCAGAGGCTGATCCCATTTCCGTAGCAATTTGCGTTGCTTTTTGTAAATTACTTTGAAATTGTCCCATTCTTTCAAACCCTTTCTATAAGTCTTCCAAACGCATCAAAGAAACCTCAATAAATATATATCCCTATCAATATCACTCGCGCTAGGCATGCAATCAAATGAGCCATACACTATAAGCTGTATGGCTCATTTGAAATGCTTGTTATATAGAGTATGACAATTTTTATTTCAAACCGAAATTACGTGATAATTCTTCATCATGAGAAGCAACAGCTTCTGCAGTTTTATTAAGCTGCATATTAATTTCTTGTAATAGCTGTGCGAAGTTTTGTACTTTTGGCTTTAATTGATTGAACTGTTGATCAAAACCTTCGAAAGCACGACCTTCCCATTCTCCTCTTAATTCATTTTGTAAATTTTGTAGTTGACTTAAAATGTCCTCAATTTGATTTGCACCTTGTCCATATCGAGCTGCTTTCGATTTAAGCTCCTCTGGTGACATACGAATTTGTCCAGCCATTTTCATTTCCCCTTTAATACATAATGAGTAAAATATAAATTGGTTAATTTTACTAAATATATTATAATGTATTATTTTGAACTTTAAAACATTTTATCTTTCTATTGAATATTAGAATATTAATATTCAACTTTTTCTTACTTTACAAGATTTTATACAAAAAAGACCACCAAAAGGCAGTCCCTCAAAACTCAATCCCATCCCGCGCTCCACTACTTTCTCATACAAATAATTCGCAACGATAATATCTACTACAGCCAAACTAACTGATTTGAAAATAGTAATCTCTTCATCATTTTCGTGACCACCTTCTCCCCCTTATAATTTAACCAATTTCGGCGTGGAGATTACTAGTTTTATCAAAATTTGAAGATTACCTGTTTCTAGATCCTATTCAATTAAGCAATCCTACAAATGCCTCTTCTTCCTCATCTATAAAACCTACAAATATAATTCCTTCAATATCCTCATGATTAAATACAAATGTATAATCAGGATTAATGTATCCTTCTGGATAAAAACAGCCAATATAGTCATACATCACAAGTTCTTTAATCCTAAGTTTTTGTTTTCTTCCATAGTTATTTATGTGAATTCAGCTCGTTTTTTGTTTTGGGTGAAAAAAATTTTTAACTTGATGGCGATGTGGTGCTGCCACATGCCCATCAAGCTAAAATTTTATAGTACCCCAGAACGAAATTTTGTACTAACTTGTAACAAAAAAGCTCATTTTTTCGTTTTGGGGTATATGCTTTTCTTTTTTTGATATGGCGATGGGGTCACCATATCAAAAAAGAAAATTGTGCTATAGACATATTTTTCGACCACTTCCTGTTCGTTAAGGGACTCGTTATTTTTTTACAGTTTTTTATTATGAAATTCTAAATAACTAATTATAATAGGTGAAACAAACGATCAATAGCTGGGGTACGGAAAGGATTCGAATTTACATTCTTTCTCAATACATATTATGGATAAATAAAGTAAAATATGGGTTGGGGTTATGTCTCCTGTTGTGTTAATCCTAACAATAACTACGGGTACATAATATGCTTTCATACCTTTGACTAATTTTGTTATAGAAGGGATGGAGATTTAAATGGCTAAAATTGTTGGTATTGATAGATACCTTTGTACTGGGGCTTTAATCTATATGCGTGAGGGCCTTTCCCTAAGTCTTGTCAGGAAGTAAGGAACAGTAAGCAAACACTTATACAATATGAATAGAGGAGAGGAATGCCTTATGAAAATACGTAGTCAAATTACTTGTGCAAGTCTGGCCCTTTTAATAGCTGGAAGTTCCCTGTTATATACAACACCAACCTCAATTGTAAAAGCAGAGCCCACTCAAAATGTATCTAGTTCGTTACAAACAAATACTCAACGAGATCGTACTTCCGTCAAGCAAGCAATGCGGGATACATTGCAACTTGGATACCCGGGAATACTTGCTAAAACTTCTGAGGGTGGAAGAACGTGGGGTTATGCCGCTGGGATAGCGGATCTGAGAACCAAGAAACCAATGAAAACAGATTTTCGCTTTCGCATTGGCAGTGTGACGAAGACGTTCACCGCAACAGTTGTACTTCAATTAGCTGGAGAGAACCGCCTGAATCTAAACGACTCCATCGAAAAATGGTTGCCTGGTGTCATTCAAGGAAATGGATATGATGGTAACCAGATTACTATCCGGCAGATATTGAACCATACAAGTGGTATCGCTGAATACTCAAGGTCAAAAGACGCTGATTTTACGGATACAAAAAAATCGTATACGGATGAAGAGTTAGTGAAGATGGGGATTTCTTTGCCCCCAGACTTTGACCCAGGAAAGGGCTGGTCTTATTCAAACACAGGATACGTATTACTGGGTATTCTTATTGAAAAAGTAACCAGAAACAGCTATGCGGAAGAGATTGAAAATCGTATTATTGAACCACTTGAATTGTCGAATACATTCCTACCTGGCAATTCAAGCGTTATTCCAGGCACCAACCATGCCCGTGGATATGACCAACCAGACGGAGCAAGTGAGCTAAAAGACGTTACTTATTATAACCCAAGTGCAGGTAGCTCTGCTGGAGATATGATTTCTACTGCTGACGACTTAAACAAATTCTTCTCTTACTTGCTCGGTGGCAAATTACTGAAAGAACAGCAACTAAAACAAATGCTTACTACAGTTCCTACAGGAAAAGAAGGAATCGATGGATATGGTCTTGGAATCTATGAAACTAAGCTTCCAAGCGGTGTCTCGATATGGGGACACACAGGTGGCATTCTAGGGTTTACTACTCTTGTTGGAGGTAAACTTGGAGGCAAGCATACGTTGGTCGTCAATTGGAATAGTTTGGGTAGAACTGACAGTCCTAATCCTTTTAAAAATATTTTACTTGCTGAATTTAGCAAGTAGGAAAAAAGGAAAAATTCATCGTAGTTTTCATAGTTAAAAACATACTTTTCTGGTTCAAAAGCCCCAACTTATTTTTAAGAAAAATTTGGGGCTTTTTTTGTTTTGGTGGCGTTTATTCTTCTTAAGTTGATAGCGATGGGGACGGCCCCTCTAACCCTTTAACTGAAAGAAAACTTGTTTAATATTGCCTCAGTACCAAGTATGACCGTGTTAAGCTCATTCCCTCGGCTATCTTGTCCCCTTCTGAAATAGAGACTGCGTAAAAAATTCTTGCTGTTCACGCGAGCAATCACCTGACTGCGACTTCTCGGCAAATTGCAGCATTGCGCTAAGCCGCTAATCCAATTAGCGATTTCTTGATGTGGAAGTAACTCTTTGTCAATCATCGTATCCACGATGTTTACCAACCGCTCATCATCCTCATCGCTAAAAATGTGTCTACCATTATGAAGCATGCCAGAAATAGCGACAAGAACCTCACGCAGCATTGCGACGCTGCTCTCCTCGCACTGCACCAGCTCAACAAAAACATCCGCACCATGAGACGTGCTGTGAGCCCAGCCTCCTACTGAAAGGTAACCTCGCAGATCCTTCTCCTCTTTATAATAACGGAGCATCACATGCATTAATTGCTCAATTTCCGCTTGATTAAAAAATGGATTCTGTCTGTGGCGTTGCACAATCAAAGCGATAGGTAAGGCAGAGAACGTCCTTGTAAAAACTGACTGATCATCCTCGCTACCAATACCATAGAACAAATGGTTCTCATCAGTCAGAACAGTTAAGAGGCTTCGTAACTCCTCTTCACAGAATCTATTCTCTTCCTTAATCCACATATAAAACATCGAATAAATCAGGTTATCCCGTAATTCTGGCTGAGGATCTCCAATATATTGAAGTAACAAAGGTAAGAAATCTTGATGCTGCTCACCTTCGTGTAACTGATACTCATCCTTCTCAATTCTTTGTAAATCCAGCATCAATTTAATCCTTGTATCGCTCATTTCCCCATCTCCTTCAACATTAACATAATCTCCTCTATAACAACTTCGGGCTCATCATGATGAATATAATGTCCACTTCGACTAGCAATCCGGTACTTGCTTGACGTTGATAGCCATTGGAATTCTGCTTGGAGTTTTTGCTCAATTTTCAATATTTCTTGAGATGGCCATCCCTCTTCAACATTGTCAGGTAAACCTCTTGTAATAATTGCAAGAGGGAGGTTACTTTGATTTGAATGATCAACGATTTGCTTATAACTTTGTATTTTATCAATCTTCTCACTATTCAACATAGGATTCTCGTAATATTCCCTATTTCTTGCAAGCAGATTTTCGGGTAGAACCTTTTCATAGGCAAGTTCTTTATATTCCGGTGCAGCGTCAACCAAAACCATACCACAGATGTTCAGTGGATAAAGGCTGGCAGAGTCCCTATACTTTCATGGTTTCCAAATTTAGATGGTGCCGAACCACAAAATTAGCACTATTCTTTAATAAAAAATCCTACTCATTTTTTAATGAGTAGGATTTTTTATTAAAGAGCTATTTCGTATTAATTTGTGCCATCATTTAATATGCTATTTTTAAATGATTTCCAAATTTGATAACTTATTATATAAATTTCTAAATTCTATACAGCACTATCAATTAAACAATTATTAGATATATCTTCTATCTAAAACATCGTATTATCATTAGCTGTTTCACTTGGAATCTCTTGAATTACATCCCAGTGTTCGACAATCTTTCCATCCTTGATACGAAATATATCCACTATAGCAACTCCCTTATCTTGAGAATTAGTACGAGAGTGTACATGAAGAGCAACTGTATCCCCTTCAGCTACTACACGTTTAATCTCTGCAGAGGAATTAGGATTTTTAACAAAATCCTCCTTAAAGAAATCCATGAAGGCTTTTCGTCCATCAGCAACAAAAGGATTATGTTGCTTATAATCTTCGCTAACATATTTAGGGATAATATCGATATTATGTTTGTTAAAAACTTCATTATAGAAATCAACTACCATCTTTTTATTCTTGTCATTTTCTTTTACTTCTTTTGATACAGAAGCGACATTCTCGCTCTTGATTGATTTACCTTTGTTATTACCGGTGGAAGCTTGATATACCAAAGTCGAAACTACTCCTAAAATAAATATAGAAATAATTGTTATGATTAAACTTTTCTCTAATTTCATATATACCTACCTCTTCTACTTAAATAAGTTCTCTTCTATAAAAAGCTTGAAGAAGGAGAAACCTTCCCCGAAATGTAATGTCAGGGGTAATGTTAGGAATTTCATTTATCCTAACATTACCCTATACAACGCATATTAGAAACGATTAACTCTAACTTAATACCTCATTAACAGTTGCACTGTCCACAATTTGAATAAACTTCTTAACCTTATCGTTCTCATCAAACTCATAAAGATGACAAAAATCTGCTATAAATGATTTCCCTGTTGCTTTATATGTCCCACTATATTTCCCATAAACAATAACAGTATTATTATTAAATGTATAAATTTCATCCTTTGCACTATAGTTATCCCATTCTGTGCCAAGGCGTTCATGTACGTTTTTCACTACTTCATCTGGACCTATATAAGTCCCCGCATATGGAAACCCAGCAGCTTCTGTCCATGATACATTTTCACTTAAATACGTTTTGAAAGCATCCAATTTTCCTTCGCCAGTTAACACATACGTTTCATGTAATAGTTTTTGATATTTATTCATGGCATTAACCCCAAGGCATTTCTTTTGTTACAACTTTTGCACTTAATTCTAATACACCTTTATTTGCATAGCCTGGATATGCTGCTTCAAGTTTTGCCACAAAATCTTTTGAAGTTTTACTTTCCTCAGAAGCTTGAACCGCAGTTCTTAGATAATCCATTGTCGCAGTAAGTGATTGATTATTTAAGGATTTTTCAATTGATCCATGGCTAGGCACTATTATGTCAGCATGTAATGCTTGTAATACTTTCAAGTTCTCAATCCATGCCTCCATAGCCGCTTTTGAGCTAGTATCCGCTAAGAATACATGTATTTCGTTAAAGACATCAATACCACCAATTAATAATTTTAGTTCTTTATTAAATAGGCTAGTTCTGTAATGATCTAAGCCTACTAGTTCAAATGTTAACCCCTGAAAATCAATTGTTTTTTCTTTAAACACTTGAGGTAATACTACGTTACTTGGTGCATTTTCTCCAAGGGCGTCTTTCCAAACTTTTAATTTCCCTAAGACAGAATGAACGATATGTTCAACAGTAGGCTCTGTTGCATACGCTATAGCTTCTGGGTAAACGGCTTTAATGCTCTCTAATCCAAAGTAGTAGTCTGGATCCCCATGAATAATAAAGATTTTATCTAAAGATAAGTTGTTTTTTTTCAGATACTCAACAATTTCTTTCGAATCAGATTGAATAAATTTTGAGTTTATTAAAAATGCATGTCCTGCTTTCTCAACTAATGTTGCTGTGACCATAAAGCTTTTTTCGTCCGAACTAAACACCGTTAATTTCACATCTTTTTGATTTGTATCGATTGTTTTAAACATAGTATGTTATTCTCCTTTTGTTAAAGTTATTAACTAATTATCATATTTTTTATCTTGTTCCGATAAAATCTCCCACTCCCATTCATCTGAAAGTGTAATAGTACCGGCGAATATTCCGGAGATGAATGTCAGGTGCCCTAAGATAACATGTTTGCTACTATATCCTAAATTTTCTTAATATAAATTTTTAAAACGCGCTTCAATTTTATCCGGCGTCATTACGCCACCACCAATAGGAATAATTTGATTATCCTTTTGTAAAAGTAATGAAGGATAGCTATTAACACCAAGCTGTCGAACTTTATTGAAATCATTTTGGACATCTATTATTGTTTCTTGAGCGTTTAAACGTTCTAATACTTGTTCAGGGTTCAAACCATGCTCGATTGCAATTTTGCGATATGTTTCAGGATCACTCAGACTTTGGCCCTCATAATAAAACGCTTTTTGCATAGCCGAAGTGAATTCTAATAAACGGTCTGGCGCTAATGAGCGTAAAGCTGAAAAGCCAATTGCAGCATCTTTCGAATTCATTTTAAAAGTCCCTTCCTCCACCAATTTTTGATATGAAGGACCAAATTCAGCACCTGTAAGTTGATTAATTCTTTTATTTCCTTCTTCTATATATGAGAAGTTTTTCATTGGTAAATTATCTAAAAATAACCCTCCACATAAAACCGTTAATGGCACTTCAGTGTGGTTTTTGTAAAATCCTTTAATACTTTCTGAAAAACCATAGCACCATCCACAATATGCATCCCATACGTAAATAAGGTTATCTTGTTTCGTCTCCATTTAAATCTCCTACCTTTTTTTATTATCCAGCTCAACTAAATTTTTGGTTTATATAAGTAAATCTTTTTATACCTTGTTCTTTTTTAGATACCTTACTATATTTCCCCAAAACTAATATTTCCAAAGAAAGATCCACCAAGGTTTTTAACAAAAGATAACGTTGCACCTTATTGCCCCGTAACAGAAAATACTAAAGCTTGGAATATGCATTGATTTAAATGTGTTAGTAACTTTCTACACCGGGTGGCAACGTATGGACCACCATCCTTAATTAAATATACAAATCATATTTTTAGCAGATATTAGTTGTAACTAAATTGATTACATCTTTATGTAACTATTTTAGTTACAACAGATATAGAAGTCAATTCTTTTTTTCGAAAACATTAAATTTCTACATTATAACGAAATTTTGTGTTAACTTGTAACAAAAAAAGAGGAGCCATCTCCTCTTCATAAATAAACACTATTTAATTTGCTCCTTATACTCATTGTTAACAACTACATACCATTTTCCTTTGTCAAATTTTTCTTTATTAATCACGTAAACTTTACTTTCTCTCATTACCTCCCCTGGTTTTAATCCCTTAGTAATAGTAGAGGTCTCGCCTTTTTCAACCGCATAACTACTAGCTGCCAACACATCACTTTGGTAAGCATTATCATTTTCATCCACTAAATCCACTGATGGTAAAACGGCTAATTTCATCGGTTCGTTTGTGATATTTTTCCCTTCTGCTTCTACAACAATAAAGACATGTCCATCTTCAGGTTTTTGGAATCCTATACTTTCTTTACCAACCTTATCTCTTTCTACAACTCTTTTTACAGTTACATCAAATTTAGGCGTATGAAAATCCTTGTTTACAGCATACTCTTTTTCTTTTACTTTTGATTTCTCTTTTGTTTGTTCTGTATTTTTCTGCTTTGTATTCTCTTTCGTTTTCGCCTCATCAGTTGTTTGCACTTTCTTTTCCTCTTGTTTAGAATTAGTTTCTTTAGATTCTGAAGAAGTTTTGTCGGATGTATTGCCACAACCAGATAAATTGAATACTAAAGCGCCACCTAAAATACATGTAGTAAATTTTTTCAACATCTCTTTTTATCCCCCAATAACACGATATGTAAATTTCTTACTTATCATAGCAAAAAATATGATCTTAAATTGTTGCATCTTGTCGAATGATTAAGAATAATCAAGTTACTCCACGTCCTCTTTTATTATAAAGATAAATATAACGTCTATAAAACCTGCTATAATAGGTTTTTACACCCTTAGCATACAATTTTTCACTTTCGGTAATGTGACCCCTATTTGAAGGGTAATTGAAATATTAAGACCAACTGATAGAGGTGTTTTTGTGGAATTATTTGAGTATTATAAAAAAAGAGGGAAGTTGAAGTGTTTAATTGGAACTGGGCTTTTTCTTTATGGATTAATTGGTATGTATAATACTTGGGGTAATATTAATTGGGGACCAGTAATCTTAATTATTATAGCTTCTCTTGTATTTTTTAGTATTGGATTTTGGCAATTAAGAAAAGGAAATTTACTAGAAAAAAATATAGTTAAAAATGATTTAACATTTTGGGATATTGATACTTATGTTTTGTTAGAATTACTCGGCAATAATAAACATTTAGGTTTATATACTCCTGATGGAAGATATGTAGCAGGAACAAAGATGATTTCTTCAACATTACCTATTTTAAAAAATAAAGAAGTTTTTGGATTGGAAGCAAGTGATGGAGAAATTCTTGCATATTTTCAAAGTGGAGTTGAAAATTATGATTGGGCTATTTATGATTCGAATTATAATTGTGTAGGTATGTTTAAAGAAAATATGATACAAGGATTTGGAATGGTACGTGGTTCTTTGATGAATGAAAAAGAGATAAAAATTTCTGAGATAGAAGTGGAATTTGATTTTTTCGAAACGTCTTTTCATACAATGGATGATCGTATATTAATAAACTGCAGGAGGGGATATATGCCTTTAGAATGGAGTAAAAGATTTGGCTTAAATGTACCGATTATTAAATTAGGTAATAATATTTCTAATGCTGAAAAAATATTTGGTTTAGGTATTCTTCTTTATATTTTAGAAACAATTAAAGTAAGAAAAAGTAGGATTTTTAATGATTAGAATTAAATATTTATATTATGAAATTTATTGAATCTTTTATTAGGGATTACATCGCTGAAAGTAAAATATTGTATACTTCGGAATTACTTTACGTTCACTTCTTGAAATTGATGAGCATTTGTTATGCCAGAACCAACTGGAAATGGAAACGGCAAGCGAGTATACTCCGCTTGCCGTTTTTTCATAGCTTCGTATGTATTTGAATTCCTTTCGCTTTCTCTTCTTCACCCTTCACAAGTACAATTAAATCATATGATCCGGATTTTGGCGCTTCAAAAGAAAGCAAACCTTCTTTTTGAGAAGTGACTTCTTCTTCATAAATGACCTTATCATCTTTTGTGACTTGCAATAAAATCGTACCTTCTTCAACTGCTGCCTCATAAGGAATTTCCACATTTCCTTTTTCAGCTTTAAGCGTTTGTAAATCGTAATACCCCTGCAAAGAAAAAAAGCACCAGGTCCCCCCTAGTGCTCTCCCCCTAAAACAAATGACAAGCCACCTCATGCCCTTTCGCAATCTCTACCATCTTCGGTACTTCCTGCGCGCATTTTTCAGTGGCGAATTTGCAGCGCGTTCTGAATTTGCAGCCGGACGGTGAGTTTAGTGGGCTCGGTACTTCTCCCTCTAGGATGATCCGTTCTTTGCCAGTGTTTGTTGGATCTGGTTCTGGCATAGATGAGAGTAGTGCTTGTGTGTATGGATGTGCCGGTTTTGTGTATAGGTCTTCACTGTCGGCAATTTCTACTATGTTTCCTAAGTACATGACTCCGATTCGGTCTGATATGTGTCTTACCATGGATAAGTCATGTGCGATGAATAAGTATGTGACTCCTGTTTCTTCTTGGATGTCTTGCAGCATGTTTACGACTTGCGCTTGGACGGAGACATCTAGTGCTGAGATTGGTTCGTCACATAGGATGAAATCTGGTTTTACAGATAGTGCGCGCGCGATGCTGATGCGCTGTCTTTGTCCTCCGCTAAATTCGTGCGGATAGCGATATAAGTGTTCTTCTTTTAAACCTACCTTTTTTAGAAGATCTAATATGATTTCTTTTTGTTCTTCTTTTTCGTAAGAGCCGTGAATGTTCATTGGTTCGCTAATAATTTGGAATACATTCATTGCCGGGTTTAATGATGCGTATGGATCTTGGAAAATGATTTGCATTCGTTTTCTATATTCTTTTAGTTCACTTTCCTTTAAACTTGCGATGTCTGTTCCGTCGAATAAAACGTTACCTGAAGTGACATCGTGTAAACGAATGATGCTTCTTCCTGTCGTTGATTTTCCGCAGCCCGATTCTCCTACTAACCCGAATGTTTCACCCTTTTTAATAGTAAAGCTTAAGTCATCGACTGCTTTTAATTGTTCCGTTTTTCTGCCGAATAGTCCCTTTTTAATAGGAAAGTATTTTTTTAAGTTCCGAACTTCAATTAAGTTGTCTTCATGCATGTGATTCACCTACTGTCTTATCGTTTAACCAGCACATGGAACGTCTTTCGTTTCCGATTTCAAAATATGGTGGACGTTCTTTTTCACAAATGTCCATCGCATGCGGGCAACGCTCTGCGAATGGGCAACCTTGTGGTGGGTTTAATAAGTTTGGTGTTACACCTTGAATAGGAGCGAGTCTTTCTTTTACGCCGTTCGCTATTTTTGGCAGAGAGTTTAATAGGCCTTTCGTATATGGATGATTCGGCGATTGGAAAATATCAAGTACAGGTCCTTCTTCCATAATAAGCCCGCCGTACATAACGATGACACGCGTACAGTTTTGCGCGACAATTCCTAAGTCATGCGTAATAAGAAGTAACGCCATATTCGTTTCGTTCTTTAAGTTTTTCATTAAATCTAGTATTTGTACTTGTATCGTTACATCAAGCGCTGTCGTCGGTTCATCCGCAATGAGAAGGTCTGGGTTACAAGACATCGCCATTGCGATCATAACTCGCTGCTTCATACCGCCGCTTAGTTCATGCGGATATTGTTTTACCCTTTCTTCTGGTGAAGAAAGACCGACTTGTTTTAACAAGTTGACTGCGATTTTCTCTGCTTCTTTCTTTTTCACTTTTTGATGCCGTATAATTACTTCCGTCATTTGCTTTCCAATTTTCACGACCGGATTTAGCGCAGACATTGGATCTTGGGAGATAAGTGAAATTTGATTTCCTCTAATAGAGCGTAATTCTTTCTCGGATTTAGAAAGGATATTTTCATTATGAAAAAGGATCTCCCCTTCCTTCACTTTCCCTGGTGATGTAACGAGAGACATAACAGACTTCGCCATCACACTCTTTCCGCTTCCAGACTCCCCAACGATACCAACTACTTCTCCTTTATTTAAACGAAATGTAACGCCGCGAACTGCTTCTACTTCTCCGCTTTCTATGAAAAAAGAAGTCTTTAAATTATTCACTTCTAATAGTTTTTCAGACACGCTTCTCACTCCTTTCACTTAACATTTTAGTTTTCATTTCCAGCTCCTTTTGGCGCGAAAGCTTTCTTCAATACTTCACCAATTACGTTAAAACTAAGTACCGTTAAAAGGATAAGGAATCCTGGGAAGAGCGTTAAATACCAAGCTTCACCAATATATCCTTGCGCATTGTTTAGCATACTGCCCCAAGAAGAATCTGGTTCTCTAATACCTAAACCTAAGAAACTAAGTGATGATTCCATTAAAATCGATGTCGCAATTGTTAATGTCGCGGCGATAATAATGGTTGATAAAATGTTAGGAATGATATGTCTTACAATAATCATAAGTGATTTTTGTCCTGATACTTTTGCATATAAAACGTACTCACGCTCTTTTACGGATAACGTTTCTGCCCTTACAATACGAGCGGTGTCCATCCATGTTAGTAATCCAATAATAAGAACTAATGTCGTAATTCCTGGTTTTAAATAAGCATTTAATAGTAACATTAAGAAGAATGATGGAATTGACATAAGTACTTCCACAATTCGCATTAAGAAGTTGTCTAACTTTCCGCCAAAATATCCACTAATTGTTCCGACTGCGGTTCCGATTGTAATAGATACAACCATTGCAAGAAAACCGACCGCAAGCGAAACGCGTCCGCCATATAATGCCCTCGTTAAGTAATCCCTTCCGTAATCATCCGTGCCGAAAGGATGACTCATACTCGGTTCTTGTAAACGATCTGGAATCGACATTTTGCTAGGATCGTATGGCGATACGAATGCAAAAATGGATGCGATCGTTAAAACCGCAAGTATAATAACTCCCATTAGTACAAACTTATTTTTCGTAAAACTACTTTTTATCGTTTGAAATCTCCTATTATTCATTCCAAATCACCCCCTCATTCGAATGCGCGGATCTACTACGCCATATAAAATATCAGCAATTAAGTTACCGAGAATTAACATGAATGATGATAATAATGTAATTGCCATGATAATCGGATAATCAAATCTAAAAATAGCATTTACCCCGAGCGAACCAAGTCCCGGCCATGAGAATACTGTTTCCGTAATAAACGCCCCGCCTACTAAACTTGGAATAGATAATCCGAAAATTGTAATGATCGGTATTAATACGTTTCGAAGTACGTGATTAAATAAAACGGTCTTCTTTGAAGCACCGTACGCATATTGAATTTGTACGTAGTCTTCTTCTAATTGCTGGATTGTACTGGAGCGAATATATCTCATATAAACAGAGACGTTTTGGAACGCAAGCACCATACAAGGTAAAATGCCGTGCTGCACAATATCCAAGAAGGAATCTTGACCGACTGTACGCATACCCATACTCGGAAGAAAATTCAACTTTAAAGAGAATAAGTAGATTAATAATAACGCGAACCAAAAGACTGGCATTGAGATTCCCACATAAGAGATAAAGTTCACAATGCGATCAAAGATAGAATTCTTTTTCACACCTGTAAGTAGTCCAAGCGGGATTGCGATTACAAATGAGACGAGTAAAGACGATCCCATTAAGCCGATTGTCGCAGGTAACCTTTCTACAATAAGATCTAGAACAGGACGATGGTTTTGAAGTGAATAACCAAAGTTCCCTGTTAAAATATTTTTTAACCATAAAATATACTGCATATAAATTGGTTGATCTAGCCCTAAACTTGTGCGAATACGCTCAACATCAATTGGACTCATATTCGGCGTGACAAAGTTTCGAACAGGATCGCCCGGTGCTAGTTTTATTAATAGAAAAGAAATAATAGAAATAACAAATAAAAGCGGAATTGCATTTAAAAGCCTCTTCCCAATTACTTTATACACAAACTTCCCCCCTCAAGGTAAAGTGAAACTTTCATTAGCCTACATCAATTAGGCTTTAACTTGATAAAGAAGCTGATTTCCACCAGCTTCTTTACAGTTTCTTATTTCACTTCATAAATCTTAGATAAATCTTCAAACATTGTAACTGGAATTGCTTTTGCTTCTTTCAATCCATCAAACTTTTTATCTACTGCAATAACTGCTTTCGGATATGCGATTGGTAGATAAGGTAAGTCTTCTCTAGCTGTCTCTTGAATTTTATGGTATAGTTCTGCTCGTTTCGTTTTATCTGTTTCAACTGCAGCTTCTTCCCATAACTTATCGAAATCAGCGTTTTTATAACGTGCATAATTGTATTCAGCATTACTTAAGAATAAGCTCTTATATGAATCTGGCTCAGGCCCCATTATGTAACCACCAAATGTAATATCATATTCTTTATTCTCTTTATCTAAGCTTTTATCACTTGCTGCACTAGCATCTAATGCATTCAGTTCAACTTCTAAGCCAACTTCTTGTAATTTTTGTTGCGTATAAAGCGCTAAGCTTTCCATAATTTTATTATTCGTTACATACATAACGCGTACTTTTTCTTTATCTTTCACGCCAGCTTTCGCTAATAAATCTTTCGCTTCTTTCTTATCATACTTATACTCTTTAATGTCTTTTGCATAATACATAGCGTCTGGCGTTAAGATTGAATTTGCTGGTTCTGCAAATTGACTCGAAACGAATGCAGAGTTAATCATTTCTTTCTTATCTAACGCATACGCGATTGCTTGGCGCACTTCTTTTTTCTTCATTAGATCTGTATTTTGGTTATAAGATAAGTAGAATAATCTACCTTCAGGGAATGTCACCATTGAGAAGTTCCCAGTGCTATCTAATTTCTTAAAGTCTTGCGGCTCAATCATCTTCATGTTGATTTGACCATTTTGCAGTGAAACATTTGCTGTATTACGGTCTTTTACAACGCGGTATACGATAGAGTCTAATTTCGCTTTACCGCCGACATAATCATCGAATCGATCTAATGCAACGTACTCATCTGATTTATACTCTTTAAACTTAAATGGACCTGATCCTACAGGCTGTAAGTTTTTCTTACTCTTCGCTAAATCTGCTTCCCCTTCAAATACATGTTTCGGAATTGGGAAGAAATCATTCATCACACCTTCAAAAGATGCACTTACTTGTGGTAATACGAATTGAGTCGTTAGCTCATCCACTTTTTTCACCTCAAGCGGCTTTCCTTTAAAAATAAAGTTTTCACGGCTTGAACTATTTTGCTTCTCATCTAAAATAGATTGGAATGTAAATGCAATATCGTCTGATGTAATCTTCTTACCGTCATGCCATTTCAAATTATCCTTTAGTTTTAAAGTCCATGTTAATTGATCCTCTGAAGGCGTAAAGCTCTCAGCAAGAACAAATTTTTTCTTACCGTCTTCCATATGATACAGCGGTGCATATAAAGCTTGCTGCACAGTTAACGACACACGATCATTCGCATAAAGCGGATTCATCGTATCCGGGTTATCGCTAACACCAATCGTTAACGCTCCTCCATCTTTCGGAGTCCCTGATTTACTAGTTCCTGCTTGCTTCGAATCTTTTTCCCCTGAACAAGCAGCTAATGCAATAAATAATAGTAGGACAAATGGTAATACAAACAACTTCTTCTTCATATTTCGACCCCTCTCGACTATTTACACCTATAAGAAAACTCGGAATTAATACCGAGTTTTCTTATAGGTTTTAAATTACCACTACCCGTATGTATTGTCAAACTTTTTCGCAAATGTAGAAAGTTTGAAATCTATTCATGCATTCTTGCCATAAAATATATGTATAAGGATAATAAAATAAAAAAACCACGAATAGATTACCTCACAAAATGAGTTAAAAAACTATCAACTTACAGAAAATCCCTCTAAAATGATTGTTATATATGATCGAAAATGTAGAATGAAATTAAAGAAAAAAAACATATTTAGGAGGTTATCATGACATTTGATGAATTGAAAAAAAACAAACCAACAACCGCATGGGTTGAGTATGATGAAGACGGGGAATTTTTCACTGAAGAAAATATAAGTGCAACAAATACGGCTCTTGACACTTACATTAACAATTTACAGCAATTAGGTGAGAATCCAACCGAAGCTGAAGTAATGCAAGTTGTTAAAGAGGTAGTTATGAAATTAAATGAACTAAATATCGAACATGACCATTTTATCGAAACAATGGAAAGAGAAGATCTCTATGAATTTATCGATGCAGCTGCACGAATAGCTGGCTTAGAATCTGAGGAAGATATAACAGAAGAATGGCGGGAATGGTAAAAAGCTGCATTTACTCCTCCATAAAAATTTGTCCCTTATTCTCCAATTGGAAAATAAGGGACAAACAAAGACAATCTACTCAGCTCCCTTAAGGTTTTAATAGTTTAATATTTGATTTTCAAGTTTGCCTTCACAAATTCCTGTTAACACTGATAATAAGAAAAACAGGCCGTAAAACGGGCGATCAATTTGATCATATAGGTCATACGCTTCGCCAAGTGGAACATCCGAATCATGTGGTTGTTCACCCTGTAACAATTACTAACAGCGCGTAGAAAACATTTGGGTAAATAAGAAGCAAATCAATGATTAAAAGATTGTAACCCCTACTATAAGAAATACTATTATTACTAAAGGAAGAATGATAATCATAAAGGATATTATTATTGTTAATAATGCTTTCCATGCTGAAAATTGGTGTGCTTCTCCTAAACATTTTAAAGAAATAATGATTGTCCAAATTCCAATAACTATATCAATTATGGCAAAAATAAGAAACAAAATCGTTAAAGTTATGCTACTCTCCATTTTCGGTGTCTCACTCGTAAAGTTTTCTATCCCAAACAAGAAAAATGAAGGCAGCCAAACTAATATAAGAGAGTAAACGTAAGGGATATAAGAATAGGCAACTGCGTAACGTGTTTTTTCAAATGTACCTTGTCCACCAAGTTTTTTTGCCACCCAATTAAATAACGCTGGTAGCAAAAAATAATAAATTAAGAAAGCAACGAAGGTACCGAATATAACCATTGAGATTATTGAAACTGGACTACTTATTGAATCCCCCACATTTTTAGAAGATGCTCGATCTAAAGTCTGTACGAATGAGCCTAATAAAATGAGTAAAAACACATTCTTAGGTTTGGATATAAAAATTTCTTTCATTGTATCACGTGGTTTTGTCCAAATGGAGAACCAAGGATTAAGTGCACGTTTAAATTGATTTTCTGGAGTTTCCATATAAAAAACATTCCCCTTTCTTAAAACATATCAAATATAAATCCCTAATTATCCCAGTTATGTACATATAAATATTAAAGCATAAATAGTCGATTATTTAAATGTAAATATTCAATCATTTAATTTCATCTGAAACTTAGGGGGAGTGCTCCTTAACAATTCCCTCCATATTGCCTTGCATTTTTAACTATGGGCTGAGTAGTTACTTTCATTTTTGAGTACCTCGCATTCTTTAATACACGGGATAAACAGTTATAATCTTATCATTAATAAGAACAAACCTAATTTCCATTCCTTCAGATGTTTTACTAGAATATAATCTTCCACTTATACATCTTTTATTGCTATAAGTCTCGTGAATGGCTTCCATAAGAAGAATGCGATTATATACTTGAAATGCAACAAATCCTCTTTAAAAGCCTATACGTACTTTCCCTCCATCTTCTATATGCTTCCGTAAATAATAATACTTATGGAGTTCTATAATCATATAAAACAAACCAAACGAAAACACTGTGCATGCACACATAAATACAATTGCCCCCATCTGTTGTGTTGCGATGCTAAGAATTATATTAGCGATTAACTGCCCCAATCCCGCTGCAATAGCTGCTACTTTTACACCACCAGTTCCTTTCGACGACTTTGATTTTTTTCTTGGTTCCTGAAGTTTTTCAATATGATTTTTATAAAAATAATACAAAGCAACACCATACAAACCAAATGAAAGAATAAAATAGATAGGAGTTTGTAATTGCAACACTTCATAGGCAAATTTTTGCGTTATAACCAATAATCCGACTGAACATATGGTGCCATATACTCCTCGAAATAGAGTGTATTGTAATTGTCGTTTCCGAGGATTGATAGCAATCCATATCGCCCACAAATTTAAAAAAATAACTGGAGGAGTTACTATATATACATAGAGTAATTGAAAAGGATTCGCGAATGCAGGCAAAAGAACAAACACGTCTGCCCCCAAAAGGACAAGACCAATTACGTGGAATCTTATTTCATTTACAGGATAAAGAGCCATATAATGTGCAAAAGCTTTCTTATTAAAATCTATACTTTTTTTCATGTTAATTAAACCACCCCGCTACTGTTGACCATGCCTTTTTTATTTCCTCTTTAATACTATCATCTTCACCATCACCATCTAAATCAACATCCCATTTTACACCTTTTGTGAAATATTATTCCCTTCTCGAAAAGAAGATCAACCCATTAATAAGATCTAGACTTATCAAAAATCTCAAAACCCTGGAGACTTTGCCGGTATCGAATCTATTAGGACTCACACCATGCGCAAAACCTTCGGCTATTGGTTCTATGAACAAAAGACATTGCAATGTTGCAAGAAATCTTGAATCATAGCACACCACAGATTTTCACTTAAATATATTGGTATCACTAAATAAGAAAAAAGTAATATCTTAGTTACATTTCAAATTTTCAAAATAAAAAGGGCATATCCCTTTCGGAATTGCCCTTTACCTTAAGAGTATATGTCAGCTTATTATTTATTTCTTTTCACAAAATGATGAATCCCTTCAAAGATTACTTCTTTTAGAGCTTCTGCATAATCCGAATAACCTTGTTTCCCTGCAATTATTTCCAATAATCCCCTTACATTCCCATCAAGTATTATAGTAACTCCTGGCGTTAGTTCACCAGTTTCTTCATTCTTAAATGTTTCTTTTATCATAATTAATTTATTTTCTTCAATGACCTAATCCTCTCTAACTAAATAGCTTTTATTCTTATCTTCCCAGTATCTATATTCATAGGGTACTTGTTCATCAAATCGCTGTAAATAACCTCTCCAGTTATTCGGAATATATTCTTCAAAAGATATTGATTCCGGATAATTAGAATAAAAAATTAAACGCTCAAAATCTATTAGGAAACATGGATTATAATCATAATAGGCTTCTTCTCTATTAGTTCTTAGTTCCCTTAAAAATTCTAACCTAATATCTTCTGTAAATCTTTTATATTTTTCTATTCTTTCTAAAAAGTTAGCTATTGTAGTCTCATTTAAAATACTAATGCCTTTTCTTTCTTCTGGATATTCACTAGGAGAATACCCAGCTTGATTATAATCTAAACACCATAAATCCGATTCATTTATATACCAATTGAGCTTATTTTTATATTTTACACCCACTATAATATTTTCGGCGTATAAAGGCTTAATCATTTAACTCGTTCTCCTCTCTTACTTAATAAGTTTAGCATTTCGTCCATATTCTACCAACCACCGACTAGTGGGGTCAGGTAATTCGTATGCAATACCTTCAAATCCATATTTATCAAAAGTACCCTTGTCAACAATCTTAGGAGCTGTTCTACCTTAGTTAAGTGGATTAGTTTTATAATCCTTCTGAATAAAAACAGCCTATGTAGTCATACAGGTTCTTCAACCATAAGTAGTTGTTTTCTTCCGTAAATTACAACCTTTTTTGTCCCTCCTTTTAACAGAACAATAGAGCCATTTGGTAAAAACTTTTCTTTAAAAAATTGCATAATTCCCTATCCTTGCTTTATCTAAATGTAATTCTATATTCATGATGTTGCTTCTCCCTTTTCTTTTCCGCATTCTTTACTGACTATAGGAGAACCACGATTATATACTTAAAATTCAATACAGACTCTTTAAATGGTTTCATGTGTTCTACCCCCATCTTCTATATGCTTCCCTAAATAATAATACCTATGGAATTCCATAATGAAATGAAACAACATAAACGAAAGCATGGAATATACACACATTAATACAATTGCTACCATCTTTTGTGTTGCAAAACCAAGACTGATATTAGCAACGAGTTGACCCAATCCTATAAACGCCACTACTCCGAAACCAGAGTTTTTTTTCGATGATTTTGATTTTTTGATTGGTTTCTGAAGTTTTTTAATATGATTTTTATAATAATAATTCAAAGCAAAAATATACAAACCAACTGAAAAAACAAAATAGATTGGAGTTTGTAATCCTAACATTCCATATGCAAACTTTTGGGTTATAACTAATAATCCTACTGAACATACGATGCCAAATACCCCACGAAATAGAGTGTATTGTAATTGCCGCTTCCTAGGATTTATAACAATCCATATTGCCCATACATTTAAAAAAGCAATTGGTGGAACTATTATGTACATATATATCGGTTGAACAGGATTCGCAAAAGCAGGCAAAAGCACAAATATATCTGCTATCCCAATCACAAGAGTAATTATAGTCGATCTTATACCACTTACAGCGTAAAGAGCCATATAATATTCAAAAGCTTTCTTATTAAAATCTATACTTTTTTTCATGTTAATTAAACCACCCCGCTACTGTTCCAATCAGTAAAAGTTTCATAACTATTCATTCTCTCCCCCCTAAATTTATCCATAATATTATGAGCAACTATATTCCATAGTAAAGAAAGTACGGTAACAAAAAGTACAGCTAAACAAAAATAAATCCTATCCTTCCATGTATCATGTACAATCATGCCCAGTATAATCATTATTAACGCACCAACACATATAACTATTTTTGAAAATTTTTGCATTCTATTATCTCGATTCCTTCCCAAACTTAAATGAAACCCCTGCGGAATCTATAACCATACCCACCTATTATAATCTTACCTTTGACACTTATATCATAATTACCTAATACAGGTATATAATCAGGTATCTTAATTTTAGTAATTTCCGCTTCATATGTTTGCAATACTATCAACGTTTCAAATGTCCTTTATACATTCCTTATTTAACCCCCAAGTATTAAAATATGAATATTATAAAAATTAACTATCTACTTCCCATCAAAATTATGGTAACCCTATTAAGCCTGGGGTTACTCCTTCTACCTTTGCCCATTCAAACGAGCACTCAACTAACATTTGATTCTTACACTTAATTTTTAATAAACCTTCTTCTTCTATCGTATTTATTTCAAAATAATCAATTATATTTTCTGTCCCTAAACCTTTTATTGTTAAATTATGAATAGTAAAGAAAGATATCTCTACATAAATTACATCCCACTTATTCCATCGCTTTGGCTTGTTTTCAACATTTTCCTTTGTCATCAATTGAATAACTAAAGTCGGACCATCTCTTTTAAGACGCACATCTAATAACTCTGATTCTTCCAACTTTGGTATTTTCCCAAAAATACTAATTAACGCTTGTGGATTTAAAAATTTAAATTGATCAATCATTTTTATACTCCCTATTTATTATTTCTCTTCTCAAAATAATAATGATCCTCCATACCATCTACCTGTCCTGTTCGTGTATTGTATTCAGGTCTTACATTATGATGCGGTGGATGATCTCCACCTTCTCCAAACTTATGACCCTCTGAATGATCTTGATTGACCTTTTACTTCATATGTAAATTCTCGAGTCATAATAGGCTGTTTATTATCATTTAATATCCTTTTACCATTACTATCTGTTAATGGTACCATTTTTTTACTAATCGGGTGTTGAAATCTAGGTATATTTAATTGTCTTTTAATTTCTTTTAAACTAGCCCCCCTAGATTCATGAGAATTTTCCCCCTCAATCTTCTTAACTTTGAGATAATATTAAAAAGACTTATGCGTAATACACATAAGTCTTACCTTTGTTACTCATAATTAATTATTATTTGTCTTCGCATTCACATAAGCTAGAAAACATTTCTTAAAATGATGAACCAATAATGCACCACTCTAAAAAAGAGAATTGATATCTATTAAATATAATAATCAGAATTTCCTTCCATTTTCATTAAAAATTCTTCTAAAGAATCCGCTATTTTCTCATCTTCAGAGTAAATAGGACATTGACCTAATTCATTTTCCTGCTTAAATTTAATTGTTAAAAAGCTAATCTCTGATACTTCAAAAAATACTAGTGATTCTTCATCATCGACATCGTCCAAATTAGGATTATATTCATAAATATCTTGTCTTAAACGAAAATCTACAACAGAAAATTGGTCCATGAATCTGTTAATAAGAGTCTTATTAGTCTTTAAAAATCCATAGCCAATTTCCTCATAGAAACGTTTTAGTTCTTTGGGGAATTGCATTTTCAACAAATCTTCTGCTTCTGCTATCTCTTCTTTTGGTAAAGGATAAAAAATAGGTGTTTGATTAGATTTAACACTCTTGTCTGCCACAACATATTCTTTCAAAAAGTTAAACATAATTTTTACTACCTCCTTACTAAAGAAGAGTTGGTTTCAATGCTTCCTCAAGCATTGTATTGAAATCATTATATGTTTCCATTACTGTACCAGATGGTTTATCAAGTTCTAAGTAAGTACCTTCGGATATGTTTTTACAAAACCATGCTATATCTGAATCTCCAAGGAAAAGGTACTCTTGTTGCCACTCATTCTCATACCAAATCTTATTATTTTCTAAAAGTCCATAAACTGTTTCATCTCTTTCTGTTTCTAGTAAAGAAGGGTCAACTCCATAAATTATCAGACCATCAAATTCGAAGCCATTTACAGTTCTAAGAAATTCCTCATACTCATTAGGTAAATCAATATTAAAGCTTTCTTTAACACGTTCTCTTAATCTTTGAACTTCAGTATCTTTTGCTGGTTTATTCAGTTTGAGGTTAAAACTTTTCATTGTTTTTTCAACTTCTAAAAGCGTATCTTTCCACATATAAAAACCTTCTTTCTCAATTTATTCCCCTTTAGGATAAATATTATATTTTGGTATAGGCCAATCTATATCAATACTATCTCCATGAGTTAAGTCTTTAGTTAGTGTTTTTTGTGTATTAGTAATAGCCTTATGATATGGATGATTTTGTACTAAAGTTAAATTTTCAAAGTCATTTGTCCCCCCATCATCTAAGGGGAGGTTATGATGTACTTGCCACCCTGATGGATTTTTTCCTTTTTTCATATTTTCTATTTCAAAATCTGGTATACCCGCTTTCTTAAGTTCAAGAATCTTCTCAGGATTAGTTGCCAAACTGTAAAGGAATTCCTTTTTTACAGTATTTTGAAAAACCTTTCTAAGTTTTGCAGCTTCTTCTCGAGTTCTCTTAGAGTAAGTAATTTCATCAACTTTAACATCTTTAAGAATTACATCTTCTCCATATAATTTACCAACAAAAACGTCACCATCCGTAGTCCTCTTAGTATATTGATAAGGTGATAGCTTATCCTTAGCTGTTTGATAAGTATCAATAAAGCTAGATTTTAAAGAACTTCCCCCAATACCAGCATAAGCAAAACGGTTTCCAATGTTTAAATTAAAATTATTTAATACGTTTATTGCATTTCTATATTTAGCAGAATTAGTTACTCTGGACATACCTTTTGTTAGATTTGCAGTAGTTGCTACCTTCGATACTTTACTTAATCCTTTATCACCAATGAGACCTAGCCCAATTTGAGTTAATGCATAACTTCCCCACTTTGCCCGACTTTCTGCGTCTCCATTTATTACATCATTAATAAATGAATCCGATAATGCATTATACATCGTACTAAGGGTATCAATAGGGTGCAAAGCAGCGTTCCCCATGTTTTCCCACGTTTCCCACTCTCCTAAAGCTTTTATTCCGTCTATTGTATCGCTAACTGCTTGTCCCGTACCATCTACAATACCGTCCCAAATTTTTTCACCAGTAGATTTTTCAGGTAGCTTACCACACATTTCACCTTCTTCAATTGAATTGGCAGCTTGTCTTGCCCTCTCTTCTGTAATTGCTTGAATTGAAGTTGTCCATTCCATATTCAACCCCTGTGTACTAAATGTACCACTTGCAGGACTAAAACCTTTTCCACTTTGTACCTCTGCTAAACCTTGTGCGATACTAGCAGCTAGTTGAAGTGCTGTATCATAATTACTACTAGAAGTATAATTAAATTCATATAGATGCTCTAGTTTTTCTTCATGTTTTTTTCGAACCTGTTTTCACCATATCTTTAATACTATTCTAAATCACCATCCCCTTTTACACCTTCTGTGAAATATTATTCCCTTCTCGAAAAGAAGATCAACCCATTAATACGATCTAGAGGCTTATCAAAAATTTCAAAAAGCCAAAGATTTTGCCGGTATCGAATCTATTAGGACTCACACCATGCGCAAAAGCTTTGGCTATTGGTTCTATAAACAAAAGATGTTGCTATGTTACAAGAAATTTTAAATCACAGCACACTACAAATTACACTTAAATATATTGGTATCAATAAGGAAGAAAAGGATAATGTCCTTGATACACTCCTTATCTAATTTTTAAAAGTAACTTTATTGAAAAATATAACAGTAAATTCAAACTATATATTAAAAAAAGTAAAAGCGGACTCATAAGAGCCAACTTTTACTTTTTATTTTTTAATATATCTTATGAAAGATTTAAAATTAATTCTGCTAAACTATCACAAATAACTTCGAAGCTTCTGCTTTCATAATCTTCTAATTTCACTTGTCCATTTTCATTATCTACAACTACCAAGAGACCATTAAATTCCATACCAATAGGAATATTATTCAGTTGATTATCATGTGCGCCTCGGTATCCTTGTAAAGATACATAAAAATCATGTAGTTCAATTCCTGGTATAACAGGATTTAATTCAACATCATAACCTAAATAATTACCTCCTAAGTCTAAAAACCAATAAGAATTATAATATTCTTTAATTGAATTATGTAATTCTATCCCCAAATCTTTTTCTATATCAGCAAAATCATGAATTATATTTTTCTCTAAAGGTTTCCAGAATACGTACCCCTCTGTATCTGGTTCTCCTTCATAGATAAAAGCCTCTGCTTCTTCTATCCATAAAGATTTTGGCAATGAATTATTACAATCTTGCCACTCTCTAATTATTTTATCAAAACAATTTTTCATTTCATTTTTCATTTTTTTATTTACCGCCTAATGTATGATGTTCAATACATTTCTGAAGCATTTCTACATATCCTGCATCTTTTCCCCCATGCTCCAATCGCTTTTTCTGCGTTATGAATCTCTCCAAAACCAGGATGTAGTGGCAGCGGAACACCAACAGCTTGACCACCACCACCACTACCAATATGGTGATGAACTAATTTAGTTCCACGTAATCCTGTAAAATCATATTGTGGAAATTCCCCTCTAAATCCTTAAAGATTTAGAGGGGAATTTCCCTATCACATAAGTAATATCATTTCTTATTAAATTTACTGTGTACCAGTTCAAAGAGTTTATTTGCACCAAGTGAAATTGCGCCAATAATAAGAACACCAATAATAAAATAAATCTTTTTAAATAAGTTGTAAGGAGATAAAATAGCAACTACAAGTAGTATTATAATAGAAAATAGCTTTTTGTTTAGAACGGATACTTCTGTCTGCCACAACATATTCTTTCAAAAATGAAACATAATTTTTAATACCTTCTATTAAAGAAGAGTTATTTTTAACGCTTCCTCAAGCATTGTATTAAAATCATTATATGTGTTCATTACCGTACCTGATGGTTTATCAAGTTCTAAATAAGTACCGTCTAATAAGCTCTTACAAAACCACGCAATATTTGAATCGCCAAAGAAAAGATACTCTTTTTGAAATTCATTTTCATACCAAATCTCATTGGTTTCTATAAGCCCGCAAATTGATTCGTCCCTTTCTGTATCTAACAAATAAGAGTCAACTCCATAAAGTACTAGCCCGTTAAAATCTAATCCATTTACAGTTTTAAGAAACTCCTCATATTCACTCGGTAGGTCAACATTAAAACTCTTTTTCATGCGTTCTCTTAATTTCTTAACTTCACTATCTGTTGCTGGTGTATTCAGTTTATCATTAAAACTTTTCTCTATTTTTTCAATTTCTAAAATCAGATTTTTCCACATATAAAAATCCCTTTCTAAGTTTATTTATTCTCCCTTAGGATAGATGTTATGTTTTGGTATAGGCCAGCTTACGTCTACACTATCTCCCTCTTGTAAGTGTCTAGTTAACGTACGTTGTGTATTAGTTATAGCTTTATGATATGGATGATTTTGTATTAATGTTAAATTTCCAAAGTCGTTTGTTCCTCCATCATCTAAAGGAAGGTTATGATGTACTTGCCACCCTTTTGGATTGTTTCCTCTTTTCATCCTTTCTATATCAGCATCTGTTATTCCCGCTTTTTTGAGTTCTTTCAGTTTAACAGGATCATTTACCAATGCATTAAGAAAATCTTTTCTCACACTCCTATCAAATTCCTTCCGAAGTTGTTCAGCTTCTTCTCGAGTTCTCTTAGAGTAAGTAATTTCATCAACTTTAACATCTTTAAGAATTACATCTTCTCCATATAATTTACCAACAAAAACGTCACCATCCATAGTCCTCTTAGTATATTGATAAGGTGATAGCTTATCCTTAGCTGTTTGATAAGTATCAATAAAGCTAGATTTTAAAGAACTTCCCCCAATACCAGCATAAGCAAAACGGTTTCCAATGTTTAAATTAAAATTATTTAATACGTTTATTGCATTTCTATATTTAGCAGAATTAGTTACTCTGGACATACCTTTTGTTAGATTTGCAGTAGTTGCTACCTTCGATACTTTACTTAATCCTTTATCACCAATAAGTCCTAATCCAACTTGTGTTAAAGCATAACTTCCCCATTTAGCACGACTTTCAGCATCTCCATTTATTACATCATTAATAAATGAATCTGACAATACATTATACATCGTACTGAGGGTATCAATAGGGTGCAAAGCAGCGTTCCCCATGTTTTCCCACGTTTCCCAATCTCCTAAAGCTTTTATTCCGTCTATTGTATCGCTAACTGCTTGTCCCGTACCATCTACAATACCGTCCCAAATTTTTTCACCAGTAGATTTTTCAGGTAGCTTCCCACACATTTCACCTTTTTCAATTGAATTGGCAGCTTGTCGTGCCCTCTCTTCTGTAATCGCTTGAATTGAAGTTGTCCACTCCATATTCAACCCTTGCGTACTAAATGTACCACTTGCAGGACTAAAGCCTTTTCCACTTTGTACCTCTGCTAAACCTTGTGCGATACTAGCAGCTAGTTGAAGTGCTGTATCATAATTACTACTAGAAGTATAATTAAATTCATATAGATGTTCTAATTTTTCTTGCAGTTTTTGCCTCATGACAGTAAAAAGATTTACCATAGCGTCCATACCTGGAATTGGCATAGTTTGATTGAGTGCTTCTGTACTTGCTATCATTCGGTCAATTTCCCGAATTTGTTCTAATATTTCTTGTTCAATTACATCTGTGGAAGCGACTTGTGATTGAAATTGACTTGGAAAAGCATCGTTCTGACGAATTAACTCTTCACACAGATAAATGATGCCTTGCGCTAAAGGACGAAAGGTTTGTACAAAAAATGATTTTGCACTGCTATAAGTTTGTCCTTGTAGAACAGTATCAATTGCAAAAGCGTCAATCGACTGAATGGCTTGTTCCATACCTTGAATGGTAGCGGTACATACAGCATTCATGCTTTGAGTTTGGCTTTGTACTTCTCCCAAATACATATTTAAACTCATGCATTGACCTCCCTTGCTAATTGTTGTTGTTGATAGGAAAGATCGTTTTCTAAATCACTAAGGTCTCGTCTTTCTTTAAGCAACGTTTCTTTTTTGTTTTCCAATTCAAATGTGACTTTTCGTTCAATATGTTGTGCATCTTGATACGTATTCATAAAAAACTGAGACATTTCTCTATCACCATGCCAAGTTCCTAAAATTCGATCAAACAAACGACGATTTCGACTTCTACATTCATAAAAATCTGCTTCCGCTTGTTCCTGAGCTTGAATCGCGAATTGATTTCGGTCCTGTTCTTCAAATACATTTCGTAACTTTAGATTTAACTCTTTAATTTTGTTTTCAATATCTCGACCCATCTTTTTCCTCCTACTATTTTACTTTACGTAGGTTGTCACATTAGCGAAAAGTGTTGTGAAGTTCGTTATCCATTCTCTCAAATTCATTAGATACCGAATGAATATTATCAACCGCTTGTTGAAAGGCATCGGAAAATTGTTTCGTCAAGTCTAAAACTTGCTGATTCGCTTCTTGTGCTTTGAAATTAACAGACAACGTTGTACGCGTCGCCTTTGTTATAGAACGACTGGTTGCACTTTGAATCCTATCAGAGGCTGATCCCATTTTCGTAGCAATTTGCGTTGCTGTTTGTAAATTACTTTGAAATTGTCCCATTCTTTCAAACCCTTTCTATAAGTTTTCCAAATGCATCAAAGAAATCTCATTAAATATATATCCCTATCAATATCACTCGCTCTAGGCATGCAATCAAATGAGCCATACACTATAAGCTGTATGGCTCATTTGAAATGCTTGTTATATAGAGTAAAACAATTTTTATTTCAAACCGAAATTACGTGATAATTCTTCATCATGAGAAGCAACAGCCTCTGCAGTTTTATTCAGTTGCATATTAATTTCTTGCAATAGCTGTGCAAAGTTTTGTACTTTTGGCTTTAATTCATTGAACTGTTGGTCAAAACCTTCAAAAGCACGCCCTTCCCATTCTCCTCTTAATTCATTTTGTAGGTTTTGTAGTTGACTTAAAATGTCCTCAATTTGATTTGCACCTTGTCCATATCGAGCCGCTTTCGATTTAAGCTCCTCTGGTGACATGCGAATTTGTCCAGCCATTTTCATTTCCCCTTTAATACATAATGAGCAAAATATAAATTGGTTAATTTTACTAAATATATTATAATATTTTATTATGAATTTTAAAATATTTTATCTTTCTATTGAATATTAGAATATTAATATTCAATTCTAATCATGAAATACTCTACTCTTTCTTGCTTTACAAGATTTTACGCAAAAAAAGACCACCAAAAGGCAGTCTCTCAAAACTCAATCCTATTCCCCACGCCACTCTCCACCGCTTTCTCATACAAATACTTCGCAACGATAATATCCACTACCGCCAAACCAACCGATTTAAAAACAGTAATCTCTTCATCGTTCTCTCTACCAGCTCTTTCACCACTTATAATTTGACCAAGCTCGGCGTAAATGTTGCTTGCCTCAAATAAACCTTCTTGTATCGGAACTTGAAGGTCACCTGTTTCTTCTAGTGCTGCTTCTTTTGATTCGACTACTACTTTGTTTGCGCTTGCGATGGCGTGGGATGGTAGTTCTTGCATGTTCGGTCTGAATGAGCCGACGGCGTTTATGTGGACGCCTTTTTGTAGTTTTTCTGAGAAGACCGGTGTGGATGCGTTCGTAGTTGTGACGATGATGTCTGCTTCGCTTATTGCTTCATTTGCATTTGTGTGAACATAAGCTGGTTTATTGAATCTCTCTTGTATATATTGCGCAAATGCATACGCTTTTTCTTCTGTTCGATTGTATAAAATGACTTTTTCGATATCTCTTACCGCAAATACAGCTTCAGCAATTCCCTTCGCCTGTTCTCCTGTCCCGATTATGCATAAAGTTTTGGCGTTATGACGAGCTAAATGTTTCGTCGCTACTCCTGATAGGGCGCCTGTTCGAATCATTGTTAAGTAGGATCCTTCTAAAAGTGCGAGCGGTTCTCCCGTTTGAAAGTCTGATAGCATCACAATCCCGTTTATCGTTTTCTTTCCTATCTTTTTGTTCTCGGGGACTACTGTTACTACTTTTAAGCCAAGTGCCTCAAGCCCTTCCGCTACGGAAGGCATAATTAATGCCGTATTTTGCTCGTTCGCAAATGGTAATGAGCCGCGAATCGGCGTGATCGTTCTTTCTGCGGAAAATTCTTTTAAAGCAAGCGCCGCGTATTCAATGACTTCGTTCATATTTACTAAGTTTCGTTGTTCGTTCGCGCTTATGACTAGCATATCTTTCCACCTCCTCCTTCTATCCTAACAAAAATCCCCGATTCAAATCATCTCTCGGATCTACAACGAACTGATGAAACCCTGTAATAAATGCATGACCCGTTACTTTCGGAACGACAGCTTCATATGTATCTACCACTGTTACCGACAATACTTCTCCCTCGAATTTCCCGTCAGTAATGCATTCGTGGACGAAAATTCCTCCCTTCTGTAAAGCATCTCTTTCAAAAAGAGTTGCGATTCTTGCGGAAGTTCCCGTGCCACAAGGAGAACGATCTACTTGCCCATCAGCGAAAATTGTTACATTTCGTAAAGTTGCATCTTTTTCTTTCGGTTCATCTGAGAAAATAACGCCGTATATTCCTTTTAAATCTTCTTCCAGTGGGTGCTTTACTTCCATTTGACTCTCAATATAGCGTTTAATTTTACCGCCCCACGTTTGAATAGCAGGTAAATCTTTAAAATCCACTTTTAAACCGAATTCTTTACTATCCACAACAGCGTAAAAAGCCCCGCCAAACGCGATATCTACTTGAAATTCATAGTTATCTATTTTAATAGGAACGTCTTTTTTGTATACAAATGAAGGGACATTCTCAAATGATACGGACTCTACTTCGCTCCCGTTATATTTTGCGTACGCAACCACTTCCCCAGCAGGGCTATCAATAATGAACTTTTGTTTCTCACCTGTCACTTCAAACATACCTGTTTCAATTCCGACTGTAATAACAGCGATAATGCCATGACCACACATCGTACTCCAACCTTCATTATGCATAAATAATACGCCAAAATCAGCGTGAGCACTTGCAGGCGGAGTAATAATACAACCGTACATACCATGATGTCCTCTCGGTTCATACATAAGAACTTCGCGAAGATGGTCCAAATTCTCCATACAGTATGCGCGTCTTTCTAGCTGCGTTTCTCCTTTTATTTCTGGCACGCCACCTGTAATAATTCGAAGCGGTTCCCCAGCTACGTGAGCATCAATTGTCGTGTACACTTTACTAACCTTCATTTCTATCTCTCCCCTATATGTTGATACTATTTTTATTGCAAATATCATGCCAACGCATAGGGTATAAATTTGTATACATTGTAAAAAAAAGCATACACTACTGTCTATTTTTTTATACAGTAGACAGTGAGTGACTCTTAGCCCGCACAAAACAAAAAAGCCATAACGTCACTACTTGAGCAAAGTTATGGTTCCTTTTTAAATTATTTTGCGGGATTTGAGCCAATATCAAATTTATATTTCACTCGGTAATTTTTCCCACTCACTTAAATACATGACATCTTGTTTTACGTTTTTCTTTTCAGGAAGTAAGCATAGAAACTCTAAAGAATTACCGTCAGGATCATAAAAATAAAGATTCGCAGTAGGTGTCCACGTCTGAACCATAGGCTCAGACGGTTCAAGACCGAAAGCAGCTCTTGGTTTTATTCCTTTATTAAGAAGCCATTCTCTTGCATGAATGATTTCTTCATAATTAACCTTGAATGCAAAGTGACTTTTATGGAATTCCTCTTCTGATACCTCCCAAATGCCCAGCATTTGTTCCTTCTTATTATCTTTATCAAACCAAAAGAATGCTACACGTCGTTCTTCAATTGTACGAGCATGAAATAATCCAAGTTTAGTATAAAATTCTTTTGCTACTTCTAAATTTCTTGTTTTAACATGTGTTTCATATAAAGTACCTGGAAACAAAGCATATTCCCCCTTTATATTTTTAGAAATTCTTACTATGAAGCCTATTTTTATAAACTAAAAATAGAAGTGATATCATATTCTTCTTACATGTTTTTCAAATTTGTAGCACTAATGCTGAATAAAAAAGAAAATTCTCTCCCCCCTCCACATATACTGTTCAAAAGCAAAAAGGAAGTGATCTAATGTACTACGGAACAAAAGGCTGGTACGTAGCTGAATTAAAAAAATTAGGTGTGCGCTATCATGAAGGACGAAAACTAGAAAGTTACCGCGGACACGTTTTACGCAATTTATTACTTGTACAACAAGAGAAATTAAAAGAACAGTAATATACTAATGTAACGATATCTACGATTCTCGGAATATATCAGCGATTTTTTAAATTTATCGACGATTCGCCATGGAATATCGACTTACCGACAAATTTCGCTAATTCATCTATCTAAACTACCAACCAATCACACATCAATATCAAACAAAAAAGGTCACCCAAACGGGTGACCTTCCTTTCTTATTCACAAACAAGAATTTGTCTAGTAAATGATCCTTTTCTTGTAATACAGCGATCTGTAATTTCAAATCCTGCTTCATGAATCATGTCGTCCATTGTTTCCATCGTGACAACGACTACCTTTTTAGCGATGCGGCGCGCGCTTGAAAGAATGGAGAACTGGTCTTCTGGTGTTGCATGCGTAAATAAGTCGTACGGCATATCGATAATGGCAACATCGTAGTTCTCAGTAATTTCCTCGATTGGACCTTTTGTTACTGTTCCTTCAAACCCGAAATGTGCAATGTTTTTTCTCGTCCCAAGAACTACAAGTGGGTTTATATCTCTACCAACGATGTTAATTCCCATAGAAAGTGCTTCTACTACTACTGTTCCAATACCGCAGCACGGGTCAATTGCTCTTACTCCATCTGGATTTGGTACAGCGATATTTGCAACCGATCTCGCAACACGTGTGCTAAGAGATGTCGAATAACTATGCGGTTTTTTTATGTGATGATACCAAACTGGTTCACTTTCTACATAATGTCCGAAGTACCAGCGTCCTCCAAGAGGAACAATCCCGAATACACGCTCTGGATTACGAACATCCGCTTCTCCTTCAATATGCATGCCCAGGTCTCGTTCAATGAGACGTCTTTCCCCATATTCAATTTTATTTTCTCCAACCAGGTCATTGATTTTAACGAAGATAACTTTAAACGACGCTCCCGCCAAATCAATTTGTTCCACTTGTTTTAAAATACTTTCTAAGTCGTCTCCTTCATACATAACCTCAACGCGCTCTTTAATAAATGCACTTCTACTCGGGTCAATTTTAACATCACTTTTCAAAATATTAACGTGAGACTCCATTCCAAAGAACGAGCGCATTTCCAAATAACATAAAGCACGCTCCTCCTCACGAAATGCATACGTATATATACATGCAGGTGTTGTACTATGATTACTCAATCTATTATCATCCTTTATCGTTTAAAATTATTATGATTACAATTATTCGAATATCTTTTTTACGTAAAATTAAATGATATCACATGCCGGAAATAAAGAGAAACGTTAATAAATAAAAGAGACTGCCTATTGGCAATCTCTTTTGATTTATTAACGGAAAGAAGATACGTTATTCCCCTTTGCTTCATAGTAATCTAAAATACCTTGATAAATTGCTTCTGCTGCAGCTTGTCTCTGTTTTGGTGTAGCAATTTTATCTGCATCACTTTTATTATCTACAAATGCTAATTCTGTTAATACAGCTGGCATTGTATTGTATTTTACTACGTACCAAATATCCTTTTTCACACCACGGTCATATGTCCCAAGTGCTGCTACAAGGCGTTTTTGAATTTTGTCTGCTAATAAGCGACTGTCTTCCGTATACGGGTTCGTTGATTTTGTCGGTGCTGCTGCATAATAGAATGTTTCTGTACCGTGTCCATCTTTACCTGTAGAACCGTTACCGTGAATACTTACGAAGATATCACCCTTATTTTCATTAGCAAATTCTACTCTTTTTCTTAAAGAATCGCCAGAATCTACTCCTGGGCGTGTATCGTTCGTACGTGTTAACTTAACAGTAAATGGTGTCTTTTTCTCAAATATTTTTTGTAATCGTAAAGATGTGTCTAATACGATTTTACTTTCTTCCTCATAATAACCAACATTACCCGAGTCAATTCCACCGTGACCTGGATCAATAATAATTGCTTTACCTTCTAAGAAGTTTTCTTGTTTTACTGGGTTTAATTGATTTGTATCCACCCATTGGAAGCCACTATTTGTACGGATACGAATCCAGCTATCTTTTTCTTCAATAACTACTACTTTTTGCGCAAACGTATCACTTGTCATACCGCTAATTACATCTCGATCTACTAAATAGTAAATTGCGTCTTTTGCAAATGAGTCGTCTCGAACATCTGAAAACTTCTTCGTTTCTGCTAAACTACTAACTGGATAAGCTAGTAAACTTGCTGCTAACATACCAGCAGCTATTGCCTTGTACTTCATAAAAATAATATTAAAAATATTAACTGGTAAATAACTCCTATAATAGTTTATAACATTCAATCACTGTAGTAAATACGTTTCCTATCTATATTATTAAAATAAACATATAAGGAATAATAAATATAAATACATTTCAAAAAGCGATTAATTACCCACCAAATGAAAAGCTGATTAAAAATAATATTTTTAATCAGCCCTCTCTATTTTCTATGAAATTATTCTTCAATTAAATGAGACATTACATATGCATATACTAACGCTTCTGTATGTGCAATCGAACTTTCATGTGTACGCTCAAATGCATGAGAAGAATCAATACCCGCTCCAATTAATGCATGTTTCACATCAAATCCAGCGTGAATCGCAGCTGATGCATCCGATCCATAGTATGGATAAATATCTACTTTATATTCAATATTGTTCGTTTTCGCAAGCTCTACTAAATGTTTACGCAGTGCATAATGATACGGACCGCTAGAGTCTTTTGCACAAATAGATACTGTATATTCGTCAGATGCTTGACCATCACCTAACGCTCCCATATCAACCGCTAAATACTCAACCGTTTCTTCTGGAATGTTAGAGTTACCACCGTATCCAATCTCTTCATTATTAGAAATTAAGAAATGCGTTGTATATGGTAATGTTACGTTTTCGTCTTGTAATCTCTTAATTAATTTTAATAAAATCGCAACACTTACTTTGTCATCTAAATGACGTGATTTTATGTATCCACTCTCTGTAATTTGAACGCGCGGATCGAATGAAACGAAGTCTCCTACTTCAATTCCTAATTCACGTACTTCATCAGCTGAAAAGACACGCTCATCAATACGAACCTCAATATTTTTCTCGTCGCGTTTCGCTTCACCTGCATCTTTATATACATGCACAGATGTTTGATGCATTAAAATCGTTCCTGTATAAGTCTTACCGCTTGATGTTTCAATTTCGCAATATTCCCCCTCTACAGAGTTCCAGCGAAATCCGCCAATCATAGAAAGACTTAGACGACCGTCAGGCTTAATTTCTTTCACCATCGCCCCTAACGTATCAACGTGTGCCGTTAATAAACGGTGCTGTGCATCATTTTTCCCTTTTACCGTTAAAATAAGAGCGCCTTTATTGTTACGCTTCGTTTCTACGTTCCACTCACTTACATAGTTTTCAATAAAACGAATGATTTTCTCTGTATTTCCAGACGGACTCGGAATAGAGACAAGCTCCTTAATAAGTTCCATCGTTTCTTTCGTATGATGTGCCATTGTCGTTTCCTCCTCATTTTCTCTACTATTCAGTATACCGAATTTACTATAAATCCTCTACTCATATAGCTTAATTTTCTAAATTGTATTAAAATTCGCTTTAACAAAAAAACATAGCGTTATTCATAAACACTATGCTTTCTATCAAACTATTCTTCTGAAACATCCAACAAATAAATGCCTCTTTCAAATCCACCGCGCTCTATTTCTTTTTGCTTACGAAGACGTTCTACATCTTCAATTGTTGCACCTTCTGCACGCGCTAATGAAATGATCACTTCCAGTGCATCCGCAAGAGAATCTAGCGCATGTTCACGTTCTTTCATAGAAGCAAATTCACGAATTTCTTCCGTTCCAATTTTCGCTAAAGCTTGTATGTATGCTTGTCCTGTTAATTTTTGTGCTGTATATGTTTTTCCAGACATTAAAATCTTCTCTGGAACACGATCTCTTACTAACTTGTTATATGCTGACATCATTCAACCTCCTATATTTAATAACATCCGAGCTCTGCTTTATAGAAAAACCATTTTTTCTTCACGCACGCACTAAGCATATCAATTCCTGATCCATGTGCCCTTACGTGCGGAAAGAAATAGTGCTCTGATTCTTCTTCCTTACTATATAAAGTTTGGTACTCAGCTGGAATTGCTTCTTTTTTCACATCTTTTTCTTTCGTCACCTCGCCAGAAAACGCAACGCTTGGATGTCCTTCAAAAAACAAAGCAGTTCGCACCGCCATAGATGGTGTACTATGTAAAGCATAATATGCTATTACAATCATGCCGATCACACCGATAATTTTCTTCATACATTACTCCTAAAAAAAAAGTGCTAACACAATTATACTAAAATGTGTTAGCACTTTCTCCCCTTTACCTTAAATTAACCGGCAGTAAAACTACCATTAATTCAAATTTCACTTTATTCCCCTTTAAATGCAGGCAAACGTTTTTCTAAAAATGCAGCAATGCCTTCTTTATGATCCGCTGTTTGTCTCATCGCATATTGGCCGCGCTTTTCAAGTTGCAATGTTTGTTCTAAATTAGAACGATTTACTTCACATAAAATTTGCTTCGTTTGAATCATCGCTTTAATCGGCTTTTGTGACCATTCGCTAATTTTTTGCTTCACAGCCGTTTGGAAATCCTCACCGATTACTTCATCAATTAAACCGATATCAAGCGCTTCTGTTGCTGATAATTTCTTTCCTTCCCAAATAATTTGCTTCGTCATATTTTCACCGACGCGCTTTTGAAGGAAGAAATGGCCGCCACCATCTGGAATTAAAGCGATTCCAATAAAGTTCATCGCAATAACGGATGATATATCTGCCATCACATAGTCAGCTGTTAACGCAATACTTAACCCAAGACCAGCAGTAGGTCCATGAATCGCACTAATCACAAGCTTCGGCATCGTATATAAAGTTACAACAACTTCAGAAATAGTATTCATAATACCATCAAACTTGCTTTCATCATTACTTGAAAGCATCGATTTAATATCTCCACCCGCAGAAAAACCGCGGCCGTTCCCGCATAGCACCACAATATGCGCTGAACTCTCCGCAACTTCTTTCAGTTTTTGTAATAGCTCTTTTAACGTTGGTTCATCTAATGCATTTAACACCTCTGGGCGATTGACCATAACCGTTGCAACGTGCCCTTCATATTTCACAATGACAGATTCTGTTTTACTTGTTACTTCCATTATATATACCCCTCTTTTCTACATAAAGATTATACTTATATAATTATAGAAAGCAGGTGAAAAACCCTTCTTTTTTTCTTAATTTTCTGTCTAATAATCTCGTAATTTGTATATAGCCTCGTATAAAACATACCATTCCGTTAAAAAATATAGCAATTAAAGTCGGTTTATCCATACTTTCCATCTATTTACCATTACAATGAAATGGTGTATTCTTAAGTTTGATATAAAAAATCAAATATAGAAATTCATTTTTCTTCCTTCTGAAAAAAGGAATTCTCAAAATTCATATACATTTTTATAATATCACGTTCCTAATCTAGAATGTTACTATAATGCTAAGATTAACAAACTTCAATGACCACAAAACATTGTGATATAAAGATGTTGAATACAATAAAAAAACACTCTCATACGAGGGTGTTTTTTTATATAGCCTCAGCTTTTACAAACTGTAATTTATCTTTCTGCTCATTACTCGCCATCGTTACTAACGTATTTTCAATATGAGCAGGCACTTGTTCTAGCGTCACACTCGCACCTACTTTATCCGATTGCTCAACAAAGTTTAACAATGCCATCGCTCCTGATACATCCATATAGCGCACATCTTTCATACGTAAAACAACTGGAGACTTTACGTCTTGTAAAGTATGAAAAACACGATCCACTGTTAGGAAAGAAAGTGGACCTTTAATTTTATACGTCGCTTCCTTTTCTTTTACAATAGAAGCTTTACGTTCTTTACATTTCACCATGTATATCATGAACGAAAGAATAATACCGAATGCAACAGCGATCATTAAATCAAACTTCACTGTGACAACCATCGTTACAAGCATAACAATGACATCACCTTTTGGTGCTACATGCATTTTCTTCATGCTTTCCCAATCAAACATGCCAATACCAGTTAAAATTAAAATACCTGATAATACAGCAAGCGGAATGTATTGTACGACCGATCCAAGTCCCATAATGAAAATAAATAATATAACACTATGCATACATGCCGAAAGCGCTGTTTTACCACCGCTTCTTATATTAACGATAGATCGTACAGTCGCCCCTGCCCCTGCTAATCCGCCAAACAACCCGCTCATCATATTACCGATACCTTGTCCGACCAGTTCTTTATTACTTTTATGACGTGTACCCGTCACATTATCCATTACGACCGATGTTAACAACGAGTCAATCGATCCTAATAAAGCAATACTAAGCGCTGGTAAAATAAGTTCTGCGATGCCTGTTCCACTTAAAGATGGAATATGAAGTGTCGGCATCGCTTCTGGAATCGTCCCAATCTTCTCAATCATCTTATTTAATGATAAGTTTCCGATAATCGGCAACTTCACTGTAAGCCCTTCTAACGCAGAAGAAAATAAAGGAAGCAAAGCCGTCACACCAACTAATGCAACTAAACTAGATGGAATGGCTTTAATCCATTTTCCAGAAACAATCATTACAATAATCGTTAATACTACGAGTAGAAAACTATTTTGCACATGCTTTATTTCACCTAAAATAATAATTAATGCGATACCGTTCATAAATCCTGAAACGACAGGATACGGAATATATCGCACGTAAGAGCCAAGCTTACATACACCGAATAAAATTTGAAACAGTCCCGCCATCATAAAGGCTATAAAACTCGCCTCTAACCCGTGCGTCGCAATTACCCCTGTCGCAATTACCGTAATCGGTCCAGTTGGCCCGGTAACCTGCCCCGGTGTCCCGCCAAATAAAGCCGCAAATAAACCTGCAAAAATCGCACCATACAATCCGACTAGTGCTCCCTCAGACGTTCCTGTTGCAGCAATACCAAATGCAATGGCAAGTGGCAACGCAACAATCGCAACAGTAAAACCTGCTAAACATTCCTTTGCTATTTTTTGAAACATATAATAACCACCTTCATATAAAGTGAAACTTTAATCAGTGGGTGTGTTCCTCCCCCACTGATTATTAGTTGAACCAATCGGGCTTTTACGGGCAGTTGATCTCCCACCTAACTTCCTCGCATTCGTCGAAATTTAAGGTGGGAATCTTACTGCCCGTTAATGCGGGATTAAGTCCACGTTCCATTGTACACCTAAAAGAATATATTCGTTAGCCCACTTTTTACAGTATCGTGACGTAAACGCATTCAATTATAAGCCTCTCCTTACCTTTGGAAACTATTATAACTATGTTATAATGAACAAATTAAATCTTTTATTATATATTTGGAGGCACTATGCTAACTTTTGAAGAAAAATTATCGATTATTGAATCTTTCCCTGAATTAGAAAGAAAAAACGTATCATTAAAACGCGTGAACTTTCACTTTGAAGAAAGTCGTTTAGATAAAAAGAACGTTGTTTATCACTTACATCCAAATGGAAACGGCTTTGTATATGCAAACTTCATTAAAGGTTATAAAACAGATGATAAAGGCATGATTAACATCCGTGAGTTTTCAGAAGAAGAACTGCGTTCATTAATTGAAAAAGTAATTGAACGTCTATCACAGGAGCCAGAAGAAATTGTTACACCAATGGAACCTGCTGCAGAAGAAGAATGGAAGAACGAAGACGGTCACATCCTAACTCTTATTCAAGAGGATGATATGTGGAACGTGTACGCTGGTGTAAACTTAGACGGTACATTCAACTCTTATCCAGAAGCTGCGGAATACCTTGATGAAGAAGGATTTTCACGTAAGTAATACGATTTAAGGAGGCCGTCCCATTTTTTAGGGATGGTCTCTCTTATTAATAAGTAGACTTTTTGGATCGTCTCCCTAAATTTATAGCATCAAAACTTCTTATTCTCACTATCCCCTATCAAAATTTGAATTTGACAACTATACGTCTCCGCATTAAAAATATCACTAACTAACTCCACTTCAATAAAACTCTCTACTTCTATATTATTTTCTTTTATGTATTTAATCATGGTATTTCGACGTTCTTCCTCATTTTCTTTACTATACGCTAACGTTATATATTTTCCGCTCGGTAATACTTTTATATTTTGTATTTCTTCCATATGTACATCATCTCGTACTTTATTAAAAACATACTTCGGTTCTACATCCCAATTTGCATTTACGTTGTAGAGAATCCCCATCTCCATTTCCATCTTCTCTTCATAATCTTGCACGATTTTCTCTAAATCGGAATAATACAGTAACTCCTGTAAACTCCCTACTTCTTTACAAGGCGCAACAACGACATAACGCTGTTCAAAAAATTCAATAGATATTTCATCATTCTTTAATATTTCCTGTGAACTCACTACTTTCGCATGTAAGTCATCAATCGTTTCCATTACCTCTTTCATTTTCTTTATATGCTCTTCCGCTTCTTCTCTCTTCAATTGTAAAAATCGTAGCAATTTATCCGTATTACATTCCTTAAAAATCTCTTGGAGCTCTACTATGCTGGTGTTCAACTCTCTACAGCTTTTTATAATATCAATGTGAATAAATTGATCTATAGAATAATATCTATACCCCGTTGATTCATCAACATGTTTTGGAATAAGAATCCCCATCTTATGATAGTATCTTAGCGCTTTTATCGTAATATCCTTTATTTTTGCAACTTCTCCAATAGAAAATAATTTTTTCATTTGCATCTCTTCCCTTATATTTTTTTCGTATGCAACTATTGACTCTCCCCTAAGAGGAGACCTTACTATTTATAATAAGTCATTTACATTGATAAAGGGAGTATACAATTATGAACACAGTAAACTATAGAAATCTTGTTAAAGAAGACTATGAGCCTATAAAACATTTAATTGGTGAAGCATTTGGGTTTAACAAATTCATTGCCGATAAAAAATTTTTAAACTCAATATTAAACTTTTATCTACACAGTTGTATTTTAGAAAGTTCCTTCAGTAAAGTAGCTGAAAAAGATAATAAAGTGATCGGTGTCATTTTAGGCGATTCTGAAAAAGATAAAAACCGTTTAAAGAGATTCCATAATACCGTTAGCTTTGCCTTTCATACGCTAAAGCTATTCATAACGAATAAAGAGAATAGAGAATTTTTAAAAGCATTTATACAAGTACAAAAAACCTATAAAGAACTCATTCAAGGAAAAGAAGATCAATTTCAAGGCTGTATACAATTATTTATCGTATCCGAAGAATCGAGAGGTCTTGGAGTTGGGAAGTCTTTACTAAGTCATTTATTCCAATACATGAAAAAAGAAGATGTAACATCTTTATATTTATATACAGATAATGAATGCAACTATGAATTTTATGACAGACAAAACTTCCAGCGCATACAAGAAAAAGCAGTTAATTTCGGACCAAAAGAAGAAGATTTCAACGTATTTTTGTACCGCTATAACTTTAACTAATCGTAATATATACACTTCAGCGCTCTTTGCTAATTAGCAAAGAGCTATATTAAGTATGATCAAATAAAAAACTTCCGCTATTATTCGTTCAAGTCAATTCAAATAGAGGGAACTCACTTTAAAAGGAGCGCACAACATGGAATGGATTCACGAGTTATTTCAGCAATATGGATATTATGTAGTACTTGTCGGTTTACTTTTAGAATATATTGCGCTTCCGTTTCCAGGAGAGCCTACATTAGCCTATGCAGGATTTTTATCACACCAAGGTGATTTGAGCCTACCAATTTTAATTATGTTATCTTTTATTGGGACAAGTGTAGGTATGACATTCCAATACTTTTTAGGAAATAAACTAGGCATGCCCTTCATTCAGAAGTACGGAAAATATGTATTTTTAACACAAAAAAAAATTGATGTAACAAAAATGTGGTTCGATACATACGGCTACTTTCTAATCTTTATCGCCTTTTTCATCCCAGGCGTCCGTCATTTCACAGGATACTTTGCAGGAATTATCAACTTACCATTTCGCCGCTTTGCGATGACAATTTATTCAGGTGCTCTATTTTGGGTATCCTTCTTCTTAATCGGTGGTTATTGGTTAGGTGAAAATTTAGAAGAGATCTTCCAAATACTTGGGCAACACATATGGAAAATTCTCTTCGGTATAATTATCATTACGCTAATCACCCGATTTCGTAAAAACATAAAGCATATGATTTTAAAACGTATTAATTAAAACAATACTTAATAAGTAAAGTTCTGCTTAGCTACGTACGAAAATAAAAAAGCGAAGACCTATAGTCTCCGCTTTTTTTACATGCATTTTGTTTCCAAACGAACTCTCATGTTCATTAGTTTTTCTGACGTCTAAACAACATCGCTCCGAAAAGTAATAAGAACATACCTGCCATAACAGAAGTAGCTTCTGTTGATACTCCACCTGTTTGAGGAAGAAGTTTTGATTTCTTATTATTTTCTTCACTCGATGATACCTCAGATTTATTTTGTACTTCTACTTTACTGTGTACCTCTTGCTTGTTTTGTACTTCTACTTTTTCTTGTACTTTTTCTTGTACTTTTTCTTCTTCTGGTTTTACATG
>NZ_QOSC01000007.1:0-173255 GCF_008368845.1 Bacillus sp. BB51/4
GTTCAGTTTTCAAAGAACTTGTCTGCCACTCCAAAAGCGACTTCATCATATTAACATCTTCGTTTTTTGATGTCAACTACGTTTTAAAATTTCTTTTTTGTCGTTTTCTGCGTTTCCGCATCAGCGACGTTTATTAATATACCATCATGATTTTTAAATAACAAGTGTTTTTTAAAAAAAAACAAAAAAATATCCATCCTACTTTCTTCTATATAGAGACGCCTCATCCCATCTACGGAAAACAGCTATTTAAATTGTATACCAATACACTCTAGTTAACCAAACTGTATTTCATAACCCCTTCCTAGATTTTCATTCTCTTCTATATTAACGTCCTGATCATTTGCTTCTCTATAGACTAACAATATAAAAACAAATCAATCCAAACTAAAAAATAGATTCACCACTTCCTACATAAAGCAAACATGCCGACTTTTAGTTTTGTTCCTCCACACAAACTATTAATTGAACGAATCGGTTGTTTAACAGACAGCTCGATTAGGTAATAGTCTTATCGCTCGGCGAATAGCAGAATAAATAACGAAATTCCAACAAAAACATTAACTTAAGATTATTGTTAGAATTTTTTTACATTTAATTAATGAAAAATATCCATTTTTTGTTATATAGTAAGAAAGTGCCCACAAAACTATAAATACTAATGGAGGAATTATCTTATGGATAGGTTAACAAAGTTTTCATTAAAAAACCGAGCCGCTATTATTATCATGGTTTTTCTCATTTCCATACTCGGCGTTTATTCTGGTTCTAAATTGCCGATGGAGTTTTTGCCAAGCATCGATAATCCCGCAATAACTGTCACGACATTATCTCAAGGGCTTGATGCTGAAACGATGACCAAGGAAGTAACTGATCCCCTCGAAAAACAATTTCGTAATTTAGAACATATTGATGGCATCACTTCCTCCACACACGAAGGATTATCACGTATCGACATTACATATACATCCAAAGCAGATATGAAAGACGCAGCACGTGAAGTCGAAAAAACCATTAATACAATTAAATTACCTAAAGATGCAACGAAACCCGTAGTTAGCCAACTAAATACTTCTATGATTCCACTCGCTCAAATTGCTATCCAGAAGCAAAACGGATTTTCAAAAGCAGATGAAAAACAAATTGAAAAAGAAATCGTACCACAACTCGAAAGCATTGATGGTGTTGCCAACGTTATGTTTTTCGGAAAATCAACCTCTGAATTATCTATCATACTAGACCCAAACCAATTAAAAGATAAAAACGTAACAACAGAACAAATATTAAAGGTTTTACAAGGAAAGGAAACTTCCACTCCAGCTGGAGCAATTACCGTTAATAAAGAAGAATATAATCTTCGTGTCATTGGGGATATAAAAAATGTAGATGATATGAAAAACATAACCGTTGCACCTCAAGTAAAATTACAAGATGTTGCTCAAATTGAACTTAAACAACACTACGATACAATCTCGCATATAAACGGAGAAGAAGGAACCGGATTAATCATCATGAAAGAGCCAAGTAAAAATGCAGTTGCAATCGGAAAGGAAATTGATAAGAAAATCAAAGATATAAGTAAACAATATAAAGATCAGTTTTCTATTAAACTTTTAGCCTCAACTCATGAGCAAGTTGAAAATGCTGTTACTAGTATGGGCAAAGAAGTAATTCTTGGAGCAATTGCTGCAACTCTAATTATCTTAATCTTTTTGCGTAACTTCCGAACGACACTCATCGCCGTTGTCAGTATTCCATTATCTATTTTATTAACACTCTTTTTACTACACCAATCTAACATCACACTTAACACCTTAACGCTTGGTGGTTTAGCAGTTGCAGTTGGACGTCTCGTTGATGATAGTATCGTTGTCATCGAGAATATTTTCCGTCGTTTACAAAAAGAATCTTTCTCTAAAGATATTATTCTCGATGCAACGAAAGAGGTCGCCGTCGCAATTACTTCTTCTACTTTAACAACAGTCGCTGTTTTCTTACCTATCGGCCTCGTATCAGGAGTAATCGGAAAATTAATGTTACCTATGGTATTAGCAGTTGTATATTCTATACTATCATCCTTAATCGTTGCACTAACAGTTGTTCCACTTATGGCGTTTTTACTACTCAAAAAAACAAAACACAAAAAGCCAAGTTCTTCACCACGATATGTCGCTACATTAAAGTGGGCTCTTTCGCATAAATTTATTATTCTACTTACCGCCTTTTTATTATTCGCAGGATCAATTGCAGCCTATGTATTACTACCGAAAGCGAACATAAAATCTGAAGACGACACAATGTTATCTATTAATATGACTTTCCCAGCTGATTACGCTCCTGAAACGCAAAAACAAAAAGCCTTCGATTTCGAAAAGAAATTACTTTCTAATTCGGATGTAACAGATGTTATTTTACGAATGGGATCTAGCGCAGAAGATGCACAATGGGGACAAACGACAAAAAATAATCTTGCCAGTATATTTGTAGTCTTCAAGAAAGGCTCTGATATTGATCAATATATTAAAGAGTTAAAGAAAGAACATAAAGCTTTTGAGCCTGCTGAACTAGATTATATAAAAACAAGTTATTCAAGCTCTGGTGGTGGCAACAATTTGCAATTTAACGTAACAGCAACTAACGAAACGATTTTAAAAGAGGCTGCTACTATCGCCGAAACAAAACTAAAAGATATGGCTGCTCTCTCTAAAGTAAAAACAAATTTAGAAGACTCTAAGAAAGAATGGCAAATCCATGTTGATCAAACAAAGGCCGAACAACTAGGCTTAACACCAGAATTAGCAGCACAACAAGTAGCATTCCTTATGAAGAAATCACCTATTGGTGAAGTTTCAATTAATAATGAAAAAACAACTATTATAATAGAACACAAAAAAGAAAACATTACTAAACAAGAAGACATTTTAAACACAAACATACTATCACCTATCAATGGACCAATTCCTTTAAAAGACATTGCAACTATTTCAGAAAAGCAACTTCAAACAGAAGTCTTCCATAAAGACGGAAAAGAAACGATTCAAATTACTGCCGAGGCCTCAAATGAAGATTTAAGTAAAGTAAGCGCAGAAGTAAACGAAACGATAGCTAACTTAGACTTACCTAGCGGCGCAAAAGTAACTATTGCAGGTGCAACTGAATCTATGCAAGAGAACTTCAAAGATTTATTCAAAATTATGGGGATTGCAATCGGGATTGTATATTTAATTATGGTTATCACCTTCGGACAGGCGCGGGCTCCTTTTGCAATTTTGTTCTCCCTGCCATTAGCTGCTGTTGGCGGTATTTTAGGATTAATCATTTCAGGAACACCCGTTGATGTAAATTCCTTGATCGGCGCATTAATGTTAATCGGGATTGTCGTTACAAACGCTATTGTATTAATAGAAAGAGTGCAACAAAATCGGGAACATGGAATGGAAACAAGAGATGCCTTACTAGAAGCAGGATCCACTAGATTACGTCCAATTATTATGACAGCTATAACGACAATCGTCGCTATGCTACCACTCCTATTCGGCCAATCCCAAGCAGGAAGTATGGTATCAAAAAGTTTGGCAGTCGTTGTCATCGGTGGTTTAGCAGTTTCAACAGTTCTTACATTAGTAGTTGTTCCAGTTATGTATGAACTATTAGATAAAATCGGAAGAAAAAGACGCTCTCGCAGAAAAATAAGCACTTCTACAGAAACACCTGATATTTAAAGAAAAAGCGTTATCTTCACGAATGAAGATAACGCTTTTTTCTCTACCTACACATATAATCCATCATTTTTTCCGCATATTGCTCTAGAGGTTTACTAGAATCCACAATAAGATATTCACTATTTAGAGGTCTTTTACTACCATCTAACCACTTTTTAAAAGCTACTTCCGACTCTACCTTTTCAATTTGACTGACCATACGCTTACGTGTTTGTAACCTATTATTAATCTCTTCCATATCATTCAGATAACACTCAATATATTTATATTTCACACCATGTTTATTAGAAAGCTTAATTCCTTTTTCAACCATATCTTCATATAAACATGGACTATCCAATATAACACTATGCCCTTGTCCTAAATAAGAATTAAGTAATGCCCATTCAACATCGTATGATACTCCTCCAACAATCGTCGATTCAATCCCTTTCATTTCTAATGATTGTAACAATGCCGATTTCAAAACATCATGATTTACAATTACAGCACCTGTTAACTTCGCTATATGCTTAGAAACTGTCGATTTTCCCGATCCAGGAAAACCTGACATTTGCAGAAAAAACAAATTAACTTCCCCTCTCATCCGTACCTATTCATCTATATAATCAATTACAAATTCAACAATCATTACATCCATTCCTTCTATATTAAAATACAAAAAGAACTCCCTACTTATAAGTAGAGAGTTCCTCTTTATAATTTATGCCGCTTTTACTTTCTTCGTCGTTTTACTTTTTCTTTTCGTTCCTGTAAAACGTTTGTGCAAGATAGATGCTACCAAGCGTGAAATAACGTTGAATAGTAATACCATAATAATTAATACAGCTGCAGATTTTGTCGCAATCAACTTTGCATCCGGAATAACTCCTTCAGAATTTAACTTCCAAATGTGAACCGCTAACGTTTCAGCTGGTCTAAATGGATTTAAAGGATGCGCAGGACTTGAGAAGTCCGCTGCTGAATTTAAAATCGGGGATGTTAAACCCGCTGTATAAATTAACGCTGCCGCTTCACCAAATATACGACCCGCCGCTAAAATAATACCAGTAATAATTTGCGGTAATGACGACGGAATAATAATACGAGCGATTGTTTGCCATTTCGTTGCACCTAATCCAAGACTCGCCTCTTTTACATTATGAGGCACTTCTGAAATCGCATTTTCACAAACACGTGTTAAACCTGGTAAGTTTAAAATCGTTAAAGCAAGGGCACCACCCATTACTGTATATCCCCAACCTGTCATAGTAACGAACACTAGCAAACCGAATAGACCAACAACAATAGATGGTAAAGACGCCATTGTCTCGATACATAAACGAACAAAGTTTAAGAAACGTCCTTGTTTTGCATACTCTGCTAAATATATCCCAGCACCTAATCCAAGAGGAATAGATATAACAAGCGTTATAACAAGCATGTAGAAGGAATTGAATAACTGCGGACCAATCCCACCACCAGCTCTTGTATTACTTGGTTCTCCAAACAAGAAATTAGGATCCCAAAATCCCCATCCCTTTTGCAGAATTTCAAACACTAAGAATACTAGAAGAGCTACAACTAAAGCTGCAACTGCATAAAAGATACCTGTCCAAACTTTATTTACCGTTCTTGCGTTCATTATTATCGCTCACCTCTTTGCCCAATCGCTCGAATTACTAAAATAAACAGGAATGAAATAACAAGTAAAATCATCGCTAAACTCCATAGCGCATTGTTCCAAGCAGTTCCGTTTAATGTATTTGTCATGTCCATTGTCAAAATACCAGTTAACGTTGCTGTCGGACTATATATTCCTTCTGGTAATTTAATTGTGTTTCCAATTACCATTTGAACCGCTAACGCTTCACCAAAAGCACGTGCTAAACCTAAAACAACACCTGTTAAAATCCCTTTTTTCGCAGCAGGAACAATCACTCGGCTAATCGCTTGCCATTTCGTTGATCCTAGACCATAAGAAGCTTCTAAATAATCAAATGGAACAGAGCGTATTGCATCAGAAGCGATACTAGCAATAGTAGGCAAAATCATAATACTTAATACAACGATACCTGCAATTAAACTAAAGCCCACTCCCCCGAACGAATCACGTAATAGCGGCACTAAAATCGTAACCCCTAATAATCCGTATACAACCGAAGGAATACCAACTAATAATTCTAAAACAGGCTTCAATACTTTATTCCCAAACTTCGGCGAAATTAAATTCATGAATATAGCAAGAGCTATAGCAATTGGCGCACTAATAATAACCGCACCTAACGAAACCACTGTTGAACCTACAATGAAAATCAAAGCCCCAAAGGTTCCTTCGTCAGCATTTGGATTCCATTTTGTCGATGTTAACATCTCAGTAAATGAGATACCGCTTTGTGTAAAAGATTGAATACCTTTACCGCAAATAAACGCAATAATAGCTAATGTAATTAAAACAATAAAAATACCACAAAACGTAACAAGCGATCTTCCTATATATTCACTTTTTACGTAATTAATTTGTTTTTTCCCCTTCATCACAGGTCAGACCCCACTTCATAGATTGAAATGAACAGGACTGGCCTTGCAGCCAGCCCCATAAAACTTTCTTATTTATTTAATTTAGACATAGGAATGTAACCCATATCTTCTACTTGCTTTTCAAAATCCTTACCTTTTACATAGTCAATGTAAGCTTTCGTTGCTTCTTTTGCCTCACCTTTTGTTACCATGTACTCGTAAGACCAGAATGGATATTTACCCGACGAAATGTTTTCAACTTTTGGTTCAGCACCATCAATTTTCACTGTTTGTAGCGCACCTTTTTTATCGCCAACCATGTAAGACATCGCTAAATAACTTACTGAACCTGGAGTAGAGTTAATCGCTTGCTCTACTGCACCGTTAGAATCTTGTGTTGTACCAGTTCCATCATTAATTTTCGCTTCTTTCATAACTGTCTTTTCAAACGTAGCACGTGTACCAGATGAAGCCGGACGGTTAATTACGTTGATTTTTTCATCTTTCCCCCCTACCTCTTTCCAGTTTGTTACTTTTCCAGTGAAGATATCTTGTACTTGTTTTACTGTTAAGTTATCAACTTTTACATCTTTATTTACGACAAGTGCGAATGCAATACCCGCTACCTTGTTATCTACTAATTCTTTCGCTTTTTCAGCATCTTTTATTTTATCTCCAGACGGAACATCTGAATTACCAATTTGTACTGCACCCGATGCTACTTGGTTAATCCCAGTTCCACTACCGCCACCTTGAACTTGAATAGAAACTTTCGAATTTTTTTCCATGAATTTCTTTCCAGCTTCCTCCGCAAGAGGTAGAAGAGCCGTAGAACCAGCTGCTGCAATCGTGCCTGATAATTCTTGTTTTGTATTATCGCTTCCTTTAGCACTTTCTTTACTAGCTGTATCTTCCGCTTTCCCACATCCAACCAACGCTCCTGCTACCACTAAAGCCGCTAAAGAAAATTTAATACCTTTTTTCATAACCATGTCTTGTACCCCCATTTGGATTATCACTTTTCGAATTCATTTTCTTTCGAACACAAATTCATTGTAGGACAGCAATATTATGTGAGTGTTAAGCAATCTTTAATTTTAAGTAAATAACGATAATAACCCTTAAAAGCTAGGAATCCCAAGATTTATAGTTAAAGAACCCAACAAAATCCACACTAATTAAGCTGTAATGTAAATTTATTCTTAACAATGTAAACTCAATGTAAATGTTTTTCGCTCTTTTCCCCTTTTAGTTAAAAATACATTTACAAATCCTTTGTATTTTTTACTTTTACACTCTTACTTCATTTACATTAAATAAAATTTCAGTAATATTTTTTAGTACAACTAAATAAATTGGAACAATTCTAAAAATAAATGAATATTTTTAAAGTACCAATTGACAGCATCATCCAATGTAGTCTACTATATTACTAACAAAAAGTTTACCTAAGGAAACTTTTTAAACTTAAACTAACAATATAGAGATGAGGTAACTTTTATGGTATCGGCTAATACAAAACCACTTTCCGAATTTAAGACAGGAGAGTTTGTACAAATTGAGAAGATACAATTAGAAGGAACTATGAAACGACGTTTATTAGATTTAGGATTTATCCCTGGGGCAACGATTAAAGTATTACAACGCAGTCCACTTGGAGATCCTGTCGCTTATCAAGTAAGCAACACCACTATTGCACTACGCAAGGAAGAAAGTTCCCTTATTTTCGGGGTATTAATAGGAGATGATTTCAGATGAGCAAACATCGCATTGCTTTAGCTGGCAACCCGAATACCGGGAAAAGTACATTATTTAATACTTTAACAGGCTTAAAACAGCATACTGGAAACTGGACGGGAAAAACTGTTTTAAAAGCTGAAGGGGAATATGAACATAACGGAAGTAAATATACATTAATTGATTTACCTGGAACTTACTCACTATATTCAAATTCTGCGGACGAAGAAGTAGCGAGGGATTATATTATATTTGAAAAACCAGAAGTAACTGTAGTTGTTATAGACGCAACTGCTATGGAGAGAAATTTAAATTTAGCACTCCAAGTGATGGAAATGACGAGCAACGTAGTCATTTGTATTAACTTAATTGATGAAGCTGAGAAAAAAGGCATCGTTATTGATGAAAAAAAATTAGCCAAATCACTCGGTGTACCTGTAGTTAAGATTTCTGCTCGTAACCGAGTAGGCATTGGACATTTGCTAAATGTGATCGCTAAAGTAGCAAATAAAAAACTAATTCCAACACCAATTAAAATTTCTTACAGCGAAAAAATCGAAAGCATGATTCAGGAATTAGAACCGCAAATTTATAAAGTGTTCGGTGATGCGTATCCAGCACGTTGGATTGCGTTACGTATATTAGATGGAGATAAAAATTTCTTAACTACACTTCAAAAACACCATAATGAACCACTTGTAAGGGAGGTCGTAATAAATGGAATCTCACTCAGCCAGTAAAGCTCTTCCATTGGACTATATTATTCAACATGCACAAGCACTATCAAAAGACGATATACGAGATGATATTGTCGGAGATATTTATCGAACATCTGCAAGCATATGTAAAGAGTCTGTTCAATATACAAATACTGATAAATTGTATCGTTCTGAAAAACTAGATAAAATTTTCACATCTCCCATCTGGGGATTCCCAATTATGCTCGGTATTTTATCTATTATTTTTTATCTTACAATTGCAGGCGCTAACGTACCCTCTGATATGATTGCTGAGTTCTTCGGATGGGCCGAAGGGTATTTAACATCTTGGTTCCAGGCAGCACATGCACCCGAATGGTTACATGGCATTTTAATACTTGGTTTATTCCGCGGTATCGGTGCTGTTATTAGCGTTATGTTACCACCTATGGCAATCTTTTTCCCTATGTTCGCACTATTAGAAAACTACGGATACTTACCACGTGTCGCTTTTAATATGGACCGCTTATTCAAACGCTCCGGTGCACACGGCAAACAATCTTTAACAATGGCAATGGGGTTTGGTTGTAATGCAGCCGCTATTATGTCAACACGTATTATTGAATCACCACGTGAACGAATGCTTGCAATTTTAACAAACAACTTCGTTCCTTGTAACGGTCGCTGGCCTATGTTAATTTTAATGGCTTCATTATTTATGGCTGCTGGTTATACAGGTAGTATGCAAACATTAGTTACTGCAGGTGTCGTAGTTGGAATGGTTGTAATTGGTGTTATTATGACATTAACTGTTTCTTGGGTACTATCAAAAACAGCTTTAAAAGGCGTGCCAACTCACTACACTCTTGAGTTACCACCGTACCGTAAGCCAAAAGTTTGGAATACAATTGTACGTGCAACACTCGATAAATCAATTTATGTTTTAAAACGAGCTATCGTTGTAGCTGCCCCTGCGGCTGCATTAACTTGGTTACTTGCTAATATTTTCATCGGTGACACGAGCTTACTTATGTATTTTGTAAACTTCCTAGATCCGTTCGCTAAAATGTTAGGACTTGATGGATTTATTTTAGCTGCATTCATTCTTGGACTACCAGCGAATGAAATTGTTATCCCGATTTTATTAATGTCTTACTTATCAACCGGAGCTTTAACTGAAATAGATGATTTTAACCAAATTAAAAATCTATTCTTAGAAAATGGTTGGACTTGGTTAACAGCGTTAAACACAATGTTGTTCTCACTTCTTCATTTCCCATGTGGAACAACACTGGTTAACATATATAAAGAAACAAAAAGTGCAAAATGGACATTCTTATCGTTTGCAATCCCTACCGTTATCGCTATTGTTGTGACATTCCTCTCTACACAATTGGTACATTGGTTAGGGCTTGTATAAAAGCAAAGCATACATAGAAGGTATCCCCCTTCATTTGCTTTGCACGAAAGAAACCTGAATTTATTCAGGTTTCTTTTTTTGTATATCAGTATTCCAAGGTTGTGCTCCATACGTTGTGATTTTTTTATGTATGTAGTATATGGCCCCCGGAAGAATTGCCATTAATATTGTGCAACTAATTCCTAATCCAGTAAACACCTTCCATCACCTTACTTTACTCTTTTTGGTAAAGCTGAACCTGAATGCTCAATTGTCGGATGAACATGAACAGTAATCTCAGCATTACTAAAGTAATTTTCACCTTGATCCCAATTCTTATCTATCTTCTTCCATTCTTTATAATTATGCCGCTTATATACTTCCCCTAACTCTAATACATCTACCTTATATTTTTTTTGAACAAGCTTAATCGATTTTTGAATGCGCTTCTCCATTTCCTCCGTGATGTTTTTCTTTAATCGCTTTTCGTTCATAATTTGTTTATGATCACTAAAATGCAACTCAGCCAATGTTCCTTCCAAAAACAAGTGAATATCGAACTTCGGTTTTGTAGCATTTTCTGTAGATACTTTAATCTTTCGACGCATTTTATGAATTTCATATGTAATAAGCTGGTCTTTTTTACGAATGGTAAAGAATCCTCCAATTTTCTTACCTATTATATAATTTATTCCAAATGTTTCTTCTCCATTCAAACTACCTACACACTTATTATCCTTCCCGCGAAACAACGCTGCCCCGTTCATTTGTACCCCTTGCTTTGTTAATTCAAGAATAGGTAATACGAAGCTTCGGTTGGAAATCATCTTTTCCTGAACTTCACCAATTCTTGAAGCCTCAATCATTTGAGCATTTTTCGGAGGATGTTCAGCTAACATATCAATATACTGCGCCGGTAAATTTTCAGGTTTAGCGCTCTGCTTCAAAATAGCTTCTGCATTTTTCTTAGAAACGAACAAACGTATATTTCTTCTCATCTCATGATCACGAATATATACATCTAACGTATTTTGTAAAACATATGGATTCGACAATAAATCTTTAGAGAAAATTATCACTTGTATGTGCGGAAAGAATAGTGAGCGACTAATTTTTTTGGCAATAATTCGTATTTGCTCAAAGACACTATCTGCCTTCGCACTCACATTAATATAATTTTCGCTATCTCCACCACCTTGTCCACCTTGTTGCGACAATTTACTGGGGAGTACCATCTGATACGTCCCTTTCATAATTGGATTCGCTTTCTTTTTTTTCACAATATCATAGGCTGCACCTACTACAAATCCTCTTTCTTCTATTTCTTCTAACTCAGAGCACCCACTTATAGATCCAACTAAAACTATAAGCATTATGATTTTAAGAAGGTGTTTCATTTCTACCATTCCTTCTTTTTATTTTATATACAATAAAAACTAACAAAGGTGCTAACACGACAAAGCCCATATCTATCCAAGCTAAATAAGTTCCGTAATTTGATAAGTCCTTCAAACTACTAGGTATCATATTCAGCATAAAAATAATCGGGGCACTTACGAAAATAAAAATATGTTTCTTCACTTTCGGAAACATAGCACAAAACAATAAAGATGCGACGTCATAATACATTGCTGTCGTGTTATAAATAGTAATAATCCAAGTAGTGAAAAAAATTGCATCAAATCTTTCTAAAAACCCTCCTCCAATTTCAATTTCTTTCCCTAATTCAATTGTTGGATACGTCAATCCACGGGTTGTCATATAAGTAAAAACACTAATACAAGTTACATAAATTAAAATGTATGACAACACGTTTACCATCACCGCTTTTGCAACTGCCATCGGTGCCTTTTTCACTGACTTATCGTTCAACATCACAGCATAAAACAGAGCTACCTCAAATCCGATAAATGTGAAAATAGAGTTTTTAACTCCTACAGCATATTGACTGACGTCCGTTTGAAAAGCTGGTAGTAAATTATTTATCTCCATTAAATTTATATTCAATAAAGAAAGCAGCACTATCGCAATTAAAACTATAGGTAAAAACAAAACGTTTAGCCTTACTAAAGCTGCTCTCGATCCTGCTATTCCATAAATAACAACTAATAGGAAAAAGAAAGACAATAGTTGCACTGGTGTATCACTAAACAAATACGTTTGTGAAATAATTGCAATCATTCGGGATTCATATGCTGTCAAAGCAGCAAACGTTAATACTAAAATGCTACTAATTGTGTATGCAACAGGCTTCGTCAAATGTGCACTCGTATATTGAACAAAGTTTTGTTTTGGGAATAAAATAGCTACCCTCGTTACAAACCACCCTAAAACCGCACAGACTAATCCACCCAAAAGCAAAATAATCCAACCGTCCGAAAATAAAGTTTGCGTAGCAATATCTCGCGGCATAGATAATGCACCTATACCGATAATTGTTGACGATACCGCAAAACCAAGTTCCCGAGATCCAATTTCTTCATCCCCATATTCAAATGGTTTCAATTACTCTCGCTCCTTTGGACGTATTGTAGAATCTTTCGTTTGTAAGTACTCTGGTCTTTCTTTCAACATTGATTTTGGCAAGCGGATCATTTCTTCTTCCCAATCTTTATAAAATGCAGGAGCAATAGGCGTTGTATATGGCACCCCAACACTCTTTAAATTCGTAATATGAATCGCAAGTGCAATAAGAGCTAAAATGATTCCGTACAACCCAAAAGCAGTCGCTGCTAATACAAAGACAAAAAGTAAAATTCGAAACGTAATTGTTATGCTATATACAGGAAGTGAAAATGTAGCAATTGCAGTAACTGCAATAATAATTACTAAAAACGGATTTACAATCCCTGCGTTCACCGCAGCTTCTCCAATTACAAGACCACCTACAATCCCAATTGTTTGCCCCATCGGTTTTGGCAACCTAATTCCCGCTTCTCGTATTAACTCCATCGTTAATGCCATCATTAACGTTTCTATATATGCAGGAAACGGTACCCCTTCTCTCGCTCCCGCAATAGAATAAGCTAGTTTAGATGGAATAAGCCCTTGGTGGTATGAAACTAGCGCTACATACGTCGCTGGTAATAAAACCGCCATAATACCAGAGACCATTCGCAAAATCCTCAATAACGTCCCAATCACCCAGCGCTCGTAATGATCCTCTACAGATTGAAAAATATCAACAAATACTAGCGGAGCTATAAGGGCAAACGGTGATCCGTCCACCAAAATAGCTGCCTTTCCTTTCGCTAACGAGGCCACAATATTATCAGGCCTTTCTGTATTCAAAAACTGCGGAAACGGTGACAAATTATTATCTTGAATTAATTGCTCAATCGTACCCGTCTCAAAAACGACATCTGTCTCTATTGATTGAAGACGCCGATCTAGCTCTTTCACAATATAAGGGTTAATAATATCTTCTATATATACTAAGGTTACTTCTTTCTGCGATCGCTTCCCCATAATATAAGATTGGAACCTCAACTTTGGATCGCGCAAACCACGTCGGATTAACATTTTATTCACATTAATATCTTCATTTAATCCAATCCTCGGTCCACGTATTAAGTCTTCTGTTACTGGCGGTTCTAAACTTCTTTTTTCCCAAGCTCTACTATTAATCACGATAGCGGTTTGAATATTATCAATTAATATAACTGTATCTCCTGCTAAAATCGCATTTATAATATCCGGAAACGTCGTCTTCTTACCAACTTCTGCAATAGAAATAAAATGATCCAATAACGTTTGAACAACAGCCTCTTCTTTTTGTACTTCTTCATATTGAAGTGTATGAACTACATATTTATAAACATTATCCTTATCTGTTAACCCACATAAAAAAATAACAGCACAGCGTGTAAAACTACCAGCGAGGGCAACTTCCCTAATTGTTAAATCATTAGGCGAACCTAACTCATCCCTAATTTCTTTCATAACTTCAAATAAGTTACCTTTTAACTCTAACAAGTCCCCCACCTAACTTCCTTTTCAACAAGTTTTTAGTTAGATTTCGCTAATAGAAGAAAATATATACAAAAAAAGAGCTATCTCTTTTTAAAGATAGCTCTAGCACACGGATTACTTTTCTACTATTATATTGTCTGCTTTTATAGACACATTTTTCGTAAATCCACTAACGATAAACATCACAATCATATTCATTAACAATGCGACTATTCCTACATTTAAATCTTTTATATATTGAGGGAAATCAGGAAACATCGTAGCTATAGTTGAACCAGATAAAGTAATATATGCGACCACTAACAACCCAATCCCCATTCCTGCAATTGCACCTTGCTTCGTAATAACTTGACGTGGAAACAAACTACATACAAGTGCAGGGAAAAGTTGTGTCACTATACTGTATCCCATTAAAAGAAGAGCTCCTATTGTTTCTCCTCCTTTAAATGTAAACAATACTGCAACAAGTGTTACTACAGGCACAAATAATTTTGCTGCTTTAGCAACTTGTCTATCTGAAGCAGACGGGACCATTGTTCGGTAAATATTTTTCGCTAACAACGTAGATGCCGCCATAACAAGCATGGAACCTGGAACTAATGCTGTTAATACTCCCGCACTACCAATAATACCAATAAACCAAGGATCAAAAGTTTGAAGAGCCAGACGGAATAACGAAAGGTCTACATCCCCTCCCTTTAATCCAGGAACTTGCAGTATAGCTGCAAACCCTGCAAAGAACACGAAAAGTAAAACTAAAGAATACAGTGGCATAATGGCCGCATTTTTACGAAATACTTTTTCATTTTTTGCCGAGAAAGCAGAAGCGAATGTATGGGGCCACATATAGAAACCGAGAGCTGTTAATACAATAGTAGAAACAAACCAAGAAATGCTCATTCCTTCATCAGGTAAAGATAAAAATCCTGGTTTTGCTGCTTCTACAGCTTCAAACATCGGCTGAAATCCTCCGTAATAATGGTACGGTAAATATATACCCAAAAACATAACGATAAACAGTATCATAATATCCTTCAAAGCGGCCGTCCAAGCAGAGCCGTGTATACCTGAAACCATTACATATATCGTTATAACAATTGCGCCAATCCACACTGCGATAACTGGTGACACCCTTCCGTACGACGCTTCCGAAACGATAATTCCTAATCCTTTTAACTGTAAAACGAGGTAGGGGATAATCGAAATAACTCCAATGATAGAAACGATAATGCCAAGTGTCTGACTCCTATATTTCTTCACAAAAAAATCTGGCTGCGAAACAAGATTATGCTCTTTCGCATACTTCCAAATTGGCGGCAATAAAAAGTAAGATAAAATATAAGCTAATGCACCATAACCTAAAATATAGAAAGTAGGTGCTCCTTTACTATACGCCCATCCACTTCCACCTAAAAATGTAAACGTCGTATAAATTTCACCTGCCATAAGAAGAAAAACAAAAATAGTGCCAAATCCTCTTCCTCCAACTGACCATTGCTCTAAATTCATATCTTTTCCATGTTGTGCTCGAATTCCTAAAAATAGTGCGAGAAACAAAAATAAAATAATGATAAGTAATGCGGTCATTTTACATCCCCCTTATTAGCAGGATCAAATACGTACACAATCCCCATACAAAGAGACGTAATGAGCACTGATAATAATACCCAAAATAATAAAAATGGCATCCCTAATATGTAAGGAGTAACTGAATTAGCAAATACGGGTCCAACAACTAAACAAAAAACTGGAATAAGCGCTAATACGTGTATTTTCTTCATCTCATTCTCCTTTACTTATGAAATTCATAATCGATGATACAAAGACTTCCACGCCAATCGGTAATGCATCTTCATCAATCGTAAAACGAGGATGATGGTGAGGATATATAATTCCTTTCTCTTTATTTCCTGCTCCGATAAAAAAGAATGTCCCTGGCGCCTTTTGTAAAAACGCTGAAAAATCTTCTCCAGCCATCGTCGGCTGTAAACGAGTAACTCGTTCCCTTCCATAAAGCTGTAATGCTGTTTGCTCAATAATCTCTGTAACTTCATAATCATTTACTACTGGACGATATCCATATTCATAAGAAAACGTATATTTCGCTCCGTAAGCTTCTGTCACGTGCTTTACAATCTGTTCAATCCTTTTCACTGTTTCTTCTCGCAACTCATGTCTTAAACTCCGCACTGTCCCTTCAATCTCCGCTTGTTCTGGAATCACATTATGGGTTGTCCCAGCATGAAATTGCGTAACAGATACTACAAGGGAGTCCAACGGATTCGTGAGGCGAGATACAATTTGCTGCATTTGTGCAACAACTTGTGTGCCGATTGCAATACTATCAACCGTTTCATGAGGGATTCCAGCATGTCCACCTTTTCCTTCTATCGTAATTTTAAAAACATCTGGGGCAGCCATTGCAGGACCATAAATTACACCTACTTTCCCAACCTCTAACGACGCCCAAAGGTGAGCACCAATAATATAATCCACACCTTCCATTACACCTGCTGCGACCATTTCCTCTGCACCACCAGGAAAGTTTTCTTCAGCATGTTGGAATAGAAAACGAATCTCCCCTTTAATCTTTTCTCTTTCTTCTACTAACTTATGTACAACTCCAAGTAATATCGCTATATGTCCATCATGACCACATGCATGCATCACACCTGGGTATGTAGAAATAAAATCAAACTCATTTTCTTCATGAATAGGAAGAGCATCCATATCAGCTCGAACCGCAACTATTTTACCAGGTTGCTTACCAATCAACCTTGCCATTACACTATATTTAGTAGGTCTTGATACTTCTAAACATGGGATTTTCCGAAGTATATCGAATACAAACTGTGATGTTTTTTCTTCTTGAAAAGATAACTCTGGATATTTATGAAAATGCCTTCTCCACTCAATTAATTGATTTTTCGATAAAACCAGTTCCTTCGCAACATCCATTTCTCTTCTCCCCTTCTTCACCAAGTTAAATGTTATTATAACGTGAATTGTTAACTTTTAAAAGAATCTTCTGAATTTTCCGTTATAATAACTTAAAAATAAAAAGCCATCAAAAAGATGGCTTTTTCATTATTATAAAATAGTAATCGCTTGTTTCCCCATTTGCTCCCACGCCTTCTCAAACTCTGCTCGTGGAACAGCGAAACGTGGATTATTTTTTAGAGGATCATTTACATATACAAAGTTTTGATCGTATCCAACCACTACTACACTATGCTCAAAATATGTAATTTTCACTTCACCAGAACTTGTATTCCATGTTTCAAAACTACTTTCAGCTAGCGGCTTAAACGTTGTATTAATAATAACCCATACTGGAGAACCAGAACTAATTACCTTATATAGATCTTTCACGTCTCTATCTGTTAAATTAATTACTTTTTCAGGAACATATTTTTCTGCTAAATTAAAGATTGGTTTATTGTATACACCATATCCTGGTTCAGCTTTCGTATAAATATTTCCAACGAATCCCTCATAAGGATTTCCACGCAAACCATTTTGTTCAAATGGAACACGATGAATTTCACTAGCAAGTTGCATCTTATCTACTTGTACACCTTTATATTGTAACAACATAGCTAAGCTTGTCACTTCACATCCACGAGGTAATTCTGGTAACTGATTTATAAACGGAACATTTTCAATCATAGCCGCTTCTTTCATTTCAGATAGAAAGTCTAAGCGTAGCACTTGTGCCTTTTGTATAATCTTATCTTTCCCTATAAAAAACGCGGCAGCAAATATAATTCCAAAAACAAAAAGATATTTTAACTTTTTCATTTTAAACAAAACTCCATTAATTATTATTTTACAGACATACCTCCTATCATTGTACCTTTCTTCTTACTAGTTTGCTAGAAAGATTCTGTGAATTATTGTTCACACTTTTATCGTTTTAAAATTCTAATTATTTTTAATAAAAAGAAAAAACAATATACTTTTCTGAATTTTTTTGCTAAAATCAAAATAATTAACATAGTGAAGATATTACCTTGTTAATAAACATTCTTAGAGTATTTAGTCATAGTTCGTATTTTTACATACTCCATTCGTTTCATAATAAATAAGCCGAGTATGTGTCACATCCCCCACTAATGATTAAAAACTCGGAATGAAAAGCTGTCTATACATACAAGAAAATAACGGGGTGAGGGCATATGAATCAACAAGTAGAACAAACAGATTTAAAACGAACAATGAAAAGTAGACACCTATTTATGATTGCACTTGGTGGTGTTATCGGAACCGGCCTATTTATGGGCTCTGGTCAAATCGTCCATAACGCTGGTCCTGGTGGTGCTATTCTTGCATTTTTAGTCGGTGGATTTGTTATGTATTTAACGATGTTATGTCTTGGTGAATTATCTGTTGCTATGCCAGAAGCAGGTTCATTCCAAAGCTATGCAAGCAAATTTATTTCACCTGGTTTTGGGTTTGTTGTCGGTTGGATGTATTGGTTAAATTGGGCGGTTACAGTTGGAGTAGAGTTAACAACTGTAAGTATTTTAATGAAACGCTGGTTTCCAGACGTTTCTTCGTGGATTTGGTGTGTTACATTTGCAGCAGCACTCTTCCTTGTAAACGCTTTATCAGCAAAAGCATATGCAGAAGCAGAATTTTGGTTCGCAAGTGTAAAAGTCGCAACTATTGTTGTTTTCATCGTACTCGGTGGTGCAGTTATGTTCGGTCTACTAGACTTTAACGGAAAACCAGCTCCAATGCTTCACAATTTCACTGAAAATGGCGGATTATTTCCAAATGGTGCATTAGCTGTTCTTCTTACGATGATTACAGTAAATTACTCCTTCCAAGGAACAGAATTAATCGGAATTGCTTCGGGAGAAAGTGAAAATCCCGAAAAAACAATCCCTAAAGCAATCAAAAATACCATTTGGCGAACTCTCTTCTTCTTCGTCCTAGCAATATCAGTTGTTGTAGGTTTACTCCCGTGGCAAGAAGCTAATCTAGTCGAAAGTCCATTTGTACTTGTATTTGATGTGGCTGGTGTTCCATATGCAGCAGACATTATGAACTTTGTTATTATTACAGCGGTATTATCCGTAGCCAACTCTGGCCTATATGCAAATTCTCGTATGCTTTGGGCGATGGCAAAACAAGGAATGGCAAGTCCAGCTTTTACGAAGTTAACTAAAAAAGGTGTGCCACTAAACGCATTAATTTTCAGTCTGATCTTTGCAAGTTTGTCTCTATTAACAAGTATATTTGCGGCAGATACTGTCTTTTTAGTTTTAACATCTATTGCAGCTATGGCTGCTGTCGTAGTTTGGATGTCAATCGCAGCTTCGCAGTTTTTCTTCCGTAGAAACTTCTTAAAAAACGGCGGGGACATTAATGATTTAAAATATCGCACACCACTTTATCCAATAGTTCCAATCGTAGCATTCTCACTCAATTTCATTACATTTGTTAGTTTAGCTTTCATTCCAGATCAGAGAATCGCTCTTTATTGCGGTATTCCATTTATGATCATTTGTTACATTTTATATCAAGTTAAATATAAAAAAATTGTCACACTTGAACAACAAATAAATATAAAACAAGAAATAAACTAAATATACAAAATATTCAGCTATCTTCCTTATAATAAGATAGCTTTTTTCTATTTATTGGATATCTTGGTATAACTTTATTTATCTTAAAATTTTCACAATCACGTTTTTCATTGGAAAATAGTTTACAATGTTATCAAGTTACAAATGATATTCACCTTAAAAAGTGTGCATTTGTGTCTATTTTTTAACAATATCGCAAAAACTATTGCCATCTATAAATTAATAGGTTTATATTGTTTTATTGGCATAGTTTCAATCCAAGGAGAAAGGAGATTTTCAATCGTGCAACTAAAGAAAACGTTTTGGAAGCTGGCTTCGCTTCTTCCGTTATCATTACTTCTGTTCCTAGGCGGCTGTGATAAGAAACTCGCAGTATTAAATCCGCAAGGACCTGTTGCAAAAGCACAGTATGATTTAATTGTTTGGTCATTCTTGCTTATGTCATTAATTATCGCAATTGTATTCATCTTGTTTACAGTCATCTTGATTCGTTATCGTGAAAAACCAGAGAATATGGACTACGAGCCACCTGAACAACACGGTAACACATTATTAGAAATTATTTGGACGCTTGTTCCTGTTATTATCGTTATCGCATTATCGATCCCAACAGTAAAAGCAACTTATGCTTCGGAAGAGGTTCCGAAAGAGTCCAAACATATTAAACCAGTTGAAATTTATGTTACATCTGCAAACTGGAAATGGTTATTCAGTTACCCAGAGGAAAAAATTGAAACCGTTAACTATTTAAACATCCCAGCTGGTGTACCAATTCAATTCAAACTGACTTCTGTCGGCCCAATGAATGCTTTCTGGGTACCAGAACTTGGTGGTATGAAGTACACAATGGATGGCATGATTATGGATCTTTATTTACAAGCTGATAAGCCAGGTTCTTACCTAGGCCGTAGCGCGAACTTCTCTGGTGAAGGATTCACTCACATGGAGTTCGAAGTTGAAGCAAAAACTAAAGAGAAATATGACAAGTGGGTTAAAGAAGTACAACAAACTGCTCCTAAACTAACAGAAGATAAGTACAACGAAATTGTTAAACCTGGTGTAGTTGGTCGTATGACATTCTCTAGTCACCACTTAAGTTATGTAGATCCAAAATCACTTGAATATTGTGATTACAACTACTACAAAAACAAAAAAAAATAATAGCTATAATTCCAACAGATTGGAGTGAACACAGTGAAGCTTGATGAATTCTTTGTCACAGGTGACCCGATTATTTACGGTGCAGACGCTTCTATCGTTCTTGTGACATTAGCAATCATTTTCGTACTAACAAAGTATAAAAAATGGAAATGGCTTTGGGACGAATGGTTAACAACTGTTGACCATAAAAAAATCGGCGCCATGTATATTATTTCTGCGGTTATCATGTTATTCCGTGGTGGTATGGATGGTTTAATGATCCGTGCACAGTTAACATTCCCAGAAACAACTTATTTAAACGCTGAACACTATAACGGAATCTTCACAACACATGGTACAGTAATGATTCTTTTCATGGCAATGCCATTCGTTATGGGGTTAATGAACCTTGTAGTACCATTACAAATTGGTGCTCGTGACGTTGCATATCCGTTCTTAAATGCTTTAAGTTTCTGGTTATTCTTTGTCGGAGCAATGTTATTCAACATCGCTTTCGTAATTGGTGGTTCTCCAGACGCTGGGTGGACTTCTTACTTCCCAATGGCAGGTACAGAGTTTACTTCTGGTGTAGGAAATAACTACTACGCAATTGCATTACAGATTTCAGGTCTCGGTACGCTAATGACCGGTATTAACTTCCTTGTTACTATCTTAAAAATGCGTACACCTGGTATGACTTTAATGAGAATGCCAATGTTTACTTGGTCAATCTTAATTACAACAATTATCATTATTTTCGCTTTCCCAGTATTAACAGTTGCTCTTGCATTAATGACATTTGACCGTCTATTCGATGCTCACTTCTTTACGATGGCGAGCGGCGGTATGCCGATGTTATGGGCCAACCTGTTCTGGGTATGGGGTCACCCTGAAGTATATATCGTTATTTTACCGGCATTCGGTATTTTCTCTGAAATCATTAGTACATTCTCACGTAAACGTCTATTCGGTTACAGTGCGATGGTATACTCAATGGTTGCAATTTCTTTACTGAGTTTCGTCGTATGGCTTCACCACTTCTTCACGATGGGTGCAGGTCCAGCGGTTAACTCATTCTTCTCGATTTCGACAATGGCGATTTCGATTCCAACCGGGGTTAAGATCTTTAACTGGTTGTTTACACTGTATAAAGGACGTATTCGTTTTACAGTTCCAATGCTTTGGTCATTGGCATTTATTCCAAACTTCGTAGTCGGTGGGGTTACAGGGGTTATGCTTGGAATGGCAGCAGCTGATTATCAATACCATAACAGCTACTTCCTAATCGCTCACTTCCACTACGTATTAATTGCAGGTACAGTATTCGCTATGCTTGCTGGATTCACATTCTGGTATCCAAAAATGACTGGTCATATGTTAAATGAACGCCTAGGTAAATGGACATTCTGGATCTTTATGAGCGGATTCAACATCTGTTTCTTCCCAATGTACTTCTTAGGTTTAGACGGTATGACTCGTCGTATGTACACTTACTCTGAAAGTCTTGGATGGGGATGGCTAAACCAAATCGCATCTGTTGGTGCGGTAATGATGGGTATTGGCTTCCTACTTCTTTGCTACAACGTAATTTGGAGTGCACGTCACGGTGAACGTGACACAACTGGAGATCCATGGGATGGTCGTACACTTGAATGGGCAACTCAATCTCCTGTACAACATTACAACTTCGCGAAGCTTCCTGAAATTAAAGAAGCTGATGCTTTCTGGTACATGAAAAAACGCGGAGAAACAGTTACACCAGCAGCAGAAGATTTAAAACCAATTCACATGCCAAGTAACTCTGGTGTGCCTATTATTGCGTCTTTATTCTTCGGTCTTGCAGGTTTCGCATTAGTATTTAGCTGGTTCTGGCTTGCAGCAATCGGCGGCGTTGGTATTTTAGCTTGCTTAATCTATCGTTCATTCGATTATGACGATGGTTACTACGTAAGTGTTGATGAAATTAAAGAAACAGAACATATAGCATGAGAGGTGAAATGACATGGCGGCTTTAGATAAAAGCTTACCTTTGGAATATCAATCCGAACAAAGCAGATTGAATATCCTAGGATTCTGGATTTTTCTTGGGGCTGAAATTATGCTGTTCGCAACACTTTTCGCCTCTTATCTAGTCCTTGCTGGTCGTACGGCAGATGGCCCAACTCCAGCGCAACTGTTTGAACTTAAAACGCTTTTAATTCAAACATTACTACTTTTAACAAGTAGTTTCACATGTGGTATCGTAATTCACGAAATGCGTAAGCACAACCAAAAAGCAATGCTTGGATGGTTCATCCTTACATTACTTTTAGGTGCAGGTTTCCTATTCTTTGAAATCGAAGAGTTCATTATGTACATCGGTGAAGGCGCAACAATTCAAACAAGTGCTTTCCTATCTGCATTCTTCGTTCTTCTTGGAACGCACGGAGCCCACGTAACAGGCGGTATCATTTGGGCAACTTGTGTTATTATCCAAATTTTAAAACGAGGTTTAACACCAGTTACAGCTCGTAAAGTATTCATTATCAGCTTATACTGGCATTTCCTTGATCTTGTTTGGGTCTTTATTTACACACTAGTTTACTTGAACGGGATGGTGGCGTAAATGGGTCAAAATAACAACCAAGCAAACGGGCATGCGCATAGCGGATTCCCTTGGTCACACGTTTTCGGATTTATTTTATCGCTTGCACTAACGTTCCTAGCGCTATACGTGGCACTTTACACAAGCCTGCCACTTTCAACGATCTTAACAACTATTATCGTAATGGCTGTTGCGCAAGCGTTGTTACAATTAATCATGTTCATGCACTTAAAAGAAGGAGAAGGAAGAGTTCAAATTCTTACAATGATATACAGTTTCTTCGTTGCAACTGCAACAGTTGGTTTAACTGTATGGATCTTCTTCTCAATGTAATGTACATGAAAAGACTGCTGAGATTCCTCAGCAGTCTTTTTTTATCCCCATTAACGAGCAGTAAGACCCCCACGGATTAAAGTTTCACTTTATCCCCTCCCCTATTACATCCACATTACGGAATTAACAACAGAATCATGAAAAATATACTTATTATGACAAATGTTAAGAAAACTCTTTCTTTATGAAATCGAATCCATATGCGTTGCTTTTCTACCTATTATATGGCTAAATAGTTACTATATTTATTTGAAGGGAGAGAACGCAATGGAACATCACACTTCTGTTCTATCACTTATGGTTGTCGTTGCAATCGCGTTTTTCGTTCCCCTTTTGTTACAACGCTTTAAATTAAAAGCACTTCCTGTCGTTGTTGCAGAAATCATCGCAGGAATCTTTGTAGGTAAAAGTGGATTTAACATCATTGAGCCAGATATGTGGCTTCAAGTCTTATCAACACTAGGATTTATCTTCCTAATGTTCTTAAGTGGTCTAGAAATTGACTTTTCGATCTTTAAACAAAAAGGGAAAAAGAATACGACAAACGAACCAAACACATTCCAAGCAGCAAGCATTATCTTCTTATTTATTTTCATCTTATCTTATGCTCTATCATTACTATTCGTATGGCTAGGATTCGTAGATAATGCAATGTTTATGACTTTAATTATTTCAACTATTTCTTTAGGTGTTGTTGTACCAACATTAAAAGAGAATAACTTAGGAAAAACGGCAATCGGACAAATCATTTTATTAGTTGCTGTTATTGCAGATTTAGTTACAATGATTTTACTCGCTGTATTCGTCGGATTAAATTCCGAAAGCGGCCAAAGCATGTGGCTCCTTCTTCTTCTATTCGGTGCTGGTATTGTTATTTACTTCGTTGCAAAACGCTTTAAAAACATTCCATACTTAGATAGCTTAAAAGCTGGTAGTGTACAAATTGATACACGAGCTGTTTTTGCACTCATCTTAATATTAGTCGGGTTATCTGAATCTGTTGGAGCTGAAAATATTTTAGGTGCCTTCTTAGCGGGTGTACTTGTATCGTTATTATCACCAAATGAAGATATGGTTGAAAAACTGGATTCCATCGGCTACGGTTTCTTCATCCCTATTTTCTTCGTAATGGTTGGTGTAAATTTAGAGGTTTGGTCTATTTTCAAAGAACCTTCTAGTATGCTCATGATCCCAATTTTAATTGTGGGACTCTTTATTTCAAAACTGTTACCATCACTCGTCTTACGAAAATGGTATCCACGTAATATCGTACTGGGAAGTGCCATCTTATTAACATCGACACTTTCTTTAGTTATTGCAGCTGCACAAATTGGTGAAAAACTAGGAATCATCAGTCCAAGTTTATCTGCTTCCCTTATTTTAAGCGCAGTTATTACTTGTATTTTCGCACCTATATTATTTAAAAAGATGTTCCCGAAAGTAGAAACACCAAAACCAAAAGTTTCTATTATTGGTGCGAGCAGAATTACACTTCCATTATCACTTGATTTAAAACGAGAAGATTATGACGTGACACTATATATGATGCGTCAAAATAAAATAAATGATGAGGAAGCGAAATCGCATGACTTCCCTATCGTGAAATTAGATGACATCACAATTGCATCATTAACTGAACAAACAGCGTTTCATGCAGACCGCGTTGTTGTTGCAACAAGCGATGATGAACAAAACTTATTATTAGCAGAACATGCAAAAGAGCTAGGTGTTGAACATGTTATTGCAAGTGTAGAAGATCCACTTCTACAAGAAAAAGCAACGCAAGAACATATCGCCGTATTCTCAACAATTAACTCTACACGTATTCTATTACGTGCACTAATTGATAAACCGAGTCTCGTTCGCTTAATTACAACAGCAAACGAAACAGTCCGTGAAGTGGAACTACGGAGTAATAAATATAACGGCGTTGCACTTCGTCGCCTTCCATTTTTAGGCGATGTACTCGTCATTCAAATTTATCGTGGGAATAAAGCATTAATCCCACATGGTGATACAAGCCTACAACACGGCGATACATTACTTGTAACTGGCTCAAAAGAACACATCGATACACTAAAAAGCATATTAGAATAGAAAAATGCCCCTCACATAATTGAGGGGCATTTTTTTCCATTTTATATGGTAAAATGTTACTATCATATATTATGAGGATGGATCACATTATGTCTATTGTAACTTTAGCTCTCTTATTATTAGCGGAAGTACTCGTTGCCATTATTCTCATCGGTGTTAGCATTGAAATTTGTAGTTACGGATGGAAAAAATCAAATGGAATAAAATACTCTTGCCTCCTACTTTCACTCCTTCTCGGAACTGCTAGCATACTCGGACTTTTCGCCGCACCTGCCTATTTCTTTATACAACTAACAGAAAAAGCCTTATAGGAAAGGATGTTAATATGATTACTGTGAAAAATATTGATGGATCTGAAACTTACGTATTACGTCAAAAAATTTTACGCCCGAGTCAAACGTTAACAGATTGTAAATACTCTTCCGACTATGAAACAGATACCTTTCACTTAGGCGCATTTATAAACGATGAACTTATTAGTATCGCTTCCTTCTCAAAAGAAATATACCCTGACTTACCAGCAGGTATGCATTATCGTCTACGAGGAATGGCAACATTACCTGAGTTTCGCAATAACCGTGCTGGAAGCTCATTAATTCAGAAGGCGGAACAAATCTTGCAAGAACGTCAAGCAAATATTTTATGGTGTAATGGCCGAGTTACTGTAGCTGACTATTACAAGCGCTTAGGCTTTCAAGAACATGGTGAGATATTTGAAATTGAACCGATTGGCCTTCATAAAGTACTGTATAAAAAGATATAAGAAAAGCTTTCCGCAATATGGGAAAGCTTTTCTTATATTTCAATCTTCACTTTTTATTTTTTTCATATATATGTATATAAACAAACTAGGAACTAAAAAACAAGCAAACATAATAAGCCCTGTCATACTAATTTCCTTTATCGAAATATCTGGTGTTACAATAATACAAATAGCTAAAATCCCAATAACAATACCTACTGGAATGAATAATAACTTCATAAAATAACTGCGCGATACTCCCCCTGTATGCTCATACACTTCCACTGAATTTTTCAGATTTAAAAAGTTTATAACTATTATCCCGCCCATAAATACCATTAATAAATCCGAAACACTTTCATATCCTGCACCTTGCAAAACGTAGCGATAAAAAACAATACCTAGTATGATAATATTTTGTAAGATAAAAACTAATCTAATATGTTTTAGCCCCTCAATCATTAAACGTTCATCTTTCACGATTTTCATCCCCTCACTCCTTGTCCTCCCAAAACAAATCATTCAATGTTTTATCTACCGCATAACAAATTTTTAAACATAAATCTAAAGACGGGTTGTATTTCCCCTTCTCAATTAAACTAATCGTTTGCCTTGTAACGCCTACTTTTTCTGCTAATTGTTGCTGTGTTAAATCTAACTGAACACGCGCGACTTTTATTTTACTTACAGCCATTCATGTTCCTCCTCTACTCTTAGTGTAACATATATATTCCATTAAGTAATTTATAATTTACGTAATTGATTTAAGTTTCACTTTATTATACACAAAAAAGGAGCCTCTCATAAGAAGCCCCCTCTCCTATATCTATATTATAAGAATAAATGACATCCAAATAAAATTGTAAATAAGTATAGTAACGGATGTACTTCCATCCCTTTCCCTTTCACAATTTTTAAGACTGGATACACTAAAAATCCAATCGCAATTCCATTCGCAATACTAGACGTTAACGGAATACCAACGAAAATTAAAAATGCTGGTAATGCATCTTCAAATTCATTCCAATTAATATCACGAAGACTTTGTGCCATTAAACTACCTACAATAATTAATGAAGGAGCTGTAATAGCGGCTACACTTGATAGAGAAGCAATTACAGGGCTGAAGAATGCCGTTATAATCGTTAGACCGACAACTACAATACCTGTTAATCCTGTTTTACCACCCGCGGCAATACCAGCTGACGATTCAATCGTCGCTGCTGTTGGGCTTGTTCCAAAGATAGAGCCTGTAGTCCCGCCGATTGCATCTGCAATAAACGCTTTACCAAAACGTTTCTCTGTATTATCTGTAATTAAACCTGCTTGTTTAATTAAACCGAGTAATGCACCTGTTGTATCAAATAACAGTACAAGTAAAAATGAGAATACAACGCCATATAATCCGTATTCAATTACATCTGAAAAGGCGTTGATTGGATTTGAAACGATAATACCCTCTGGTAAATGAGGCATCGCAACAATTTTATCCGTGAACTTCAGTTGCCCTGTAAAGAAGGCGATAACTCCTGTCACAATCATACTAATAAATAATGCACCGCTCACACGCAATGCCATTAATACCGCCGCTAATATTAAACCAATTAGAGTTAAAATAACAGCTGGAGAATGGAAGTCACCAATCGTAACTAAGTTAGATGGATGATCAACGATAATTCCAGATAGACGTAATCCAATAAAAGCAATAAATAACCCAATTCCACCTGCAATCGCATGTTTTAAACTGTCAGGAATTGCGACAATTAGCTTTTGCCTAAATGAAGTGAAAGATAATAAAAGAAAAATAATACCTGTTACAAATACTGCTGAAAACGCAATGACATATGTAATCCCCTCTGCCTGTTGAACAACAGAATAAGCAAAATACGCATTCATTCCCATAGCTGGAGCAATAACAATTGGATAGTTAGCTAAAAACGCCATACATAGCGTCCCTACAACCGTCGCAATAATAGTTGCCGTAAAAGCTTGATCAAATGGTACACCTGCATCAGATAATATTTTCGGATTGATGACAAGAATATACGCAAATGTAAAAAAAGTTGTGATGCCAGCTAAAAGCTCTTGCTTCACAGAAGTGTTATATTTTTGTAATTGAAACATGGTTATGTACCCTTCCTACATCTGAATTATTATCACACATTCTTTTCTTACTAGTATGTGAGAAAATATAATACTTAATCTTAACAATCAATAAAAAGAAGAGTCAATATATTCACTAATAGTTCGAATTTTAAGTTTAAGTCTGACAAGTACAGATGTAGTACAGCTCGTCACGATTATTTTTGTAGCATAACAGATAAAAATGTTTTATAATTTGAAATAGTTAAATATTTAGGCAGCTCATTCTACAAGGGGGATTCTTCTTATGCAGCACACAAACAAATCTGGAACTTTAAACCGTGGTTTAAAAGAACGACACATTACTTTAATGTCACTCGGTTCAGCTATTGGCGTTGGACTATTTTTAGGATCTGCTTCTGCTATTAAGCTAGCTGGCCCTTCTATTCTACTAGGTTATATGATCGCTGGACTCGTTATTTTTTTCATTATGCGAGCACTCGGAGAAATGGCAATTGAACAACCTGTTGCCGGTTCTTTTAGTAAATATGCTTATGATTACCTTGGACCACTAGCTGGCTATATTACCGGTTGGAACTACTGGTTCCTATGGGTTGTTACTTGCATGGCTGAAATTACGGCAGCTGGCATTTACATGCAGTACTGGTTCCCAGATATCCCACGCTGGACTTGGGCTTTACTCGCTCTATTATTAATGAGTGCTTTTAACTTCTTATCCGTAAAAGTATTTGGGGAACTTGAATTTTGGTTCGCTCTCATCAAAATTGTCACAATTATCTGTATGATAATTGTTGGAGCTGGTATTATTTTATTCGGATTCGGAAACGGCGGTATCGCTACCGGCATTTCAAACCTTTGGTCACATGGTGGCTGGTTCCCAAATGGTTTTTCTGGGTTACTGCTCTCTTTACAAATGGTGTTATTCGCTTATTTAGGCGTTGAATTAATCGGTGTTACAGCGGGTGAAGCTCAAAATCCGAAAAAAACACTCGCAAAAGCAATCGATAACGTATTTTGGAGAATATTACTGTTCTACGTTGGGGCTCTATTCGTTATGATGGCAATTTATCCATGGAACGAACTTGGTGAGAAAGGAAGTCCATTTGTATTAACATTCCAGCAAATCGGTATCGCAAAAGCAGCAGGTATTATTAACTTTGTCGTATTAACAGCAGCTCTTTCTTCTTGTAATGGCGGTCTATTTAGTACAGGCCGTATGCTATTTACATTGGCACAGCAAAAGAAAGCACCTGAAAGATTCGGTCGTTTAAATAAAAACGGTATTCCGAGTCAAGGAATTGTAGCAACTGCTATCGTTTTACTCATTGGCGTTATATTAAACTATCTCGTACCTGCAAAGGTATTTACATGGCTTACTAGTATTTCAACTTTCGGGGCAATTTGGACTTGGGGCATCATATTAGTCGCTCAAATTAAATTCCGTAAAGGATTGCAAACTGATAAAAAGGACAAGCTAACATATAAAATGCCTTTACATCCATTAAGTTCATATTTCTCACTCGCTTTCCTTGCACTAGTATTAGGTATAATGGCGTATTCAGAAGATACAAGAATCGCATTGATTGTCGGCCCAATTTGGCTTATTGGTTTAGCTATTGTGTATTACATGAAAGGATTTCATAAGATTGATGAAACACCTAATTCAAAGATTAGTTAAACAAGCTATCCCTTCCTTATTAATTGGAAGGGATTTTTTATTGTCTATATAAATATTTCTCAACAAAATTCACGGTATTTTTACAATTTTTTAATATTTTTTACGTTTTCCGTCTTTATTTTTTCAGAAAAATAAATTACATTATTAAAGCACATATATTTATTATTAGGGGGATTCTTCTATGAAGAATAAAAAGTGGATTACATTTTCTTTAGCAACAGCAATTACACTTAGTATGGGGAGTTCGTTCATACCGTCTACTTATGCAGAAAGCTCTGTAGACCCAGCTCCTGAAATTGCTGCAAAGGTTGTAAATCAAAATAGCGGGAAGAAAGTATTATTCGATAATACACACGGTCAAACGGCCGGGACTGCTGACTGGGTTATTGATGGTGGCTTTTCTGATTTCGGAAACGGCATTGCCCAAAATGGATATCATGTAAAAGAACTTCGTAAATCAACACCTATTACATACGACGACTTAAAAAATTACAACGTGTTTATCGTTCCAGAGGCAAATATTCCTTACAAAAAATCTGAACAAGATGCTATGCTACAATACGTGAAAAATGGCGGTAGTATCTTCTTCATTGCTGATCATTATAATGCAGATCGTAATAAAAATCGCTGGGACTCTTCTGAAGTATTTAATGGATACAGACGCGGTGCTTGGGATAATCCTGCAAAAGGAATGTCTAGTGAGGAAGTAAATTCACAAGCTATGCAAGGAGTAGAAAGCTCTGATTGGCTATCTGACAACTTCGGTATTCGCTTCCGCTACAATGCAATCGGTGATGTTGCAGCTAAAAATATTGTGTCGCCTGAACAATCATTTGGAATTACAAAAGGTGTTTCATCTGTAGCAATGCACGCTGGTTCTACTCTAGCAATTACAAACCCAAAACTAGCAAAAGGACTTGTTTATCTTCCAGAAAATCCGTCAAAATGGAATAACGCTGTTGATAGTGGTGTTTATAACGGCGGTGGCGTTGCAGAAGGTCCATATGCTGCAATCGCAAAAGTAGGACTTGGAAAAGCTGCCTTTATCGGTGATTCTTCTCCAGTTGAAGATGCATCGCCAAAATACGTTCGTGAAGATTCTGGCCAAACAAAGAAAACTTACGATGGATATAAAGAAGAAAACGATGCTATCTTACTAGAAAATATCGTAAATTGGTTATCGAAAAAAGAGACATTTACAAGTTTAGATCAAGTTAATGGTTTACAACTTGATCTACCTACTGCTTTACAAACATTCGAACAACCAAGCTTATCAACAGAACCACAACCTGAACCTTGGAGTGCACCAAACGCGGGTTACCAATGGTTTAATACAAATACATTTAAATCTGGTTCATACGGATATAACGGCGCCGTAACAGCAAATGATTATGTGATTACACGCCCTAGCATTCTACCAAACAATGAAGTGTTCCAAATAAAGATTCAAGTAAACAACTTATTACCTAATACAACTTATAATAACTATTCTTTAGGTATCTTCTCGACTGGTGGAACACAAGTAGCAAAGGTTCAAAATACAAATGGTACTTGGCCATCTACTTTTGGATATAGTAGTGCATTCTCTTTCACAACAAACAGCTTAGGTACTGCTGAGAAAATTGTGAACGTACAAATCGATTCAAATACAGCTGGACAAGCAACGCTTCGTCTACGCCAAAATACGACAGCGAAATACAATGAAGCTGTAATAATTAATAAGAAATAATGAAAAAGGCAATCCGGATATGGATTGCCTTCTTTTTACTTCTCTTCTTTTGAGAAAAACATTCTTGAAATAACGATACCTATACTACCTACTATTAAGAATAACACTGCCCTGATCATCATCGATACTTCTGGTAAGTCCAGAAGGAATAGCTTCCCTATCGTTACGACTAACACGACTAAGCCGGCATACAATATTTCATTCATATTTTTATTCCGTCCAAGCCAAACGGAAAATAATGCATATACCATCCATAATAATGATACCGATACGCTTATTATACTTCCATCTGTAGAAAGCACTTCACCGACTCTAGTAATTACAATAAATACGATAACCATAAACCAATAGAGCGTTATAGAATAAACATATTTTCCAAAACTCATTAACACATCTTTCGCTTGCTTCATGCAGTAATAAAATGTACCTATTAAAATAATATGAGCAACGAACCCAGCTGAAATGAAATGATCAAACGGACTAAAAATAGTTTGTATCATTCCAATCGCGTAAACCGTCGCACTAACATACAATTTTATCTGTTGTTTTACTTTAATAGCAGTCACCATACCGAGGAAACCTTGTAATAATAATACAATCGCTGCATTCACTAGACTATACTCATATAAAATCGCTAAACTAAATGCACCCATTGCGAAACCAAATAAAAGATTTGTAAATGTAGAATGTCTATTCTTCCTATATTCAAGCACGAACATAGTAGCGTGCACGAGTGCACTAATCATTAATCCCCATGTTGTAAATTCAGGTATTTTTGAAATGGCTAATATAAAGAGAACTGCATTCGCACTAAATATCGCCAAGCGTGGCTCTACTATAAAACTTCTCTCCGTAAACATATGCCAAAATAATAGTAAGTGAATTAAACCATAAGCAACTGTTAACTGTATTTGCAAATCCTCTACTAACATTGACATAATAGCAAAGAAGACAAAAAGGACAATAGCAGCAACAGCATAAGAAATCATATATAAATACTGATAACGATTTTTCAACGCATACCATAATAAGCTAAGTGTCAGTATCGTCTCATATCCAAAGAAAATATACGGATTAGGAGTCGTACTATTTAATAAGAAGGGTACGAAGAAAGCTCCTACCGCTACGAAGATAGTAAGATATTCCGATTGATACCTCTTTGCTACATAAATACCTAAAATGACCCATGCAATATTACATACAAACGCAACACTTGCTGGAATAAACCCATATAAATAATGCGCCGCAAATGTTGTTAAAACTATACCCGTAATACTTCCTCCTGCTAATACTAAACCCAACGCTTGCCGCTCTCGTTTAATTTGAATATCACCTATATAATAAAAACCGATTGATAGGACAATACCAAACACAATTCGTATTGCAGGTGTTAATAACCCAGCATCTACCCCTGCTTTAAATAACCAGATTACTCCAAGTAACATAATGCCAACAAATATGCGTGGTAACCAAGTTTGGCAAAACTTAATAATATTAAATGGTTCTGGTTTAAAAGCAGATATATCCACTTGTTTTACCTCACGTTCTTGCACAGGCTCTTTTATTGTAACTACTTCTTCTTTTGGTTTTTCCTCCATCACCGTTTCAATATATTCTTTCTTTTCTTTACTAACATGTCGCTGAGCATTTTCTACTTCTATTTCTTTTTGTTTTGCTTTCAATTCAAAAAGCGCTTCTTGAATTGTTTCAATTGCCGTTTCGAGCGCTTCTATTTTCTTATTTAAATCCTCCTTCATACGCTCCCCCCTCATCATTCATTCAAAATCTATATATTACCAATTATCTTTATCATACTCTTAGTCTATTCATTTTCAATACCATTTTTCCAAAAAAAAGAAAGGTATTTTCCAAAATAGGAAAACACCTTTTTACTCATTTATTCTTATTTAGAACGCTACTCACGATAACGCCTATACAAACACCTATAATAGCTGGAAAAATCCACCCAACACCTTCTGTATAAAACGGAATGTATTTCAATATTGGCGTCCACTGATTCATCATCACATTTTTATTGAAAATATCAATTGCACTAAATACCGCTACAATCCCAACTGTTACTGCATATACGTATGCATACTTTCCAATATACTTATGGAATAACCCTAAAATAATAAGCGTTAATGCAACTGGATAAATAAACCCAAGAATCGGTACTGATACTTTTAAAATTTGTGTTAATCCTAAATTAGCTAAAATCATACTAACAAAACTCAATATAAATGCCCAAACTTTATACGCTACTTTCGGAAATACACTTGCGAAAAATTGACTACAAGACGTAACAAGTCCGATTGACACACATAAACACGCGATCGTAAAAATAAGACCTAATAAAACGACTCCGCCTTGTCCAAATAATGTAGTCATCACTTGCGCTAACACGTTCGCCCCATTATCAAATGTACCTAACGAACCGCTAATTGAACCAACATATCCAAGTATGACATAAATAATAGATAATAATAGTCCTGCACCAATTCCAGCAATACTCATATATTTCGCTAAACCTTTATCATCTTCAACACCTTTTGCACGAAGAGCATTTGCAATAACAATCCCAAAAATTAAAGCGGCTAGCGCATCCATCGTTAAATATCCATCTAAAAAGCCTTGGAACATAGGAGCTTGTCCATAGTTTCCAGCAGCCTCTTTCACACTGCCTACTGATGTAAACATACTCTTTATAAAAATAAGGGCAATCATACCTAATAATAACGGTGTTAAAACTTTTCCGAACAACCCCATTAATTTAGACGGTAATAAACTTAACCAGTACACAATACTAAAGAAAATAACCGTGTAACATAATAAAACTACACTTCCCGATTCTGTGAAGAACTGACCTGGTCCCATTTCAAAAGCTAAACTTCCTGCACGTGGTATACCAAGACCTGGTCCAATAAATAAATACACGATACAGGGGAAAATAATGGCGAATGAAGAATGAACCCTACCCGCTAACGTTTGAAAGCTTCCCGCTTTCGCAATAGCGATAACCCCCAATATAGGAAGACCTGTTGCTGATATAATAAATCCTATTAATGAAATCCACACATGTTCTCCTGCTTCATACCCAAGGAAAGGTGGGAATATAAGATTCCCTGCTCCAAAGAACATCGAGAATAACATAAGGCTAATCAGTAAAATTTCTTTTTTCTGTAACAATTTCATTTGTTTCTCCTTCTTTAATTTCATCTTTTATGAAATCAATTTCACATATAAAAAAGTGCAATAATCCGCTTCCTAACAAAGAAAACATAGTCCATAGTCTAACATAAAAGAAACACCCATTCTATAGCTATCCCTCTTTTCCAATTTCTTCTGAAAAATCAACCTTTATTGACTTATAATAGTTAATAAGGTAAAATATTAAATGTACAAAATTATTAACTTTGTTTTTGTTTGTGTCAGGAGGAAAATAACATGGAATCAACGATACAACTAGAAAGAGAACAACAAAGAAAAAAGAAACATCCTCCAGGTTTATACTTACTCTTCTTTACAGAAATGTGGGAAAGATTTAGTTACTATGGATTACGAGGATTATTAACATTATATTTAACGACAGCTTTAGTAAGCGGTGGTCTTGGGTTTAGTCCTGCGTGGGCACTCTCCATTTACGGATTTTACACTGGAGCCTGTTATTTCACACCAATGATTGGTGGATACTTAACAGACCGGTTCCTAGGTAGACGAAAAGCGATCACAATTGGTGGTATAACAATGGCAATCGGTAACCTTACACTATTTGCCATGCAAAACCAAGTCGGCCTATACCTCGGATTAGCGCTTATTATTATCGGTAACGGATTCTTCAAACCGAACATCTCTACACTGGTTGGGGAATTATACGAAGAGAACGATCCAAAACGTGATAGTGCATTTACGATTTTCTATATGGGTATTAACGTCGGTTCATTTTTAGCTCCACTCGTTTGCGGATTTTTATCAGAAAATTTATTCAAAACAACAGTGGATGGCGTTGTTCACTTTGGATTCCGTTACGGTTTCTTAGCCGCTTCAATCGGAATGATCATTGGACAAATTTTATTTACAACATTATCAAATCGCTTCCTTGGTGATATCGGTAAAAAACCAACTCGTGATTTGCAAACAACAGATGGAGAACCATCAGTAGGAGATACACCGTTAACAAAAAAAGAAAAACAACGTACCGCAGTTATCGTCATTTTAACATGCTTCGTTGTCTTCTTCTGGGCTGGCTTTGAACAAGCTGGTAGCTCTTTAACATTATATACAAACAAATTTGTAGACCGCTCTGTGTTCGGATGGGAAGTTCCAACATCTTGGTTCCAATCGGTCAATCCATTATTTATTATTTTACTTGCTCCAGTCATTTCAGCGTTATGGGCAAAACTTGCAACTCGCAAGCGCGGGGATTTAAAAATCCCAACTAAAATGGGACTTGGTATGATCTTGCTTGGTATCGGTTATATCATTCTCGTTATCGCTACATTAAAAACAGGTAGTGATGAACATAACATTACAGAAAAAGCCAACTTACTATTTATCGTCTTTACGTATCTTTTCCATACGTTAGGTGAGCTATTCTTATCACCTGTTGGACTATCAATGGTTAGTGCACTTGCCCCAGTAAAACTTGCTTCTTTATTAATGGGAGTATGGTTAGCAAGCTCAGGAATTGCTAACATTTTAGGCGGACAACTTGCAAGCTTCACAACTTCACTTGGATATGCTGAAGTATTTACAGTAATCGGAGCTGTAGCAATTGTGTTAGGTTTTGTTTTATTATTAATTTCTAAGAGATTAGTGAAATGGATGGATTAAAAAAAGATGAGGGATTCCCCTCATCTTTTTTTATGCATTCTTACCTTTTTCTATCGCTTGTTCGTACAACTCTTTATGTTCTTTATATTCACTTGGCACAAAATTCTTATAGAAGAATGCAAGCCAACTGTCTCCTTTTTTATATCCTTCTTCTCTAATTTCTGCTGCTTTTTTATTTGATTTAAATCCTTCAATAAACCATTTCTTTAACGATTCATTTTTTTCATACTTAGCAGGAACTTTCAAATCATAGTTTTCAAATGCATACTTATAGCCAGCCTTTTCTACTGCTTTTTTTGTAGACTTATAGCCCTTTTCATAAGCTGTTTCATACACCTTCACGTACACATCTTTCTCTCTATTTCCAGGGTTCTTTCCGGCTAGTTCCTTACCTGCCTTTTCCCCTAGTTCAGCTTGCTCTTTTTCAATGTTTTCTGTTCTTTCTTTATTCCCTACTTGGAAACCTTCTGCAAAGTTCGGCTTAAACTCCGGAGCAATTTGACTATCTTCCATCGTCTCTTGTGCTAAACCTTGCTCTTTTCCTTTTTCAAAATGCGTTTTCTTCTGCTCTTCTAAAGACCAAGATGCAACATATGCAGTTTTGAATGCTTCTTTATATGTATCTGATTTTCCAGCTAAATGTGATTCCGCATCATTTTTCCCTGCTTTAAAATCAGTCTCTCCACTTTTTTGTCCCTCAAGCTGCCCTTTTTCCATATCAGCTTGACGCTGTGCTTCCTCTCGCTTACGTGCCTCTTCTGCTTTTCTTTGCTCTTCAGCTACACGTTGTCTCTCTTCCTCTGCTTTTCTTTGTTCCTCCGCTACACGTTGTCTCTCTTCCTCTGCTTTTCTTTGTTCCTCCGCTACACGTTGTCTCTCTTCCTCTGCTTTTCTTTGTTCCTCCGCTACACGTTGTTTTTCAGCCTCAGCATTGCGCTGCGCTTCTACTTGTCTTTCGGCTTCTACAGCACCATTATCATTTGGGCTAGGAGTTGGACTCGTTGCACCACTACTAGAAGCTGGCTTATTGTGATAATGATATTCCCCGTACTGTAATCCCCATTTTTCACAATTTGTCCGACACGTATGTCCCCCATTAGCATCTGTACGCCCTGGATGCGCATAGGCTGAAATTGGAGCTACCAATAACGCTACACTTGTTGTTAAAAGAAGTTTCTTCACCTGTTGTTTCACTCTTGTTCCTCCCAAAATCTTGAATTCTAACTTTATTATACATAAATAGAAAAATACTTAAATACTAACTAAAATATTCTATTATTTCTCAACATTAGTAAAAAAGAAGGTCAACTCTTTAAAGAGTTGACCTTCTTTTTTATTTCTTCGCCTTCATTCCTACTAAATCACCAGCAACAACGTAACGTTTAGAATTATCTTTCACAGATACACATGTAATAAGCGTTATCTCATCTTTCCCATGATCCTCTACAACTTCCCATTTATCAGGAGTTACTTCAGATACACCAGTAACCGCATATTCATATTCATTTTCATTATCATACAAATAAATTTTGTCGCCTTTTTTTAAAGAGGCTACATCACTAAATAAAACACCTTTTTTAGACATGTTATGTCCCGCTAATGCATAATTCCCTTTTCCCATTACTTGATTTTCTTTTACTGTTGCTGCACCTGATAATAGGTTTTTCTCAGTAGAAGATTTTAAAACAGGAAGTTCTAATGAAACACTCGGGATCGAAATACGACCAATTACTTGTTTCTTATCTAATGATGCACTCGCTACTTCTGCCAAGTCTGGTTGATCAATTTTCGAAGCATCTACAAATGCCGTCTCATGTTTTTCATAATCCATTTTTTGAACAGCCTGTACATTTTCAGTCTGTTTCTTTTCAGCCTGATATCCATCATAAAATGGCTTTCCGATTAACACACCACCTACAACAAATAGAAGGATTGCTACTATACTATAAACTCTTTGCTTATTCATATACAATTCCTTTCCCTTACAAAATCTTACTCTCTATAAAATGATAAGATAATATTGCTATATGTACAAGTGTAAGCTGAAAAGAAACCTTCTTGCACGTGCAAGAAGGTTTCTTTTTAAGCTAATTTATTTCTGTATAGTGATACGTGGAATACTGTCATTTGAATAAAGAAAATAGAAAATATAATATACAATGGGTATCCAGGAAGATATTCATTAATAATAGGCGAAAAAGTTAAAAATCCAACTGCACAAGGTAACACAAACCATAACGATACAAATGTTGTTCGACAAGCTTTATCCGTAATCGCTTTTTCGCGTTCATCTTCTAGTGGAAACAATAATGGATACATCCAAAAAGATAAATTCTTGTATTTTTTCTTTTGAATTCTATAAAAAATTGTAACTATAATAGCTCCAATAAATAATAAAATGAATGGTACCCCATTAAACCATACTTCAAATGGGAATTTCTCATTTTTAATTATATCTGCTAACTCTGTAATAACACTATAAAATTCAACAAATGTCCAGCATGCTAAAGCCGTATAAAGCACGTTTACGATATAAGAAAAAACAATCCTACTCATCCTCTTTCCCCTCCTTATTTAAAACAAACACATCTTCCATCTTTAACTCGAATACATCACAAATCGTCAATGCTAGTAACAATGAAGGAACGTAATCCCCTTTTTCAATTGCAGCGATCGTTTGTCTCGTCACTCCTACCTTTTCTGCTAATACACTTTGCGTAAAATTAAAGCGAGCTCTTAATTCTTTCACCTTATTGCAAATGGTCAAATTTACCACCTCTTACCATCATTGTATGCTATCCTTAACAAAATGTAAACTCAACTTAACATTATTTTCACAAAAAAATCCAACTTTACGTTTTGTAAAGTTGGATTACGTTTTAGTTTAAAATTGTAACTTTAACATTTTTTCTGCCCCAATTACTAGACGAAGCTTTATCCGGCATTAAAACATCGATTTTGTGACCTTTAATCGCGCCACCAGTATCTGCTGCAATTGCTTGTCCATAACCTTCAACATATACAGTAGAACCTAATGGAATAACACTTGGATCTACAGCAATTAATTTCATTCCTGGGTTTGCAGTTAGATTATAGCCTCCCCATGCAGAATAAACTTGTTGTCCTGGCGCATAGCCATTTTCAGCTGGATCTGCTGTATAAGCTGTTGCATGTACATAGATTTCTCTTCCACCAGCAGTTGGCTTCGAAGGTTGTGCAGGTTCTACCTTCGAATTATTATTAGCAGCAGGTTCAGCTGGTTTATTAGCTTTCTCTTGCTTTTGTTTTTCAGCAATTTCTGCTTGTGCTTTCACTAAAGCTTCTCGCTCAGCCTTTGCAGCCGCTTCTGCTTTCGCACGCTCTTCTGCTGCAATTCTTGCTGCTTCTTGCTCACGAGCAATCGTTTCTTGTACTGCCTTCATATTTGACTCAATTTTAGCTTTTTCTTCTGCTGCTAAATTAAGTTGGCTTGCAATCTGATTATATTTAGCTTGAACTGTTTGTAAGTTATCTTGACGCTTTTTCAAGTTATCCTGCAACTCAGCTTGTGCTTTTGCTAATTTTTGTTTGTCTACTACTAAAGATGCTTCTTTTTCATCAATTGTTTTCTTATCCTCTTCAATTTGACGAAGATCTTGTTCTTGTAGACGTAAAATTTCTTTATCAGCTTCTAGAATAGTAGAAACTGCGTTCATACGTTGTAAGAAATCTGCAAAGTTTTTTGACTCTACTACAACTTCCACTACTAAACTTGTATTTGAACTGTTTTGAACAGAAACCATACGTTTTCTCATAATATCCTTACGAGCAAGGACTTTATCCTCTAAAACGACAATTTCATTCTTTTTTTGCTCAATCTGCTTATGTGTTTCATCAATTTTACGTTGAATAGCAGCTTGATCCTCTTTATTTTTTGCAATTGTATTATTTAAATTATGTAGTTCGTTTTCGATACCTTGAATTTCTTTACTAACAGCTTGCTTCTCTTGCTCTTTCTTTTGCATATCTGCATCGTTTTGCTGCAATTGCTGTTGCATGTTGTTAAGTTTCTCGTCGTTTGACTCTGCTTTTACAGCGACTGTACTAGAAAGACCGATAATTCCTGCTAATACTAGACTACTGATTCGCTTAAAATAGTTCATAATCCGACTCCCTTCTTATACAGTTATACATGATTTATTTTACAGTTTGTTTACAATACCATTAAATACAGTTTATTTTTCATGACAAAAAAAAGGGAATTATGCATAAAATGTAATAGATTCTTAAATATTTAACAATTCCTATATTTAAAAATTATAAAAGATGCTAAAATCCAAATATAGAGAAAATATAACTTCTAAAGGCGGTTGAAATAAATATATGTTTACTCAAAAAAAATCACTTCTACATAAAATTGATCAATTAGAAAATCGTATACAAGAACTAGAAGCAGAATTAAAACAAAAAGATACTGAAAAACAAGTGATCATTTCTTCTATTCACGACCGTGTGCAAAACGTCGTTCAAGAGCATCAACTTGTAAATAATCAACACCATACACTTCAAAATTTAGTTCAACAATTAAACTCATGTTTCGAAAATGTTTCAACTCGTACTACACATTCCAATGAATTGAATAACGAAATGTTACAAAAAGAACAAAGCTTAATTCAATCTATTGAAGAAATTATTGACTGTTCTAATGAAGGAAAAGAATCTGTTCACCGTTTACTTATTGTAATTAACAAATTAGGTGAACAATCTCAGCGTACGTCTAACAGTATGAATCATTTAAGTGAACGTTCAAAAGAAATCGAGCAAATTGTAGAAGTCATTCAAAACATTGCAGCACAAACGAATTTACTTGCTTTAAATGCGAGTATTGAAGCTGCGCGCGCTGGAGAGCACGGTAAAGGATTCGCTGTCGTTGCTAATGAAGTAAGAAAGCTAGCGGAAAGTACAGCGGAAAGTACAAAAAACATCGGCAACTTAACGAAAAAAATTCAAGAAGAAATTGAAAAAGCATACGATAACACAAAAGATAATTTACATTTAGTCGATGAAGGTGTAGAAATGAGTGCCGATACAAACGCTAGAATTGAAAATATTTTAATTATGATTCAAACGTTACAAAATGGTGCTACAAATGTTATTAAAGCTATCGAAAACCAAAAATCTTGTAATGATGATATATTACGAGAATTCGCTAATACACAACAAATGTTCCAAAAATTAAATACTACTATTATGAACCATATTCATGATGCCGAAAAAGTCGATGTTCAATTGACTAAAGGTCTTCAAGAAACAGCGGCTTCTCATTAATAATAAAAACCCCTTATAGCGCGCTATAAGGGGTTTTTATTATATTTTGAATATTTATTTCTTCTCAATATTCATCCGTATCTTTGTTATAATGAACAAGTTGTTTCTTTCGACTAATAAACAAGGAGGTTTTTATGGAACAATTTCATTACATTTTAAAATATTTAATTCTTGGTCTGTTCCAAGGACTAACAGAACCAATTCCGATTTCTTCAAGCGGTCACCTCGTTTTAGCACAGCATTTGCTAGGACTAAAAATAGAAGGGTTTAGCTTCGAACTACTTGTTAATTCAGCTTCATTATTAGCTGTATTACTTATTTATAGAAATGATTTAATTCGTCTAACGAAGAATGGTCTATCTTATATATTTACAAGAGCAGAAGACGCAAAATCAGATTTCTTCTTTATTATTTATCTTGTTATTGCGACCATTCCAGCAGGTGTTATTGGTGTTTTATTTAAAGATTACATCGATCAGTACTTAAAAGGTGTGAAGATGGTTGGGATTTCCCTCCTTATTACTGCTGTCGGCCTTTGGATTATTAGAAACTTGCGTGGGCGTAAAAATGATGGCGACCTTTCTATGAAAGATGCAATCATCGTCGGATTAGCACAAGCTTGCGCACTAATTCCTGGAATAAGCCGATCAGGTGCAACAATCGTAGCAGCGATGCTACTTGGTATGAAGCAAGAAACAGCCCTTCGTTTCTCATTCTTACTATATATCCCTGTTAGCTTAGGTGGTTTATTACTAAGTATTACAGACATTGCAAAAGATCCAAATCTAGACACATTATTCGGACCATATGTCGTTGCATTTATCGCAACATTTATTATGACGTATATTTCGTTAAAATGGTTTATGAACATTATGGCAAAAGGAAATTTAAAATATTTCTCTTTCTATTGCATTATCGTAGGTGTACTTACTCTTATTTTCTTATAAAGTGAAACTTACAAAGCGAAAAGCGAGTCATTCTATTAAACTAGGATGACTCGCTTTTTTATATCTTTGCCCCTCTTATGCGTATACTTTCTTTTCTTGACAATACAAACGAATAACATGTTTATTTTGTTGAAATACATCATGCGTTAGGCGGATAATAATAAAATTTCGTTTTGTTTGATCATCATGAACAAAGATCTGTTCTCCCTCTTGAAAACGCCACGCACTTTCAAAAGTTGTAATATGATCCCCACTTACAGAAAAAAGCTCATATCGCATATCTTGTACCCTCTCTCAACTTATGATAATCATAATATCCTTATATTAAATTTAGTATAGCTTAATTCCGTTGAGATTTGTAATTTTTTCTATTTCGAAATATTTTAATTTTGTTTTTAGACTCTTTTAACGTTATAATGATAAACGAATTTTCATTGAAAGGAGCTTCATTTTGACTGCATATTTATTTCCAGTAAAAACCGCATTTATTTTATTTCCTATTTTAGCAATGTTTCTATTAATCCCTTTTTTAATATTTAATTATCGTAAATACGGTTATTTAAATAAATGGCGTTCATTTATTTTATATTCATTATTACTTTACTTATTAAATGCCTATTTCCTTGTGATTTTGCCGTTACCACAAACGTATGATACTTGTAGCCTACAACCGGCTAATACGCAACATATGCAACTATCACCATTTTATTTCATACAAGAGATTAGTAATCATACCTCGGCGATTTTAACGAAGCCAGCTACCTACTTCTATTTATTAAAGGAATCTGCGTTTTTACAAGTTGCTTTTAACGTTCTACTAACCGTTCCGTTCGGTATGTACTTACGTTATTACTTCCGACGTAGCTTCTTACAAACAGTGTGCATTTCTTTTTGCCTTTCACTGTTCTTTGAGTTAACACAAGTAACTGGATTATATGGTATTTATAATTGTGCCTATCGCTTATTTGATATTGACGATTTGTTTTTAAACACGCTAGGCGGCGTAATTGGTTTTATCATTGCACCAATATTTACGTACTTCCTTCCGAAAACAAGTGAATTAGATATTCATATTGATTTAGAAACGAAACCAGTTGGATTTATTCGTCGTCTCATCGCTATGCAAATTGATTGGATTTTCTTATCTATCGTTGTACCTTTCATTAAAAATAAAGGAAATTCACTATTTATTGCTAACATCCAATCTTATACAAATGTATACGAACTCCTTTTCATTACATGTTCAATCTTAATTTACTTTATTATCATTCCATACTTTACAAATGGAAGAACAATAGGAAAAGCGTTGCTTCGGATTTATATTAAAGGACAAGCAGAGCATATTACACTAAAAGAATTATTCATTCGTTACGGGATATTCTATTTCATTTTAGGCGGAATCAATTATATTCTTTCGAGTAGCTCTATCTTAAATCATACAGAGCCTTTAGTATTACTAGTTATACTATTATTCCAATTTGTAATTAACGGTCTATTTATTATTCATGTTTTATTACATGTATTTAGTCGTGATAAATTACTATTTTACGAGCGTATTAGTCAAACAAGAAATGCGATCATACTAAAAAAAGCTGACAAGTAATACTTTGTCAGCTTTTTTTCATAATCGTAAATAATTTTTCTGTGTAAGGGTTTGAAAACATTTCTGCTTCATCTAATAACTTCCTCACCTTTAGAAACGAATGCAATTCTGGATATATACTTTGTAATTTTTCGTACGTTAACGTATGCATTTTCCCCCAATGCGGGCGTCCCTCATACTTTAGAAAAATTTTCTCCACCTCACCAAAATAAGCCGCATACTTCATACCTTTATACATATGAACAGCAATATACGCTGAATCCCTTCCATACGCTGGACTGAGCCATATATCATCCCTTTTCACATAACGGCATTCAATTGGGAAGTGCACTTTATACTTTTTCTTTTCAATAAGGTTTGAAATTTCTTCTACAACGGTCCGCATATACTTTGAAGGAACGCTATACTCCATTTCATAAAATGGAACCGCACGCGACGTAGCAAATACTTCATAACTCGGACCAACTATCTTTGTATTCGGTACAGCTTTAGCCGATAATCGACTTACTCCTTTACTTATAGAAGGAAACCATTTACATCCTTTAGATAGCAAAGAAAACATCTTATTTTCAAGCAACTCTACCTTTAGTTTATGCCATTTCAAGTCACTTTTTTTACCCGTTGTTTCGTTTGTAAATTTCACTTGTACTTCATCTGAATAAGGAAAAACAAAAAACTCAAAATGGCGATTCTTCTTATATTCTTCTAATTTGTTCATTACAGTAGATAGTGACTGTTTTTCACTTTCATACACAAGTGAATACGCCCCGATAACTTTCAATTTTATCTTTACAATGATACCTAGCATCCCAAGCGACAACTGAAAGGCTCTCCAATATTCCACATTCACAGTTTCCGAACAAACTATACTCTCACCTGTAGATAAAACTGCGGTAATCTCTATAACTTGTGTTGATAAACTTCCAAAGGTAATACCCGTTCCATGAGTCCCTGTACTAATCGCTCCTGCAATCGATTGCAAATCAATATCCCCTAAATTTTCTTGTGCATAACCTTTTTCTTCAAGCAACTTCCCTAAATCATGTAACTTTGTTCCTGCCCATACTTCGGCAACCATCTTCTCTGCATCCATATCCAAAATACCTTTCAATTCATCTAAAGAAACTAAAATTTCTTCCGTTTGCACAAGAGGTGTAAACGAGTGTCCTGAACCGACAACACGAATTTTCTTCCCTTTTTTTCGAGCAAGCCCTACAACTTCTACTACATCTTGTATACTTTCTGGATACATCGTATAATGCGGCGTTCCTTCTACATTCCCTGTCCAATTTCTCCATTTTTGTCCCTTTATAGAAAGCATTGGCCATCCCCCCGATATGTTGAATACTCCCCAACAATCTCTCCTTCTTTCACACGATATAAAAAAGGAAAACGCTCACATAACTCTCCAGCTTTACTATGGCGAAACAAGATAGAGTCTCCTATCTCTACTCGTTCCTCACCGTTATAAAAAATCGGTGTTTGCACTTCGCCAGCGCCTTCTAAAGCTAATAGTTTGGCACCATTTGGTCTCCAAATCTCAGGTTCTTTATCTTTCCCGATTGCACCTGAGGCAATATATCCACCACCTAAACAAGTGTAAATAAACGGGGCTGGTTTACGCACAACTGGTAAAGCAAATCCGACAGCTGGATGAAATTGCACCTCTTTATAATAATCAAACAGCTTCGGGGCATAAAAAGCAGAACCTATTGTAATCTCTGAAACTGAATTATCTTGCCCAGTTGTTTTTATACTTCCTGTTCCTCCCCCATTTACAAACCTTAGTTCAATACCTAGGTTTTGTATTTCTTTTACGATATGTCCTCTTCTTCCTTTAACTTCTAACACTGACTTCTTCTTTAAATACGAAATCACTTTACTTTTCACTCGTTGATTTGGTATGTTGTCTCCTACCCCAGCAATTTGGGCTTCATATCCCATTACACCATCTAGTATTAAACATGATGATTCTTTTACCCTTCTCACTATTTTCAAAGCACTTTGCACATCTTTTACTGGTGATCTTTTGACCCCAAAATGAAATTGAAAAAAATGACTACTCATATCAATATCCAAACAAACACGAAAACAACCATTAGACTTCTCAGCAATTTTTTCTAAATAAACAACATGCTCTTCACAATCCACCATACAAGTTATAATAAGCCCTTTCTTGGTTAGTAAACTTATTTCATGTAAAGCTCTTTCATCATAAACAGGATATCCGAGCAATAAATCATTGAATCCTTGTTCAATTAAAAACAAAGCCTCTCTAGGTGAAAAACACATAATACCTTGAAATCGATCATTTGTAGCTAAAATCTTTTGCATAACTGGAACAGAACGTAACGATTTACTCGCTATACGAATCTTCTTATTCCCACTTAATTCTATAATCGATTGAATATTTCTATCTAAAGCCACTTCATCCAAAAATGCACACGGTAATGGAACCTCTTTAAAAATTCCTCGATCCACATTTTTCTCTCCTCTTTTCAATATGTCTTATACATATTGGAAAGAAAGTTGAAATTTCCTCTACAAAATAAAAAAGTTTCTTCCTATTAAGAAGAAACTTTTTTAGGACTATTTCATAGAAATAGTTGCCTCTACTGGATAATGATCAGAGTAATCATTATATGTATATTTTTTAAGCCATGATGTAACAGTCCACTGTGGAGATTTCGGTTGTAATACTTTATTCTCTATAAATGACGGATTCGCATGGTCTTTACTTGCGATAATATAATCTAAATACTCGGCAGGGCTATCAGGGAAATTATATTTTGCTATACTGTTTGTCGTCGCATCCCAAGTTGCTGTATGTCCTGTATAAGATGGAATAGAAGCGTGTAATGTTTTGAACATGGATGCGTACTCTGAGTCACTATTGTTCTCTGCATTTATTTTATTCACGTTCATATCACCACCAAATAGGACGTACTCGTCATTTGGTATATTCTTATTTTTAATAAAGTCTTGAATTTCTTTTAACTGATTTGTACGTACAGATGCAGGTGAAGTTTTTCCGCACATACTATCTTCAGCCTGCAAATGCGTCCCGATTACATGAACGAAACGATCATTTTTCTTAATTTTCGTGTATACAAATCCTTTATTCGATAAATTATCTGGCCCGCATCCTTTTGCAAATACATATTGAATCCTTTCAACAATCGGCCATTTACTCACGATTGCAACGCCCCCATCTTCAGGAGTTGAAGATGAATAGCTACCTAACGTTTTATCCCATTCATTTCCGTTACTACGACCTAATACCGCTGTTTGATTTGGATATTCTTTCTTCAAATTCCCTAACAAACGATCTGATGCGCTATTATCAAACACTTCATTTAATATAACAACGTCTTGATTCTTTATATAATCTGCCGCCCCAATTAAATCAGCACGCTCACTTTGTCCCCAGTTCGGATATAAATTTGTTGATAGCATGTACACATTATGTGTCATCACTTTCAAAGTATTATTTTGATTTGTAGACGTTTCTGCTTGAGCTGAAGATCCTCCGTATAAAACTCCTAAACCAATCCCAAAGCTAAGTACACCTTTTAGCAATTTTCCTTTCACGTTTCATACCTCCATGTATTAGTTATAAAAAGGCCAAATACTCTATTGTGAGATTTGACCTTTTTTTTAATACTTAACGATCTCCGTACGTATCAAACCAAAGCTGAATGTATCCGGCAGTAACACGTTGTGCATCCATTAATCGCTTACCTGTCATTGGTGTAACTTCAGCGCGCCATTTATCTGCATATTCTTGTGATACAGCTGCTTTTACGAACCAATCTTTCGTATTATCATTTACAATGCCAGCGTAATCTTGTTTCGCTGCTACTGCCGCTCCGTGAATCCACTCTTCTGGATTTGTACCTTTCCAGTTCCAATATCCATTTCCATCCGTTACTTTATAATTATCTTTTATCGTATCTACAAAGTTTTCATATTTAGAATGGAATCCTTGTGGGTACGAAAGATTTGTAAAGTTTGCCGCATGCATCGGTTGGTTTACATCTCCTAAATAATGAAGAGATAATCCTAAATAGAAGAATGCTTGTTTCATATCTTTATTTTTATATGATTCACCAGCTAATTTAAAATATTTAGCGCCAGTTTCTTTTGCCTGCTTTGCAAATGGAATATATGTTTTTCCATTGTCTGGATCATAGAAATGTGAAGCAAATGTGCTATTATCATAATAAGGATTTTCATAGTCAGCAGCATAAATACCATTTTCTAATTCCGTACGCCATTCATTTAATTGTGCAACTCGATCTTGTTTTACAAGTGTTGTATTGCGAGACATAATATCAATGGCGCGGTTTACAATCCATAAATGAGAGTTTACGCCTTCCTTATGTTTATCTTCAGCAGACCAGCGATGAACTATTTTTATTTTACTTCCCCCATCGTTTTCATGAGCAAATGCAACACTTTGTAACGGCGCTACTAATGTAATAGCTGCTGCTAAAGCAAGTACTTTCTTTTTCATCTGAAATCCTCCATTTTATAATTGAATTATTGTAAACTTTTGTTAGGATCCTATGATATCGTCCGGTTAACCTATGACTAGAATATCCCACCTTTCATGAAATTTCTATCAATAAATTAAAATATGCAAATGTTCATATCATTATAACTTTATACATAGTGAATATAATGAATAAATGCACTTATATTGTAATAAAGTATTGTTAAGCTACTACGAATGATTGTCTAAACTAATGTAAAAAAAGAGTAAAGCATCCACATGCTTTACTCTTTTTTTCTATTCGATAATATACTTGGTAGTTGTACATTAACTGCCAACTTATGAATAAATCCAAACACTAATCCAATCCCAATAAAGATATATAAGATTGTAAATACCTTTCCGAAATCAGTTTGCGGACTAAAATTCCCATCACCGACAGTCGTCAACGTGGCCACACTAAAATATAAAGCGTCAAGAGGACGTAATCCTTCAACTGTACTATAAAAAATCGTACCAGATGTTAATGTTAAAAATGTTAATACGAATAATACTTGAAATTCTTTATCTTTCCACGCTCGTAAACAAGCTTTTAGCATTCGTTTCAATGTCAACATAAATGAAAGCATTAGACTTCCCCTTCCAAACAAAATACCTGTAGTTAAAGGAAAGTCTATCACCTTTCTGTATAGAAAAAAAGTAGCCCTCTTCTATTTCTAGAAAAGAGCTACTTTTTACTATTCTCTATTATTTAGGTGAAACAAGAATTTTCACTTGTGTTTTATCTTTTACAAGTGCTTCAAATCCTTCTTCAACAACTTGATCCACTGTAATTTTTTTCGTAATTAATTTCTCTGCTTGAATTTGGCCAGAGCTAATTAATTTAATAACAGCTGGGAAGATATGACGGTATCCAAGAATACCGATAACTTCTTTTTCTTTTAGTACAAGGTTGTTTGGCGTAATTGTCGCATCTTTTTCCCACACACTAACAATTACAGTTTGTCCTTCAAAGCTTGTACTTTCAATCGCTTGACGAAGTACTACTTCGACACCTGTTACTTCAAAGCTCACATTTACACCTAAACCATTTGTTAAGTTACGAATTTCTGCTAGTACATCTTGAGTAGCTGGATTTAATACATAATCCGCACCTGCTAATTTTGCTAACTCTTGACGTTCTTTAGAAAGTTCTACTGCAATCACAGGAGTTGCTCCTGCTGCTTTAGCTGCTTGAATGACAAGAAGTCCAATTGGACCACAACCAAATACTGCTACAGCTTCCCCTTCTTTTAATTTACTTTGACGTACTGCATGAACTGCTACCGCTGCTGGTTCTACAAGTGCACCTTGTTCATACGTCATTTCATCAGGAATATGGTGGACCATATCTTCTGGTACTACTGTATATTCAGAGAAACCGCCGCCGTCTCCGCCAAGACCGTGGAAAACAAGTTGTTCACAAACATTGTAATGTCCATGTTTACAAGCTTCACATTTACCACAAGAATAAATTGGTTCTACAACGACGCGATCTCCCACTTTATGAGAAGTAACGCCTTCACCGATTTCAACTACCTCACCACTAAACTCATGACCTAAAATAACCGGTGCTTTTACGTGTGTTAATGGGTGCTCTTCTGTTGGAATAAAAATAGGTCCTGCTAAATATTCATGCAAGTCTGTTCCGCAGATACCACACCATTTCACTTTAATCTTAACTGCTCCTGGTCTTACAGTTGGTTCTGGTACTTCTTCTACTCGTACATCGCGTTGATTATGCCAAAGTAATGCTTTCATTTTATACATCCCTCTCTACGTATATACTTAACCTGGTGAAGTTTACAAATCTATTATAATACTTCTATCCATATATTTCAAAAAAACAATCTCATTTCCACTAAATTTTAACAAATAACGTTCAATATTTTGTCACTTTGTACTTTTTTCCACATCTGTGAATGCTAATTTCATTGCGGTTGAAATTAGCATTATGCCATAATAGCATAGGAGAGGTGAATATCGCTTGAAATATTTTATTTACTTTATTGTTATCGTAGCGTTTCTAGATACATTTTCACAATTACCTATTATGAGTACGTTCGCTCAAAGTCTTGGAGGATCTCCCCTTATTATTGGGCTAGTTGTCGGTATGTACTCATTCGCTAATATGATCGGTAATATTATTGCTGGCGCTGCTGTCGATAAATTTGGTGCAAAAAAAATACTTTATATAAGCATGGGACTTACGAGTTTCATAGTCTTGTTATACACCGTTGTTCAAAGTGGTGGACAACTATTAGTTGTGCGCTTTATGCACGGCTTTAGTGACGGATTTTTAATTCCTGCTGCCTTTACGTTTTTATCAAAACAAACAAATTCAGCAAGACAAGGTAAGGCAATGGCTCTATCTGGTGCTGCTGTTGGAACAGCGGCAATTGTAGGACCGGCTTTCAGTGGAATTATGAAAGCAACTGCTGGTATAGAGTGGGTGTTCATTACCATTTCTATTTTAATGGTCCTTGGTACAATCGTATCTCTATTCTTCTTACCAAATAACGTATCAAGAAAAGATACTTCAAGAACACAAATGATGAACAAAGAGGATATGATTGAACTATTGAAATCAGAACCGTTATTGCAAGCATATATTGGTGCTTTCACGCTAATGTTTTCACAAGGAATTGTCACTTATATGCTACCAGTGAAAGTTGAGGCATTAGCACTTAAAGCATCTACAACAGGCATGATGTTAAGTGTATTCGGCATTACCGCCATCCTCTTCTTCTTGCTGCCAACAAACCGTATTTATGATCGATTTAATCGTTCAAAACTCATGCTAATTGGTATTGCAGTAATGGCATTCGCGTTATCTTTACTTGGATTATTCGCAACAAAAGGTATGCTCTTTATCGTTATGATGATTTATGGCATTGGATTCGCTATCCTTTTCCCATCGATAAATGCATTACTTGTTGAAAATACGACAGATGATAAGCGCGGAAAAGCATTCGGATTGTTTTATGCTTTCTTCTCATTAGGAGTTGTTGCTGGATCCTTTACAGTTGGTGCAATCGGGGCATCCCCTAGCGTCAGCTTCGTTATCGGAACTGCATTCTTATTAACATTCGCTGGAATAATTTATGTAAGAAGCAAAATAAAAAGTAAAGTAAAAAGCAAAGTAAAAAAGACAATGATGGGTTAATTCCATCATTGTCTTTCTATGTATAGCCTTTTAATTTATAATTTCAACATATGCTGGATTCGCAGTTATATAATTTCCAGATTTTAATTTATACATTTTCGAACCATTCACAGTTAATGTTTCTACAACAGTAAACACATCTCCCTGTTTCACAGTCCCTGCTTTTGCATTCCAATCAGGTTGGTTATAATAGTATAATTCAGGTGCCTTTACACGAAGTAAGAATGTTTTCTTTTGTAAATTAAATGATTTTACTAATCCATTTACATGTCCTCTTGCAAGCTGCTCTCTGAAATCCGCATTGGCAAGCTTTGCAGCATCCTCAGCTCGATCAATAAATCCATTTTCAGTCAATATTGCAGGCATATTTGTCTCTCTTAACACATGAAAATTACTTGTTTTCATTCCTCGATCAACAAAATCAGTTGTTTTCATAATTTCTTGATGAATCAATTGGTGATACGTTGTAGTAGGAGCACCTACATTCGGATAACTGTAATCCTCATAGCCTGTTCCTCCACCACTATTGATATGCACAGATAAGAAGAAGTTTGCTCCCCACTGATTAGCATCATTCGTTCTTTGTGCTAATGTAGGATACACATCACTTGTACGGCTCATTCTAATCTCATGACCTGTATACTCAGAATTTAAAATATTACGAATTCGCAAAGCAATATCTAATGTTAAATCCTTCTCTTTCAAACCATTTCCAATAGCACCTGTATCTGTTCCCCCATGCCCTGGATCTAGATAAATTTTAACTGTTTCTGCACTCGCATTTGTACTTGGCACAATAAAAAACATACAAGTTAAACATAATAAAAAGATACTACTTTTCATAACAAACGATACATTTTTCCATGCTTTCAATTACTTTACTCTCCCTTTACTTACAAATTAAAAATTTACTACGTGCTACTTTTCTTTTTCCGAAAGAATATTACATTAAACTACTAAACTATTATCTTATTAATTCCCTATGAATTTTACTTAAAACAAAAACTAAAAGCAATATATAATTTTATTTTTTTTAAATAATTAAATTTCGACCCCTTAAATTAGTAAAACCTTGAAAAATATGTATTTACTTTTTTTCCAATTAGAACATTTACCATATTAAAATAATTAATTCCCATCAGATATACTGAAAGTTCTTCGAGTCAATTCTCATAAAAAACAAAGAAATCCTTTCGACAATTTCCTCGGAAATACTTCTTTTCCCCACATAATTTGATACACTACACATAGATAAATTAATACCTTAATGTACAAAGAAAAAGCACATCCTTCGAATGAAGAATGTGCTTTTATTTTATCTCGCTATTTGCGGACAGTAAGAATCCCGCCTCGAAATTCGACGAATACGAGGAAGTGTGTGCTAATAATCATTGGGGATGAACACCTCCGACTGATTAAAGTTCCATTTTATTAACGCTTAATCCAAACAGCACCTGCAGACTTATCATCCGCTTGTCCAACAACTTGGAATTTAAGTCCAAGGTTTGGAACTTTTCTTCCTGCATCTGCAATTTGTTTGTTACTATATACTTTTGAATCATCAAATGTTGTAACACCTTGTAATCCAGAATAGTTAAACTGTCCACGTGTTAATGAATTTGCACTCCATGCTGGTGTTTGATCAAATGAAAATGCAGCATCTGCAATTTGCATACCTGTATTACCGTAAGTTGGTCTTCCGTTTAAATTGCCAACAAATGCCTCTGGATGCGAATCCACAACACCAATGAATCCTTCACCTGGATGCACCCCAACCCAGTTATCTTTGAAGCTATCATCTGCATACCAAACGACAAGACCTGTATTATACACTGGACCTTTTCCTGCTTTTAATCCATTATCTGATCCCGCATAGTTTCTCCACTCTAAGTAGTAATAATGAGCTTTCTTTTCTGTCCCATCAGAAACAACAAAACCATTTAAATTCATTTTAGCCTGTCCTTCTGTATCATCAGAAAATACAACTTGTCCATCAACAGTTACATTTACATTATCCATCGCGAAACCTTTATATGTTACAGCCGGATCTGTAATATAATCGAATTGCAGTTTCACTTTCTTCCCTTTAAATTGACTTAAATCATATGATTTATCCATCCATTTTCCATCTGTTGTATCTTTATCTTCTTGGACTACTTTTTCTCCAAGTCTATCAATTAATGTTTTCGTTCCATCTTCTGTTACTGCATGCACTTCGACAAAATCGCACTCTGCTTCTAACTCATAATTTGCTTTATAATCGAATTTTGCATTTGTTCCTTTTGTTAAATCAAAGAATGGTGTCTCTAGTGTTGTATGCATATCATCTCCTCTTGTACTATAATATGCATGCTTTCCAAACTCCGGTTTAATCGTTTCAACACTTTTACCTGGTAAGTTAACACGTACAACGCCTGGACGATTGGATTTCGTAACACTTTGATCAATATATGTAGGAACTCCTACTCCACGCTTAATTTTATCGTAATCTACTTCTAAAATTTTTGCCCAGTTGCCACCCATATTCTTTTGTAAGAAGTCTTTATTTTGTGGTGAGAAACTAGTTGGCTCTGTTCCTGCAATTTTCCCTGTCCAACTACCTCCACTCATTAATGACCACGCTTCGACAGGTGAACCAGTTCCAGTATATTTCGTATCATATTCATCTGGTAAGCCAAGATCATGTCCAAATTCATGCGCAAATACACCTACTGCTCCATCTTCTGGTTCAATTGTATAATCATGCGCCGCTACTTTTCCACCAAAGTAATCTACCTTTGATTTTGTACCTTCAACCGCTACTGGATCTATTGCTAATTTTGAACGATGTGACCAAATTGCATCATCGCCTAATTTACCGCCACCAGCTTCTTGACCGACACCAGCATGGATTACCATTAAATGATCAATTACACCATCAGGTTCATTTTGATTTCCATCACCATTTGTATCATATCTATCAAATTGATCAAATTGAGATAAATCTAACCCTTTCTCAGCGGCTGCATGTAAAGCTTCTTTCACTAAATCACGTGCCCCTTTTGGTCCTTTATTATCGTGACCACTACTACCATCAGCACCGTAGTCAGACGCTTTTCCTGGAACAGTTAGCCATTCCGTTACATATCCATCTGTCGTATAACTACCGCCAGATTGCTCTTCATAATATTGTTTAAATGTTTTTACTTTCGAACCATCAAATAACGTGTACGGTTCATTACCAAATAACATTTTTTGATAATGCTCTCTACTAAAGTCATTCGAATACATATACCCTGGTGTTTGATCAATATTATTATGTTTATAATCACTAAATTCAACGAGTAATACTAATACTTTATCAGTTCGAATAGATCCCTTATAAGGCGCTTGCTTTGCTTTAGAAGTTGGGACTTGTCCATTCAATTGCTTTTTATTTGGTTCTGGTTTTTGCTCAGGACTCACCTTTTTTTCAGGTTTCTTTACTTTCTCCTTTTCCTCCATTTTCTTCTCTTTTACTTTTTTCACGAAATCAGATGCCTCTTTAGCAGTATCCGCTGGAAGAATTTCTTTATTTGCCTGATCGCCTTGTTTCTTTTCAATATACTTTTCTACAGCTTTTTTCGTTTCTTCTTTAGAAGATGCTGGATTTATTGTTCCTCTTTCCTTCAGCGCTTCCGCCAAACGATCTTCTTGAATTAAATTGTAATCAATTGGTGTTGTAGATACATTGTCTTTCTCTTTTGCTGGCGTTTCTGCGTATGCTAGCGGAGCACTCATTACAGATGTGCATCCGATAATTGCCGCAATTGCTAATGATGATAACACTTTAAATGGCGCTTTTCTTCTCATTCTATTTCTCTCCTTTTATAAAACTTAAAATTCAGATAAATAAGTGCATTTAAATCAAAAGCTCTCCTTTCTGCCCTCCCTATATACAGTGAAACTTTAATCAGTGGGGAGTTTGTCCATCCCCACTGATTATTAGCCCACACCAATCGGGCATTTACGGGCAGTTGATTTCCCACCTAACTTCTTTGCTCTAGCTGAATTTTGAGGTGGGAATCTTACTGACCGTTAATGCGGGACAAAAAGGCATAATTCTATAAACGTTAAACTTTCTGTTATAGAATCATGCCCTCCAGTTTTCTGGTCAGACCCTCTATCTTCTTATATCAAAATATGAAAAATAAAGAGTGATTTGTATATATTAAATAGTTTATATAACAAATTTAAAAGACAATATGCAAAATTGCATGAAAATTCTTTTAAATAAAAAAAGAACCCTAGTCAATTAAACTAGGATTCTTGATTTTCTATTATTTCTCTTGTGTTTTTTCCCAATCAGCTAAGAACTTCTCAATTCCTTGATCTGTTAATGGGTGCTTCACTAATGAAGCAATTACGTTTGCTGGGATTGTTGCAATATGTGAACCGTTTAATGCTGCTTCTGTTACGTGAACACTGTGACGTACAGATGCTGCAATGATTTCTGTTTCAATGCCGTGAATTGCAAAGATTTCTGCGATTTGGCGGATTAAGTCCATACCGTTATGACCGATATCATCTAAGCGACCTAAGAATGGTGATACATATGTTGCACCAGCACGAGCTGCAAGTAATGCTTGAACTGCTGAGAATACTAATGTAACGTTTGTACGAATTCCTAAATCAGAGAATGCTTTTACTGCTTTTAAACCTTCTGTTGTCATTGGTACTTTTACAACAACGTTTGGAGCAATCTTCGCTAATTCTTTTCCTTCTTCAATCATTTTATCAGCTTCTAAGCTAATTACTTCTGCGCTTACAGGTCCTTCTATAAAGCTGCAAATTTCACGAATACGCTCATGGAAATCTACGCCTTCTTTTGCTACAAGTGATGGGTTTGTCGTTACTCCAGCTACTACGCCTAATGCATTTGCCTCTTTAATTTCGTTAATGTTTGCTGTATCAATAAAGAATTTCATTTGTTATTCTTCCTTCCTAATTTTCAATTTATATTTATTTGTTTTTCTTAATAAGCTCTAATTCAATCGGAATAGATTTGTCCACTTTTTTACCTTGCGTGATTTCTTTTGCTGTTTGCATCGCCTTCTCCCCGATTAATTCCGGTTTTTGAGCAACTGTTGCAGCCATACGCCCATCTTTAACCGCTTTTACAGCATCTTCTGTTGCATCAAACCCAACAACGACTACATCCGTTTTTCCAGCAGACTTCAATGCTTCAAGTGCCCCTAATGCCATTTCATCGTTATGCGCAAACACGGCTTTAATATCACCATTTGCTTGCAAAATGTTTTCCATAACAGATAATCCTTTTGCTCTATCAAAATCAGCTGCTTGTTTTGCAACTACTTTTAAAGATTTATCAGCTACGTTATGGAATCCTTTCCCGCGCTCACGAGCAGCAGAAGAGCCAGGTATTCCTTCTAATTCAGCAACATTTGCTCCCCCGCCAACTAATTCACGAATGTAATCACTAGCCATTTGACCACCTTCAATATTATTAGAGGCAATGTGAGAAACAACTTTACCTGAATTTGCAACGCGGTCTACTGTAATAACAGGGACATTCGCGGCGTTTGCCGCACTTACTGCTGAAGCAACAGCATCTGAATCGGTTGGATTAATAACAACTACATCGACACCTTTTTGAATTAAATCTTCAACATCGTTCGTTTGCTTTGCTGCATCATTTTGTGCATCAACAGCAATCAATTCGATGCCACTATCTTTCGCTTTCTTTTCTGCACCTTTTTTCAAAGTTACAAAGAAGGGATTATTTAAAGTTGAAACAGAGAATCCAACTTTAATAGTTTTATTTCGACCTTTATCGCTAGAATCCTTTGCCCATTCTGGTGGTTCCATTGAACAACCAGCAGTAATGACCATAATACATGCAACGAGTATAAGTAACCATTTCTTCATGAACTGTCCCTCCATTACGCTTCTTTTCGACGATCAATTAATACAGCTAGTAAGATTACAAGTCCTTTTACAACTTGTTGGAAGAAAGAAGATACACCTAATAAATTTAAACCGTTATTTAGTACACCGATAATAAGTACCCCGATGAATGTACCAACAATCCAACCTCTTCCCCCAGAAAGACTTGTTCCACCTAATACAACTGCTGCAATTGCATCTAGTTCGTAAGAAGTACCTGCAGTCGGCTGTGCAGAATCTAGTCTTGATGTTAAGACAATACCTGCAAGCGCTGCCAAAATTCCGGAAAGACCATAAATCATTACTTTAATTCTCGTAACATTAATACCTGATAATGCTGCTGCTTCTTCATTTCCACCAATTGCAAATGTACGGCGACCAAATGTCGTTTTCTTCAAAATGAAGTACAGTACTGCGAAAGCGACCATCATTGTAACAGCTGGTACCGGAATACCGAGAAAATAACCGCGGCCAAACATTTGGAACATTAAATGATCACCAAGACCAGTGATCGGACGTCCGTCCATATAAACAAGCGTCAACCCGCGAAAAATAGTCATTGTTGCTAAAGTTGCAATAAATGGAGCTACTTTTCCCTTCGCTATGATGATACCGTTTACAATTCCCATTACAAGACCAGCTAATAATCCAACTGCCATCGCAAGGAACGGGTCCATACCACTTGCCATCATTCCAGCAACAAGTGCACTTGATAATGCTAAAATAGAACCTACCGATAAGTCAATACCCCCTGTTAAAATTACAAAGGTCATTCCGAATGCAATAAGCGCATTAATCGATACTTGACGCAGTATATTAAATAAATTTGGAATCTCAATAAAAGCTGGATTTAAAGCTGTAATTACGACGATAATTAATACTAAACCGATTAAAGAACCGAGTTGTTGTAATACATTCCCCTTCTTAGCCATCCTTACTCTCCCCCTGTAGCTAGTGCCATAATAGACTCTTGTGATGCCTCACCTTTCTCTAAAATGCCGCCGACCTTCCCTTCATGAATAACAAGAACGCGATCACTCATTCCTAAAACTTCTGGAAGCTCAGATGATACCATAATAACGGCATCGCCTTGCTCAGTAAGCTTATTCATAATAGAGTAAATTTCTTTTTTCGCTCCAACATCTACACCCCTTGTTGGCTCATCTAAAATGAGTAACTGCGGGTGGATACCTAGCCATTTTGCAATAACAACCTTTTGCTGATTTCCACCAGAAAGAGATTTCACCGTTTGCTCTCCACTAGCTGCTTTCACATTAAGAAGTTTCATCATATCCGCTGTAAACTGTTGTTCTAGTTCGTTACTAAGGACACTTCCCTTTGAAAGACTTTCTAAATTCGGTAAAGCTAAATTTTCTCGAATTGAGAAATCTAACACTAACCCTTCAGATTTTCTATCCTCTGTAATGAAAGCTATTCTTTGTCTAATCGCATCTATCGGACTATCAATCTTTACTTCTTGTCCATTTATAAAAATTTGGCCAGAATCTAAAGGTTCGTATCCAAATATCGCTTTCATAATATCTGTACGGCCAGCTCCCATCAAGCCAGCAACACCAAGGATCTCACCTTTTCTCACTTGAAACGAAACATTTTCAAACTTCCCTTTTTTCGTTCCGTTACGCATCTCAAAAATGACATCGCCAATTTGACTATTTCGCTCTGGGTAACGTTCACCAATGCTGCGCCCCACCATCATACTCACTACTTCATCAAATGATGTTTCCGGAATAAGTCTCTTTCCTACGTATTCCCCATCACGTAAAATCGTAATGGCATCACATATTGAAAAAATTTCTTCCATTCGGTGTGAGATATAAACGAACGAAACACCTTCTTTACGTAATTTATTAATGACAGTAAACAACGTTTCAATTTCGCGTTCTGTTAATGCAGCTGTAGGTTCATCCATAATAATAACGCTCGCGTTTGTCATTAACGCTTTCGCAATTTCGATAATTTGCTGTTGTCCAACCGATAACTCTCCTGCAAACATAGCGCCTTTTACATGTAACCCTAACTCCGCTAGTTGCTGCTGCGCAATCGCGTTCATTTGACGCGTACGCAAAATACCTGTCTTCCCATACATTAACTCTTTACCGAGAAACATATTTTCAGCTACTGTTAAATTCGATAATATGTTCAATTCTTGATGTATAAATGCAATACCGTACTCTTCTGCTTCTTTCGCATTTTTAAAAGTTCGTTCTTGTCCATCAATCGTGATTGTTCCACCATCTTTTTTGTATACACCTGTTAAAATTTTCATGAGCGTTGATTTGCCCGCTCCATTTTCCCCCATCAATGCATGGACTTCCCCTGTTTCAATCATAAACTGTGCATTCTTCAAAACAGGATTACCATTGAACGCCTTTGAAATATTTTTCATTTCAATACGCATTCCCATCACTTCCTTTTATTAAAAAATCACGCCCGCATGTAAAATTACATTGGCATAAGGAGTAGCCTCTCCTGTACGAATAATCGCCTTCGCTTTCTTCGTGTGCTCTTTAAATTGTTCATGCGATACATATTCAAACGCTGGCTCTATTAATTTCAGCTCGATTTCTTTATTTACTTCCGCATTATTGTTAATGACTTCTTCTGCTAACGTTACTTTTTCAATTGCCATATCATCAGATACCACTTGCAATACGTCTAAAAAGCTAGGTTTTCCAATCTCAACAGCTAAATCAATTCGTTTTACTCCGTCAGGAATTGGTAGCCCACAGTCTGCGATTACAATCGTATCTGTATGTCCAAGTGAAGCAAGGACTGATGCAATCTCACTGTTTAATACACCGTGCTTTTTCATCCGACAATCACCTGCACTTCACGTACTCTATCTCTCGTTGGCATACCGCCCTGTGCTCCAAGTTTCGTTACAGAAAGACCACCAGCAATATTCGCAAAACGAATTGCTTTTTGAAGTGTTTCTCCTTCAGAAAGCGCAACTGCTAATGCACCATTGAATGTATCACCAGCTCCAGTCGTATCTACTACATCAACAGCAATGCTAGGAACATGTACAATCTCCTTACCATTATGGAAACGAACACCGTTAGAACCTTCTGTCATCAATAGTTTATTTGGATATTTAGCCAGTAAATCTTCAATTGGCGATATGAAATCATCTAATACGATGCGGCACTCATGTTCATTTGGTGTAATATAAGTTGCTTTTTCTAAAATATCTTCTGATAACACTTGTGCTGGCGCTGGATTTAACATAACCGGGATTTTGTGTTCCTCACAAATAGCTAATACGTATTTTACTGTTTCAAGTGGAATCTCTAGTTGAAGAACAACCATATCTGCTTTTATAAGAAGATCTTTTGAACGATCTACAACCGACTCATTTACAAGAGCATTCGCCCCTTGCACAACAACAATACTGTTATCCTCTTCTGCTAAAACGATATGAGCAATTCCTGTCGCCGTATCTGTAACCGGTACCACATAGTCGATAAAAACGCGTTCGTTCTCTAAATTGTTCTTAACTACAGTTCCATAATTATCGTTTCCAACCGCTCCAACCATCGCTACATTTGCGCCTAATCTAGCTGCAGCAACTGCCTGGTTGGCTCCTTTCCCTCCTGGGATTGTATGAAATGCTTCACCAATTACTGTTTCTCCTGCTTTCGGACGTTTTTTTGAAACAGCCACTAAGTCCATTGAAATACTACCTACCACTGCAATATTTGGCATCTGTTTCATCTCCTTACTTTGTTGTATTTCGTTCTATAATTTCAATCGGTAAACGATAGTGTTTCTCTTCTAATACGTTTCCTTCCATCTGCTCTAATAACAGCTCTGTTGCAATTTTCCCCATTTCATAAATTGGCTGTGCAACAGTTGTAATAGATGGATACATCATTTCTGTTAAAGAAATTCCATCGAATCCGATAATTTGTAAATCATCTGGAATAGAAATCCCCTTTTGGAGTGCAGCCTTTACAATACCTATTGCGATTAAATCATTTCCAGCAACAATTCCATCAATATGTGGGTATTCTTCTAATAATTCCACTGCTACACGCTCACTATTAGCTGGATCAAATGTACTCTCTGCAATCATATAAGAAAGATTATTTTGCGTAATAACGTCTACAAAACCTTCAAAACGTTCATTAGCCGTGCTTACGTCACGCGGTCCGCGAATATGCGCAATATGTTTACAGCCTTTATCTATTAATAGATTTGTCGCTGCCTGACTCCCTGCATAGTTATCTGCATATACAGTAGGGATACGCTCATTAAACATACGGTCAATTGCAACAACTGGAACAGACAACTTCATGTAATTAACACTATTTTGTGGATTCGTTGCTACAATAAATCCATCCACATTATTTTGCCTAAGTACATCAATATATTGCTTTTCTTTCTCTAAACTCTCATCAGAGTTACAAAGGACAACTGTGTATCCTTGCTTATGCGCTACATCTTCTACGGCACGTGCAACTTCTGGAAAGAATGGATTCACGATATTTGGAACAACTAAGCCAATTAAACGAGATTTTTTATTATACAATGAACGCGCTACTGTACTAGGTTTATAATCTAGCATCTCAATCGCTCGTTCTACTTTCTTTAATGTATCTTCATGAACATATCCATTTTTATTTAACACTCTGGAAACGGTAGCAACAGATACTCCTGCTAATTTTGCAACGTCTTTAATCGTACTCATTCTCTTCCCTCTCCATTTCATGTAACCGTTTACAGAAAATAATATAACGTATTTCTAGAAATACGTCAATCATTTCTCACGAAAAAGCTTTTAAGGTTATACTCAAAAAAAGCACCGCCATAAGGCGATGCTTTTTCATTACGAATATGATACAGTTTGTTCTTTTTCCTCTGTAGCTGGCTCTTCAGCATCTTTTTTACGATCTGACAGTTTAATCTTCTGTAAGAAAATCGTAAAGATAGCGCCTACTACGATAAATACTAATCCTGTTAAGAATACAGTATGAAGTGAGTCTATTAAAGAGTTTTTCAAGATTGGTACAATGCTGTTAGCGAATGCTTCTGGCATTTGTTTTAATGCTTCTGGACTAAATAGCATCGAATATAAACCTTGTGGATCTGTGTGAATCATATCTTTAAATTTCGTTACCATTTGACCCGCTTCTTTCGGGAACGTATCTAATACAGGTACTAATTTATTTGTTAATGTTGTACCTGAAGTGTTATTCATGATTGACCCTAAAATTGTAATACCAAATGTTCCACCGATTTGACGGAAGAACTGACTTGATGATGTTACGACTCCAAGATCTTTTTTCGGGAAACTTTCTTGTAACGCTAATGTTAATGTCGGCATAACAAGACCCATTCCTAAACCGATAATACTCATATAGAAAGTAGCAGTAAGTTTAGTCGTGTGCATATCCATCGTTGTTAATAACCAGAAACCACCAGCCATAATAAGCATCCCTGTAATAATTTGTGGTTTCACACCAACTTTTAATACAAGTTGACCACCGATAATACTCATCACTATCATTGTAATCATCATCGGTGTCATGATTGTTCCTGATTCAGCAGCACTTACTCCTACAATTCCTTGCATGAAGAATGGTACGAACATAATCGCACCGAACATTCCGATACTCATAAAGAAACCAATCGCATTCAGTATTGTAAACGTGCGATTTTTAAAGAAATGCATCGGTAAAATCGGTTCTTCTGCTTTCGTTTCAACGATAACAAAGCTAATAATACCAATTAGAGCTAATGCAAATAAACCGATAATTTGCCAAGAATCCCATGGATAATCTTTTCCGCCAAACGTTAATGCAAGTAATAAACTTACAACACCGAGAATCATCGTAAAGATTCCAGCAATATCAATTTTGATCGGTCCTGTTTGTTTATGTGACTTTAATCCCATTGCAATAAAGATTGTTGCTAAAATACCAACTGGTAAGTTAATGTAGAATACCCATCTCCAGTTCACTGCGTCTACAATCCAGCCACCCACTTGTGGTCCAATTACAGAAGCAAGACCGTATAACGCACCAAAAATACCTTGCCATTTCGCACGTTCTTTTCCCGTAAACATATCTCCGATAATAATCATAGCCATTGGCATCATAATACCGCCACCAAGACCTTGAATACCACGGAAAATAATTAATTCTGTCATACCATTTGCCATACCACATAACGCCGAACCAACCATAAAGATAACTAGTCCTGTAATATATACGTTACGACGGCCAAGTAAATCCGCTAATTTACCTGCAATTGGTACAACTGTCGTTGATGTTAACATATAAGCTGTTGTTAACCACGTCATTAAACTTAATCCGCCTAGTTCACCGACGATACGCGGCATTGCTGTACCAACAATGGTTCCATCTAATGCAGCAAATAGCATCGCGATTATTAAACCAATTAACAGCAACTTTCTATTTATGTTTTCTTGTTGCTCCATGTAATCTCCTCAATTCCTCTTAGTTATTCTCTTTTTTCTCTTGTGTCCCGCAAATAATTGTTTCTAATTTCTCAAAGAGGCGTAACAAATCTTCTCTTTCTTGTAATTCTAAATGTGAGAAATATTTTGCAATATGCTCATTACGAGCGGTCATTGCCTCTTCTACTCTAGCTTTCCCCTTTTTTGTCAACTCAATGATGACAACACGACGGTCATCTTTGTCGTGATAGCGTTCTACAAGCTCTTGGTCAATTAGGCGATCAATCATCACTGTAATTGCACTAGGCTTTACATACATCTTTTTTGCTAATTTTGTCGCTCTTGAAGCACCGTAATGATCTAAAATCTTTAAAATATAAAACTGCGGTGGTGTAAGTCCTGTTGCTTGCATTTGTTCTAATAACTCCGTCTGCATTTTCTTTCCAATCGAAAAGGCAAGAGCTTGAATTTTATCGATATGCGTCATATCATTTGGCATGTTATCCACCTCTTATTTAAGCAATAAAATATTTAACGTATTTAAATATTAATCCCACAAACAAAATCCGTCAACACTTTTTATTTATAAAAACGTTTACATTTCTGTCACAAAGTTGTATAATTTTCGACGAAGTTAATATTGACAGTCACGGAGAATCGGAGTATACGGCTATGAATCATAAAAAAGGAAACTTTTTTATATTTCATGGCCTTTTTATATTCTCTCTGACTTACAACATTTCGAATTCATTAGGGGAGGATTTTCATTTTATGTTTTTCACACAATTATTTAAGCCTGCGCCCCACGCGGAACGCTTACCAGCTGATCGCGTTGATAGCGAATACCGTAAATTACGTTTACAAGTATTCTTAGGTATCTTCATCGGCTACGCAGGTTACTACTTTGTTCGAAAAAACTTTTCACTAGCGATGCCATACTTAATCGAACAAGGCTTTAGTAAAGGGGAACTTGGGGTTATCCTTTCAGCAGTATCTATCGCTTACGGATTAAGTAAATTTCTTATGGGTATCGTATCCGACCGTTGTAATCCTCGCTACTTTTTAGCAGCTGGGCTATTTTTATCAGGTATCATTAATATTATTTTCGGCTCATTTTCTTTCATTACAACGAGCATTATACTTATGTTTGTCCTTCAGTTTTTAAATGGATGGGTACAAGGTATGGGATGGCCTCCTTGTGGTCGTACGATGGTTCACTGGTTCTCTATTAGTGAACGTGGTACAAAAATGTCTATTTGGAACGTTGCTCATAATGTCGGTGGCGCGCTTATGCCTTCTCTTGTGACATTAGGCTTATACTTCTTCGCAAATGACTGGAAGAGTATTTTTTACTTCCCAGGTATTCTTTCAATTTTAGTTGGTATTTATGTATTAATTACGATGAGAGATACACCTCAATCTTGTGGATTACCTTCTATCGAAGAACATACTGGAGAATATCCATCAGATGAAAAAGTAAAAGATCGAGAACGCGAACTTTCAGTAAAAGAAATTTTATTTACATACGTACTAAACAATAAATTTTTATGGTACATCGCTATCGCGAACGTTTTCGTTTATTTCGTACGTTACGGCGTTGTAGACTGGGCTCCTACTTATTTAGTAGAGGAAAAAAGTTTCACTCATAGTAGCTCTCGTACAGCTTACGCTCTATATGAATGGGCTGGTATTCCAGGTACACTTCTTTGCGGATGGATGAGTGATAAACTATTTAAAGGGCGCCGCGCACCTGCTGGTATTTTATTTATGGTTGGTGTATTTATCGCCGTTCTTGTTTACTGGCTAAATCCTCCTGGTAATCCAATGGTTGATAGTATCGCACTTGTCGCGATTGGATTTTTAATTTACGGACCTGTTATGTTAATCGGCCTACACGCACTAGACTTAGCACCAAAAAAAGCTGCTGGAACTGCAGCTGGTTTAACTGGGTTCTTCGGTTACCTAGGTGGAGCTACTTTTGCTAGCGCAGCTATGGGCTTTATCGTTGATGCATTCGGATGGGATGGCGGATTCATCTTATTACTTGTATCTTGTGTACTTGCAATGTTCTTCCTTGCTCTTACTTTAAAGACAGGATCTGCAAAACAAAAACAAGCTTAAGTACTAATATTATTCTTATCAAAAAAAGAGAGACTGTTCTTTCCAGAACACCTCTCTTTTTTCTACATATAATACTTTTTTCTTACAAAAGATTTATTTCCCTCTCACATATATGTTAGCGTTTTCAACTAACTTCAATCCCTTATATAACAGCATTCAATCTCTGTATAAAAAGATTTTTGAATATTTTCTCAACTTATGCTTGTCAAACATTGTCAATTTATATTAAAATAACAACAACATACAAAATATTTAGTCTTTTCAGAAAAGATGGAGGGATAGCCATGAAGAATCCACTTCTTCGCATTGAAAACTTACAGACTTCCTTTCGCATACAAGATCACTATCATGCCGCAGTTGATGATGTTTCGTTAACTGTCCATGAAAATGAAATTGTCGCGATAGTTGGTGAATCAGGTTGCGGAAAAAGTGCACTTGCCCTTTCTATTATGCGACTGCATAATGAAGCAAATACAAAATTACAAGGGCAGCTTAACTATAGAGATAAGGATCTACTAACTATGTCAGCCGCAGAAATGAATAAAGTACGCGGATCAAACATCGGTATGATTTTCCAAGAACCTCTTACAGCACTCGATCCTCTTATGACAGTTGGAAAGCAAATCGAAGAAAACTTAGACTACCACACAAGCCTTTCAAAAGTTGAAAAAAAAGAACGCACCTTAGAACTACTTCATCAAGTTGGTATTCCAAAACCAGAACTTACATATAAACAATACCCACACGAATTATCTGGCGGAATGAGACAAAGAATTGTTATCGCAATTGCAATTGCTTGTAACCCAGCACTCATTATTGCGGATGAGCCAACAACGGCTCTTGACGTAACCATCCAAGCACAAATTTTAGACTTACTAAAATCTATTCAAGAACAAACGAAAATGGGCATCATTTTAATTACTCATGATTTAAGTGTTGTCGCAGAAACAGCCGATCGTATCGTCGTTATGTACGCCGGACAAGTTGTAGAGACAGGAAAAGTTGAAGAGATTTTTAACAACCCTCTTCACCCATATACTCGTTCTCTATTAAACTCCATTCCATCTGCGTATGGTGAAAAAGAAAAATTGCATGTAATTCAAGGGGTCGTTCCTTCGTTAGCGAAGCTTCCTCGCACAGGTTGTCGCTTCCAAGCTCGAATTCCATGGATTAGACCTGATCAACACGAGGAAAATCCAATTTTACATGAAGTAAAACCAGACCATTGGGTACGTTGTACTTGCTACAAGCATTTCAACTTCCAAGATAAGAAAGGAGATGACGTAGCTCATGGCACTGCTTAAAGTAGAAGATTTAAAAGTACATTTTCCAATTAAAGGTGGTTTCTTCGGCCGCACATTAGATTACGTGCGTGCTGTCGATGGTGTAAGTTTTGAATTACAGCCGGGTGAAACATACGGGATCGTTGGTGAATCAGGAAGTGGCAAATCAACAACGGGTAAAGCAATTATGCATTTAACGAAAGCAACAGAGGGTAGCATTCATTTTAATAATAGAGATTTAACAAAATTAAGTCGCTCTGAGCTACGTGAACAACGAAAAGATATTCAAATGATTTTCCAAGATCCTTATTCATCATTAAATCCGAAGAAACGTGTTCTCGACATTATTGCTGAGCCTCTTCGAAATTTTGAGAAGCTCTCACCTGATGAAGAACGTAGAGCGGTTCAAGAATATCTTGATAAAGTTGGTCTAAATCCAGAGTCAATTTATAAATATCCACATGAATTTTCCGGCGGGCAAAGGCAGCGGATTGGTATTGCGCGCGCTCTTACATTAAAACCGAAGCTTATTATTGCTGATGAGCCAGTATCTGCGCTTGACGTCTCTGTACAAGCACAAGTATTAAACTTCTTGCAAGATTTACAAGCTGAGCTCGGACTAACATACTTATTCATTAGTCATGATTTAGGTGTAATTCGTCATATGTGTGATCGTATCGGTGTTATGTATCGCGGACGCATTGTCGAAGAAGCAACTAGTGCAGAAATTTATAGTAATCCGCAACATATTTATACAAAGCGCCTAATATCAGCAATTCCTGATATTCGTCCTGAAAACAGAGAGAGACAGCGTAAGCTCCGTCAACAAGTAAGCTCTGAATACGAGAAATCATACGAAAATTATTTCAATGAAAACGGTCGTGCTTATGACTTAAAAGCAATCTCGCCAACGCACCGGGTGGCATTACCATAAGGGAGTGATAAAACATGTGGAAGTTTATATTACGGAGATTTTTAGTGATGATCCCGCAATTATTCGTGTTAAGTGTACTTGTCTTTCTATTAGCTAAGGCAATGCCAGGCGATGCCTTAACCGGCAGAGCAATGAATCCAAAAGCGGATCCAAAAGTGATTGAAGAACAACGTGAAAAGCTTGGATTAAATGACCCAGTTGCAACACAATATGTTCGCTGGATTAAAAATGCAGCCCAAGGTGACTTTGGTATTTCCTATGCACATAAAATGAAAGTAACCGATTTAATTGGAGAACGACTTGGAAATACAGTATCTTTAGCACTTGTTATTCTTATTCTTACTTATTTAATTGCCATACCACTAGGAGTTATAAGTGGGCGGTGGAATGATACATGGGCTGATCGACTCATTACCCTTTACAACTATCTAGGTTTTGCTACACCACTATTTATATTTGCATTAATTATGCTCTTCCTATTCGGATTTAAGTTTGCAATATTCCCAACCGGCGGTAGCGTTGATCCTCAAGTTGCAACAGGTACATTTGCTTACTATTTAAGCAAATTGAATCACATGCTATTACCAGCTTTATCTGGTGCATTAATTGCGACAGTTGGTACGGTTCAATATTTACGAAGCGAAATTATTGATACGAAACATAAAGATTTTGTGCGTACAGTAAGAGCAAAGGGTGTTCCAGAATCAAAAATCTATTCTAGACATATTTTACGAAATTCATTCTTACCAATTGCAGCGTTCTTAGGTTATGAAATTACAGGATTAGTTGGCGGTGCTATCTTCTTAGAAAGCATTTTTAGCTATCCGGGAATTGGACAACTATTTATACAATCTATCTCTCAACGCGATTTTAGTGTAATAACTGCACTCGTTATGTTTACTGGATTTGCAACGTTACTTGGAACTCTCCTTTCAGATATTATTCTAAGCATCGTCGATCCACGTATTCGTATTGATTAAAGAAAGGAGATGACGTTATGTTAGCAAACCCTGAAAAACAAACTGAAGTTATTAATTTCGAAAAAAGCCCTTCTGGTTTCTCTATTATGTGGCGAGAACTTCGTAAAGATAAATTAGCAATGTTTTCACTTGTTTTCCTAGCAATCTTATTACTAGCAGTCTACGCAACATCTTTTATTATGAAACAAGAAGATATTGTACGAGTTGATTTATTCGCTATTTATGCTCCTCCCTCTGCTGAACATTGGTTAGGAACAGATTATGGAGGACGCGATATTTTCGGCCAACTTATTATTGGTACGCGTAACTCATTTACAATTGGATTAGCGATTACTATTCTTTCTTGTTTAATTGGCCTTTCCATTGGATTAATTGCCGGTTATTTTGGAGGAGCAATTGATAATATCATTATGCGCATTATCGATTTTGTAATGGTTTTACCATTTTTAATGCTTGTAATTGTATTTATTACACTTGTTCCTACATTCAATATCTTCACTTTCATTTTAATTATGAGCGTGTTCTTATGGACAGGAAAGGCAAGATTAATTCGCTCAAAAGTATTAACTGAAAAAGAACTCGATTATGTCTCTGCATCAAAAACTTTAGGTACACCAAACTGGAAGATCATTCTTTTCCAAGTACTACCTAACTTAAGTTCGATTATCATTGTTAGTGTTACATTAAACCTTGCTGGAAACATCGGTATTGAATCTGGTCTAACCTTCTTAGGGTTTGGTCTACCAGAAAGTACACCAAGCCTTGGTACACTTGTTAGTTATGCTAGAAATCCAGATGTATTACAAGAAAAATGGTGGATTTGGTTACCCGCATCAATCATGATTTTAACATTGATGCTGTGTATAAATTTTATTGGTCAAGCGCTACGCCGTTCGGCCGACGCAAGACAAAGAAAAGGATAAGGGGTGGAAGAAATGACAAATAAGCCAAAGTTTTTCAAAGTATTAAGTACACTTGCAGTTTCAACATTACTACTTTCAGCATGTGGGGGCAGTGGTGGTAGTGAAAAAACGAGCAGCACAAAAAAAGTAGATACAAATAAATTTAGTGCATCTGTTAAAAATGATAAAAAGGAAGTTAAAGATGGTTCATTAACATATGGTCTTGTTTCTAACACACCATTTGAAGGACTTTTGAACTTCGCCGTATATGAAGGAGATCCTGATAACCAGGTCATTACAATTTTCGATGAATCTTTATTATCAAATGACGAAAACTGGGAATACACGAATGATGGTGCTGCTACATATGAAATTTCTAAAGATAAAAAGACAATTACACTAAAAATCAAAGATAATGTAAAATGGCATGATGGAAACCCTGTTACTGCTGAGGATTTAGAATACTCTTATCTAGTAATTGGTAGCAAACAATATGCTGGTTCTCGCTATGACACTCAAATGCAAATGATTGAAGGTATGGAAGATTACCACAATGGAAAAGCCGAAAAAATTTCAGGTATCAAGGTAACGGATCCAAAAACAATTTCGATTACGTTTAAAGAACCGAATCCTTCAGTGAAAACTGGACTTTGGGCATATCCTCTTCATAAGAAATATTTAGGAGATGTACCAATCGATAAATTAGCAGAGTCTGATAAAATCCGTAAAAACCCAATTGGTTTCGGACCTTTTAAAGTGAAGAAAATTACTCCTGGAGAATCCGTTGAATTTGAACGTTTTGATGACTATTATGGCGGAAAACCAAAGCTGAAAAGCATGGTTTTAAAAGTTGTTAACCCTTCCGTTGTTAACGCGTCCTTAAAAAATGGTGATATTGACATTGCTGAAGTAAGTGCAGATCAGTATCCAAATGTAAGTAAATTAAAAAATGCACAATTAGTCGGTAAAACCGATTTATACTATAGCTATATCGGCTTTAAGTTAGGCCATATGGATAAAGAAAAAGAAGAAGTAGTGATGGATAAGGAGAAATTTAAAGATGTTCGTGTACGTCAAGCAATGGCTTATGCTATTGATCGAAAAGAAATTGGTGAAAAATTATATCATGGCCTACGTTATCCGGCTAACTCACCAATTCCACCATCTCTACCAAAATATCATAACAATAAAATTGGTGCCTATGATAAAGATGTAGAGAAAGCTAAAAAATTATTAGATGAAGCTGGCTATAAAGATACGAACGGAGATGGATTCCGTGAAGACCCGAATGGTAAAGAATTTAAAGCTAATTTCTTATCAATGAGTGGTAGCGATGTAAGTGAACCACTTGCAAAATTCTTTATTCAATCTTGGAAAGACATCGGCCTAAAAGTAGAGCTTCTTGATGGTCGCTTGCATGAATTCAACTCATTCTACGATATGATTAAAAAAGATGATCCAAAAGTTGATATTTTCTCTGCAGCTTGGGGAACTGCATCTGATCCAGATCCTTCTGGTATTTGGGCTAAAAATGCAGCGTTCAATTACACACGTTGGTCTAGCGACAAAAACACAGAATTATTAAAAGAAGGTATTTCTCCAAAAGCAGCCGATGAAAAGTACCGTAAAGATGTATACGATAAATGGCAAAAATTAGTTCACGATGAAGTACCATTAATTCCACTTCATTATAAATTTGACTTAAAAGGTGTAAATAATCGCGTAAAAGATTATAAATATACACCAGAGGATCAATACAAATGGGGTAACGTTAGCGTAACAAGCGATAAAGCAGAAACAGAGAAATAAGAAAATAGCTCCTAGCACTGAGGTACATGCTAGGAGCTATTTTTTATTTATAACCCTTCTCTTGCTATTAATAACAATCAATTCCTTCCCTACTCCAATATTAAAAGATTTGATGAATCATTTTTATTAAAACAGCTAACGTAACAGATGCAGCAAATCCTCCTAAACAAATTAAGCTTACCCCTTGACTATATGATAAATTTTGAAATGATTTCATCGCTTCCATCCTCCCTATCTCCCCTTTGATACTCTTATTTTACCAATGGGAAAATTTTCATAACATCGATTTTCCTAACAACAAACTTACAAATTTGTAAGTTAATAATTTCCCTTTAAACTTATATATCTAGTATGTCCAAGCTCTCTCCCTTTATACGTCAAAAAAGACCTCGAATTATATCAAGGTCTTGCTTACACTACAAAATTTCTCACTCATATTATTTTATAATCATTACCGGGCATTTCACTCGTTTTGCTATTTTATGACTTACACTACCAAGCACCATCTCTTGCAGTGTATTTAATCCTCTACTTCCAGCGATAACAAGATCTATGTCTCCTGTATTTACATATTGAACAATCGTATCTCCTGGATCGCCATGTAATATCGTAATTTTATAAGAAATGTTCTCTTTCTTTAATAAACTTTCAATCTCTTTTAATTTATCTTTTCGACTAGCCGATATTGTTTCTAAATCTGTTTGACCTTGTATAATATCTGATTTTGCCGTTCTATTATCTACTACGTACACAACTTCAACATTTGTTTCTTCGCTACATTTCGCAATATATGTTGCATGTTCCGCTGCTCGAAGTGCATGTTCAGAACCGTCACATGCTAATATAATTTGTTTGTACATATGCTGAATCCCCTTTTCGTTATCCTACCCGTATTATATAATAAAGCCCCCTAAAAAGGAGGCTTCTAACTAGCAATTCTTTTATTATAAATAGCTAAGTTTGAAATAATCTTCGAGCTTCGTTCATTTAATCCCGTTATACTTACTTTCACGCCACTTTGTTCATACTTCATGATAACTTTATCAATTGCTGCTACCGCTGAATCATCCCATACGTGTGCGTGAGTAAAATTCAACTCAATTTCTTTTATATCTTCCTCAAATGCAAAATTTTTTATAAAGTCTGCTGTAGATGCAAAGAAAAGTTGACCATGAATTTCGTATATTTTCTTATTTTCAATATATAAATGTTTCACGTGAATCTTTGCCATATTAAATGCAAATAAAACCGCACTAATTACTGTTCCGATAATTACACCTAATGCTAAATTATGTGTAATTAGGACAATCACAACTGTTACGATCATAACAAATGCGTTTCCTTTTGGTACTTTATGAATCGTTGTTACAGAGTTCCAATCAAATGTTCCAATTGAAACCATGATCATAACTGCAACTAAAGCTGCCATCGGAATATGAACAACATAATCACCTAAAACGAATAGTAATACGATTAAAAACCCGCCTGCTACAAATGTCGATAAACGACCTCGTCCACCTGATTTAATATTAATAACAGATTGTCCAATCATTGCACATCCTGCCATTCCTCCGAAGAAACCAGCGACAATGTTTGCAATACCTTGTCCACGTGCTTCTTTATGTTTATTACTTTCCGTATGCGTCATATCATCTAAAACTGAAGCTGTTAATAATGACTCTAGTAAACCGATAATTGCAAGCATAACTGCGTACGGTAAAATAATCCCTAATGTCTCAAGTGTAAACGGTACATTAGGAATGCTAAAGAACGGTAATTCTTTCGGTAAACTTCCCATATCCCCGACTGTTTTTAACTGTAATCCGCTCATAAGTGCAATACTTGTCACAATAATAATGGAAATAAGTGTAGACGGTACAGCCGTCGTAATACGTGGAAATACATATATAATTACAAGTCCTAATGCGACAAGTGCATACATTTGCCAAGCTGCATTTTTAAAATGTGGCAATTGCGCTGTAAAAACTAAAATTCCAAGTGAATTTAAAAAACCACTCATAACAGATTTAGGAATAAACTTCATAAATGAGCTCAGTTTGAACACGCCAAAAATAATTTGGACAATACCGGTTAATATCGTTGTAGCAAATAAATACTGCAAACCATGATCTTTAACAAGCGTCACCATTAATAATGCCATTGCACCTGTTGCAGCTGAAATCATCCCAGTTCTTCCGCCAACAAATGAAATGGTAACTGCAATACAAAAGGCTGCGTATAACCCAACGGTCGGATCCACGCCTGCAATAACTGAGAAAGCAATCGCTTCAGGAATTAACGCTAAAGCAACGACAATTCCTGATAGCACATCCCCTTTCACGTTGGAGAACCAGTCATTTTTTATCGTTTGAAACAAAATACCACTCCTCTACTCTTTTATCCCGTATTAACGGGCAGTAAGACCCCCACCTCAAAATTCAGCGGAAGCAAAGAAGTTGGGTGGGGATCAACTGCCCATAAAAGCCCGATTGGTTCAACTAATAATCAGTGGGGGATGAACACCCCCCCCACTGATTAAAGTTTCACTTTATCATTTGATTTTCTCCATAAGAAAATCTAAGCCGACTGCACGAAGGATATTATATAACGAGTAGAGATATTTTTGCTATGTAAAAGTTTCCTAAAGAAAAGACGCTACCTTCATAGCGTCTTCTCTCATTTTATTAATGTCCACCGTGACCTTGACCACTTTCTTGCACAATCTCTAACCTCTCATCCAATATACCTTGTGTTTCAAATGAAATATCACTCGTACTTCCTAATAAGAAGCCGTGGTTATACGGTCCAAGCGTTGGATCATCTTTAAACTTCGGTTGAATACTAGCGAGGAAGTCATACACTGGTTGTGAAGCTTTACCTTCTTCTAATAATACAACAGGTGCGTGTTTACCCATATGAGAAAAAGGTGCCCCAGCAACTGCTAAATCTGGTGTTTTGCTTGAAACAAATGATAAACCGTGACCTGGTTTTGTGAACCCCCAGCCAAATTTCGTCTTTTCATCTTTAAACCTCGCAAATGCAACCGAATTTTCTGTTGGGGTCTCACCACTAATACGCGTTACTTTCCCGTATTTACTTAACTCTTTTTCTACTGCTTTTGAAACAATTTTTTCTGGTCCTAATACATATATATTCGCTTTATCTTTTCTCATCTTTAATGCCTCTATTGTCGCTTCTGGCACTTTATTTTTTTCAGTATATAAAAGCGGTTCTGGCATGTGAGAAATCCAATTTACAGCTGGTGTTGTATATAAACGTCCTTCTTCTTCAGACGAACCGATAATAACACTATTCGGGTAGCTTCCTGTTATATCGGCATATTCTTTATCCACTTCTTTAGCAAATGTAGCTCGATCCGTTTCTTTTATTTGCTTTACTTTATATTCTTTTAATTGCTCAAGGGTAGATTCACCTATATCCCCCATCACCATAATTTGTGTTCCATCTTTCGTTCCGAGCGGATTTAATCGTTTTATTTCTTTTAACGTCACTTCGGGTACCTTTTCTTTTTCTATAAATAAAATCGGCCCGTTATTCGGATGGTGAATAAGATCCGCACTCGCAATACCTAATTGCCACTCGTTTACTGGTACTAAAATAATAGCGCCTGGCTGATTCTCTTTATGCGTTGCTGGCCATATCGTTTGCGAAGTTAATACTGCCATTTGCAGAGGATCGTTTGTGTTTAATCTCGTTACATTTTTTAAACTTGTCGTTAATAAACCATTCGATGCACCTTCGTTCATTTCTTTAGGCGCAGTTACCTCCTGATTCATTTTCATTTCCTTTTGCTCTGTTTTCTTCTCTTTTGTAGATTCATGATTTTTATGATCTGTATTCGTTTGTCCACACGCCGCAAGACCAACCGCCGCAATTATTGTTATCCCAAAAATTCGGGTCATCTGTTTCACTATACCGCCTCCATTTGAATCGTTTTCGAGCCAATATGATTACCTAAAATGGAATTTCAACTTTACAATAACAAGCAATTCTGAAGAAATTATGCAGATGCATGATAATCTGCACCATTTCTTCATGATTTTGACTTACAATTTAAGTAATAACTACAAATGCGGAGGTACTCTATGGTCGATATACTACTCGTAGATGATGAGCCGAGAATGCTTGAATTATTAACGCTTTATCTTACTCCAATCGGATACAATTGCGTATGTGCAGTATCTGGGGAAGAAGCTATTTCACATATAGAAAATCGAAACTTCAAATTTGTTTTACTCGATATTATGATGCCAAAGATGGATGGGTGGGAAACGTGCAAAAGAATTCGATCCTTTAGTAACGTTCCTATCATTATGGTAACGGCCCGTGATCAAACGGTAGATGTCATCCAAGGGTTAAAACTTGGAGCGGATGATTATGTAACCAAACCTTTCCATGAAGAAGAGCTTTTCGCAAGAATTGAAGCTGTTTTAAGGCGAACGAATCAACACGCGCAAATCCAATATCACGGCATTTTATGGGATGAGGCAAAGCATTTCGTTTCTGTCTATAATGAAGAACTTCTTCTCACTCCAATCGAATTTTCCTTACTCGGGTTATTTTTACGTCATGTGAACTACGTGTTAAGCCGCGATCAGCTCATTGAACGAATTTGGGGATTAAATACAAATACAGAAGATAGAACAGTCGATTCACATATTCGTAATTTGCGTGATAAATTACGAAAAGTAAATTTTCCTATTGATCATCATTTAAAAACTGTTTACGGAGTCGGATATCGGTGGATTGATACTGTAGATTAAGGAGCAAAACGATGAAGCGAATATCTATTCAACTCGGATTTTATTTTTTAATTGTTACACTTTTAATCGAAAGTGTTCTATTTGTCTTGCTTTATTATAGCCTTGTCAACAATAGAGTAAACGAAGAAATGACAGCTTTATTAAAGCGCGGAAATAGTCACCGAGATGTCCTTGAAAAGTATTTTGATAAGCAAACAATCTCCCATGTTGCACTAATGGAATCCGAAGCCGAAACCACTGTCGTTATTACAAATGCCAATAAGGATGTACTAGCTAAATCCAACGAAATAAATACTACTATAAAAAAGCATATTGAAAAAATGCAAACACGGACAGATCATGACGGAGCAATTATAGAAAATCATTGGAAAACATCTAATTATATATGTACAGTTAGCCCCATTATAGTAGCAGGAAAAACAGAAGGCTACGTATATATGTTTCTCGGAACAGAATCGATTGAGGAAATGGTTAACGGGCTAACAAGACAATTCATTATTGCCGGAGTCATTACGTTTCTATTAACAGCCATCACCATCTTTCTATTATCACGGTTGTTAACAAAACCATTGTTACACATGAAACATGCCACTGAAAAAATGAGTAAAGGCGATTTATCTGTTTCATTAACGACTACTCGAAATGATGAAATTGGTGAACTAACCTCATCCATTCAAACGCTCGCTAATGATTTACATTATATGAAAACAGAGCGAAGTGAATTTCTAGCAAGTGTTGCTCATGAATTACGAACACCGTTAACATACGTAAGAGGTTACGCTGACATTGCTTTAAAAGAAACCACATCTCCTGAGCAACGTTTGCGATATTTATCTATTATAAAAGATGAGTCTGATTATATTACGAACTTAGTTCAAGATTTATTTTCACTTGCACAAATGGAACAACATAACTTTTCTATTCAAGTAAAGGAAGTACACTTACACACCTTCCTTACTCGCATAGCCGAAAAAGTAAATACCATATATAAAGAAAGATACATTAAAGTCTCTTTCTCTTGTCCTCCTTCACTGCTAGTAAACTTAGATGAACAGCGATTTGAACAAGTTATAATAAACATTTTAAATAACGCTTATAGACATTCAAAAGAACATTCTCATATAAACATTTCTGTTACAGAAGAACATAAAAGTATCTCCATTACAATTGAAGATGAAGGCGAAGGTATTCCGCCTGAAGACCTCCCTCACATTTTCGACCGTTTTTATCGAGTTGATAAAGCAAGATCACGAGCTACAGGCGGAACTGGTTTAGGGCTATCTATCGTGAAAGAAATTGTAGAACTACACGGCGGGAATATTACTGTAACGAGCGAAGTCGATCATGGGTCTTGCTTTATCATTTCATTGCCATCTATATAGAAATACAACTATCATCAATTAACAAGTTCAGTTTTGATTTACAAAATCACATCATAATTAGCATATGAAAACGCCCAGAGTTCAAAAACTCTAGGCGTCTTTTATTTTCTTATTGAACTAAATTCTCCTTTAGCTTAAATCAAATTAAAGACAAAACTTAAATAAATTTCTAAACATATTCATTTCACACTCTTTATTCTAAAAAGAATCTTTAATTCTACTTAAAGTAACACACTTTATATTTGTAATGGTTTATAAGCCAATGCTTTATCTATAATTTCTCTGGCAGTTAATTCTTCATCACTCCAGAAAATATAATCACTTATTTTAGGGTCAATAACAGACGATTTAACCATGTCCAACCAAATTGCCAGCTCCCATTCTTCTCCTTCTGTATCCATAAGTTTTTGAACCAAGGTAACTAACTCTTCTCTATTTAACTCTCCTAACTTTATATTTTTATGATTAATAGCTCTTTTTACAATGTATTCTGCACCGTAGTCAGCAAAAAATAATTCTTTTGCACGTGGATAAGGAACACTCTTTTCAAATACAGTCAGTTTATGTTCAAAATCTTCTCCAAAATCTTGTAGCTCTTGAATTTCTAAAACTAATTTTAATAGTTTCTTTTCATCCAATTCCTCACTCCCTTTATTCAAGACAACCACCTCAGTAATCTAAGTACATTTCTTCATAATTTCCATATTCATTTCAACATAAAATTACAATTTCCCTTTTGAATTATCGAAATTAATATGTTATCCCTTATGTTAATTGATATGTTAAAGACAGATAAATATTGATATAACTAGGAATAAGAATAGACCAAATCAGATGTGATTTGGTCTATTCATTGGTAGGTTATTCACTTTACCTCATAATATAAATTTACAAATTGCCCAAAACGTTTCGTATCCGTTAAAGTTAAATTAATTTCCGGGTTCTTGTCTTGAAACAACGGAACTCCAGAACCTAATATATGCGGTGTAATCGTAACGATATATTCATCAATTAGATTATTCTTAAAGAATTCTCTCAGTAGCTCTCCTCCACCGACCATCCATATTTTAGATCCTTCTTGTGCTTTTAACCTTTTTGTAAACTCCACTACATCTTCATTTACAAACTCCACGTTTCCGTCTGAACCTTTTTCTGAACGAGAAAAAACATAACATGCTTTATCTAAGTACGGGAATGTTTCCGTATGCTCTACTACATAATCGTATGTTTTCTTTCCCATAATTATTGTATCAATCGTTTCGTACATTTCTGTATAACCGTTATCTCCCTCTCCTTCGGTTTCCATTAACCACTCTAAATCATCATTTTCTTTCGCAATATATCCATCTAAGCTCGCCGCAATAAATAAAACTATTTCACGTGACATATTTTTTCCTCCTTATATCTCATCTTGATAACATATGATGTAAACAATATACTAACAATAAAACATGACACTTTATGTCATGTTAAAAAGAAAAAGGTGATACATTTGTCAAAAGCTAAACGCTTATTAGATATTCTTATATTTGCTTCTGCCAAAAAGACATTTACAGCTCAAGAAATAGCTGATGAATTTAATATCTCCGTTCGTACTGTCCATAGATACATTTTAGATTTAAGTGATATGGGATTACCCATTTACGCAGAACAAGGTCGTAACGGAGGCTATAAAGTATTAACGAATAGAATCATTCCACCTATCTTATTTACGGAAGAAGAAGCAGTCTCCATCTTTTTTGCTTTTCAATCTTTAAGTTACTATCGAGACTTACCTTTTAACACAGAAATCAATTCCGTTACACATAAACTGTATAGCTCCCTACAACATGATGCGAAAGCGAAAGTTGATAAAATACATTCTTATATCGCCTTTTGGAATCCGAAGAGAACAATTGATACACCACTTTTAAACGAAGTGTTAACCGCGGCTATTGAAAATAAAAATTTACACTTTCAATACGAATCTAAATCGGGGATAAAAACAAAACATGTTCATCCTATCGGTGTATATGCTCATGACGGGCTATGGTACTTACCATCCTACGACTTTAGTAGAAAAAAAATATTACTGTATCGCGTCGATCGTATTCTCTCCATATTATCGATGGAAGAAAATGAAAGTACGTTCATGAATTTAGAAGAATGGTTTGACTCTAGCTCTAACATCATAAACATTCCTACCCAGTTACATGTCTTATTAACGACAGAAGGTGTGCGCCAATGTAAAAGCGTGCCTTACCTTGAAGAATTCGTTGTAGTAAATGAAGACGGGACAGGATATATACATTCACCAATTGATAAAGGAGAAATCAATTTTATTACACCTTTATTTTATAGACTTGGAAAAGATGCACAAGTGTTAGAACCGAAAGAATTAATAGATGGTTTACGTATACGTGCGAAAGAAGTTTTACATATGTATGGAGACGAAAAAAGCTGCTAAACATAAGCAGCTTTTTGGTTCAGTTTTTCCTATTGTTTTTACTATTGACGAATATCAAACCACCAACGATGTTTCGCATTCATATTTTCAGTGTCACCAGTCCCTCTGTATTTGAAAGCATCCAAAAAGATTGAATCTAGTTTATCCTCATCTACAAAATAACCTAAATTAACCTTCACCGTTTGTCCTGGTCGGATACTGCCAATATTGTAAAAGCTTTTCCCGTCTCCGTGAGGTTCTAAATAATCAACTTCGCCCGTCATAATATTTTTCTCAGCAATTCCATCTTCTTTAGCGTAGTTCCATGCATTACCTTCAGATTTAAGCAGTTTTATAGATGGATGCATATAAATTTCTTCTGTCGCCTGCTTATCTATATTTTTCACTGTTGTTGTTAGATAAACAAATTTAGGATGAACTAATTTTGACTCTACTAATTGATCAATTGAATCTTTACCATTTCCAATTTTATATTTATCCCTTCTATATGGTATCAATTGACCAGCTTGATCCAAAGCCTGATTCCTGCTTAGTATTCCTAAGCCCATTTCATTAAAGTTCTCTTGTTTAAAATCTTTAATCGAATCAAAAACTTCAACTTTTTCTATCACATATTCAATTTGGCTGTTATCCATAGATATCGTTACTGGAACCTTTTGCCCTATATGAAATAGTCGTTTGCTATCTTTTTTCAAAGGAATCACCTTAGTTTTTTTAGGTTCATCCGCTGCGCTAAAATACTTTTTATCATAATCTGTTATATGTACTGCCTTTTCTTTTGACGTAGGCTCAAGTGAAATGTTCCCTAACACATCCATCATTTGTTCTTCATTTACATCTGATCCAATAAAACTTTCTAACATAATTCCTTCTTTTTCAAAAAAGAGGAGGACCTTTCTGTCAAACATTACATTGTTGTTTCCAGTTTCTTTATGAACAATTACTGCTTTCTTGCCACTTATCTCTTTTTCTTCGTAGCTTTTTGAATACAAAGTTTGAAAATCTGCATTTTCTCCTATTCTCCAAAGAGCAAATGAAAAGCCACCCTTTGCGTCGTTATCTTTAAATGAATATTTCATAGCAGAGTCATCAATTGCCTCCATATTTTCTGGTAATTTATCGATTTTCAACTTATACCACTTATCAGCCTTTTTCGAGTCCTTGTTTGTTACTGAAACATTTACTTCGTAATTTTGTTTTTGGACAATCATATTATAGACTTTCACTGCCCCAAAAACGGTTGTCGGCATGCCAATCAATAAGCAAGCAGCAGCGATTAACATACGATGTTTTTTACGCTGTTTCTGCGGTTGTCCATCTTTCAGCTTCATTTCCTCCATAAACAATTTCTTTTTGCGCGTATATGTATGTGAAAATTCATGTTGTTCTTCGAGTTTATCAAAATCATCTAAAGCAATTTTTTCAGCAAGTTCATATATTTCTTTGGAGTTCTTTGAATTCGTCATGTTGTATACCTCCTATCATATTTTGGATTCGTTTTCGAGCGCGTTCAAACTGCTTGCGGACATTAGCCTCGGTTATACCCATAACACTTGAAATCTCTTGATACGTTAAGTTATAGAAGACTTTATACTTAAACACCTGTCTGTTAGATTCACTTAATTCTGTTAGCAATGTATCAATTTGAACCTCAGACATTTTACGTTTTTCCCACTCTTCAATATTTTCATCTACCGCTTCTATTGATTCTCTTTCATATTCTTCTAAAAATGTTTCATGTCGTTTATTTTTCCGGTAACTATCAATCGCCTTGTTTTTCGCGATTCTCAAAATGTAGCGTTTAAGCTCTTCAGTGCTCAAGCTATGGAGCTTTTCCAAGTTCTTATAAAGAGTAATAAACGTCTCTTGAACCGCATCTTCAGCCTGCTGAATATTATTTAAAATAGAATACGCTACATAATAAATTTTTTGTTCGTACAACTCATATAGCTCTTCCATCTTTTCATAATCGTTGTTTGTAACTTTCATATAATTCCTCCTCTCACTCTATATAACGAATGAGCGATATATTTTGTGACACTGCAAAATCTTTTTATAGATAAAATTTAATAATAGAATAAACAAAAGCACAAAAGCCCAATTTCTCTATTGTAACTAAGAAATTGGGCTTTTGTTTATTAGAATTTTCCTGACTGTTCTATTACGCACATCCCTCTTATGCCTTTTCAGTAGGCGGTATTTGCTCTATCGCTTCTTTTAACAAATTCTTTGTCTCTTCCAAGTTATAATTCTTCTTTTCTCCTAGCTGTACCGTATAAAACTCGGCAAACGAGCGCTCTTTATATCTTGGTACGACATGCATATGGTAATGTGTTAACTCGTTAAAGATTCCACCATTTTGGCAAATTGTAATTCCGTCAGGTTTATATAATGCCTTAATCGATTTTGCAATCAGCTTAGAAGCATCCATAATGGATTTTGCTACAACATCATCTAATTCGTCTACTTCTACAACATGTTGCTTTGGCACAATTAAAGTATGTCCTGGATAGAAAGGTTCATGATCTAAAAAACATGTTACATAGTCATCTTCATATATTTTATATATAATTTCTTCTTCGTTGGCTAATTTACACCCTAAACATTCCATCATATTTCCCCCCCTGTATTAAAAACATAAAAAACGTGAGAGCCGTATTCTCACGTTTTTATGTTTCATTTTATTAGTTCAATTGTTTCCGTAACCTTTATACTATCTTTTACAGATTGAACAATCGTACAATTTTTCACTGCAAGTTGCAGCGCCTTGTCCAACTGCTCTTCTGTAATGTTTTGTGCTTTGATTTTATAGTGCAAATGAACACTTTCAACTGGTTTTGATACAGCTTCACTTCTACCAATTTCAGTCTCAATTGTAAACGTATCGTATGTAATACGTTTCTTTTCTAAAATTGTTCGGAAGACAATTGCACTACATCCTGCGATAGAAGAAATGAGTAATTGTAACGGTGAATACCCGTTTTCTTTTCCAATCGCTAATTGACCATACGATAAATCTGCTTCTATATCATCGTGTTTGATTGTTAGTTTCATTTGTTTTTTCCATCTCCACTTTCATCGGTTTCTTCCGTTTCTTACTCATATAATAATATATATAGCAGAAAATGATAAATGGAATACCACAGTATAACGCCATTCTTTGTTCAGGAATAAACGCTAAACTAATAACAACGATGCTATTTGTAATTAAAGCTAAAATTGGAACAATCGGGTATAGTGGTGTTCTATACTTTAAGTCCTCTAACTTTCCTCCGCCTTTTATATACTGACTTCTAAAGCGAAGTTGCGATAAAGCAATAATGATCCAACTTGAAACAGCCGATAAACCAGCTATCGATAATAAGTACATGTATACTGTATCTTCTGCAAGGAAACTTGTGAATAGAGATAATCCAGCTACCGCAATCGTTACGACTAACGCTGTAATTGGAATACCACGCTTATTTACTTTCTGGAAAGATGTTGGTGCCATTCCTTCATTTGCAAGTGACCATAATATACGAGTTGCCGCATATAAGCCTGAATTCGCTACAGATAGTAACGCTGTAATAATAACGAAGTTCATAATATCAGCTGCGTATGGAATACCGATTTTATCAAATACAACTACAAATGGACTTTCAATTACCCCTGCTTCTTTCCAAGAAATTAATCCTACTAAAATCGTCATTGTTAAAATGAAGAATAACATAATGCGCCATACTGTATTACGGATCGCACGTGGAATTGTTTTTTCTGGATTTTCACTTTCTCCCGCTGCAATCCCGATTAACTCTGTTCCTTGGAACGAGAAGTTAACTGTAATCATTGTAAGTAATACGGCAGCTAGTCCATTCGGGAATAACCCGCCATCGCTTACAAAGTTAGAGAAAAGAGGTGCTGCTTCTTTTCCATCGTATGGTAAAAACCCTAATAATGCACTACCACCAAGAACAACAAACGCAAGAATTGTAACTACTTTAATACTAGAGAACCAAAACTCTAATTCAGCATAACTCTTCGCTGAGATAGCGTTTGAAGCATATAAAATAACGCCGAATACGAGACACCATACCCAAACATCAACATTTGGAAACCATCTTTTCATCATTAAACCGATTGACGTTAACTCTAAACCTACTGTCACTGCCCAGCCAAGCCAATATAGCCAGCCGATCATAAAGCCCGTTCCTGGTCCAATAAACTTCGTCGCATACTTTTGGAAAGATCCTGAAACTGGCATTGCTACCGTTAACTCTCCAAGACAAAGCATTGTTAAATACATAATAAATCCGCCCACTAAATATGAAAGGATGGCTCCCCCTGGTCCAGCCTGATTAATGGTGTAACCTGAACCTAAGAAAAAACCAGTCCCGATTACACCACCTAGTGCGATCATAAATAAATGTCTACTCTTCATCGTACGATGTAATTTCTCATTCGTTGGTTGCTGCATCTAAATCCTCCCCCTACCGATACCCCTATATCTTGTTAAAATTTTCTGATAATAAAAATATACACGAAAGCGATTACAATTTCTATATAAAATTAAAACTTTTCTGATAAAATAATATAAAAAATCTAATTATTGCAAGATTTAGATTCTATTTAGAGGAAAATAAGGAGAAACAAGGAAAAACCCTTACATATATTGTAAGAGTCAACGAAGTTCTAATCTTCTCGATAAAATTGATAAACTATAATTTACGATAAAGTACATACAAGCTACTACTATAAACGTTGGAATCGTATAATTTACATTCTGTCCGCTAATAATTTGGGCATTATGCATAAGCTCTGGCAGTGATATAACAACTGCTAATGATGTATCTTTCAGCAATGAAATAAACTGACTGACAAGCGGCGGGACCATTCTTCTTAATGCTTGTGGTAAAATAATATGCCACAACGCTTGAACATACGTTAATCCTGAAGATCTTGCGGCCTCAATCTGTCCTTTTTCAATAGATAATAAACCACTTCGAACAATTTCAGATATCATCGCTGCTTCAAATATTGTTAAAGCAACAATTACGGCCGTTATAATTTCTAATTTCAAGCCTGCTTCTGGAAGTGCAAAATACGTGAAAAATATAATTAAAAGTAGTGGTAAGTTTCGAATCACTTCAACGATAATCCCTAATATTTGTGAGACGACAGGTATTTTCATGTAGCGCAATATCCCTATTACACTACCAATAATAAAACTAAGTACAATCGCGACGAGCGCTACCTCTAACGTTATAAGCAATCCTTTTAATAAAAATAGAATATGATCACCTGTTATGGCTCCCTTAAAATCCATTTACACCGCCTCCTTTGCTAAGCGTTTTTCTAAATAACGCACTAGCATACTGAGCGGAATTGTTAATATTAAATAAAACATCCCGACAAATATATAAACGTCGAACGTAACAAATGTCTTCGTTGAAATTAAATCTCCTTGATACATCAAATCGGTACCAGCGATAATTCCGAGTATGGAAGAGTTTTTTACTAAATTGAGAAATTGATTTCCTAGAGGAGGGATTACGATTTTCATCGCCTGGGGTAAAACAACATAATACATCGCCTGTACATACGTTAACCCTGAAGACCGTGCTGCTTCCATTTGTCCTTTCGCGACTGATAAAATGCCTGCCCGAATGACTTCCGCAATAAAAGCTGCAGTATACACAGTAAGCGTAACTGTTCCTGCTACAAAACCATTTAAAGTAATTCCTATTACAGGTAAAGCGAAATAAAATATAAATGCAATTAATACGAGTGGAATATTTCTTACAAACTCTACAAAAGCCGTTCCCAACCAATTTAAAATACGAATAGGCGCAATGCGCATTACAGCCAAAATTACTCCCAAAATAAAGCTGCCTATTAACGCAATTACACTAGACATAACTGTATACTTAAAGCCCTCTAAATACATATCAATGTTATTCGTCAATATAGAAAAATCAGGCACATATTCTCCCCTCTTTCTTTACAAGAAGAGGATGAGCATCCCTCATCCTCTTACTATTTATCAATGAGAATAAAGCTCCATTAATGAAACTATCACCTTACTTCTCCTGTTTTTGACCAATCCATTTTTCATACAATTTATCGTATTCCCCATTCGCTTTCATATCTTTTAGTAAGCTATTAATCTCTTTCGTCAAATCATCCGCACCTTTTTGCACCGCAATTCCGTACGGCTCATCCGTGAAAATTTTCCCTACAACTTCATAATTCGAATCTTGTTTTGCCATGCCGTAAAGAATTGCATTATCTGTCGTTAATACATCGCCTTTCCCTGCTTTTAACGCTGTAAATGCCTCACTGTAATTTTCAAATTCTAATACAGTCGATTCTGGTGATTTTTGACGAATATTATTTGTAGACGTTGAACCTTTTACCGCTAACACTTTCACACCCTTTTTCACATCATCAATACTTTTAATATCGCTTCCTTTTTTCACAAGTAACGATTGCCCTGCTTTAAAATATACATCTGAGAAATCAACCTCTTTTTTACGTTCTTCCGTAATTGTCATCGTCGCGATAATTGCATCAATATCACCATTTTTCAGTAGTGGAATACGCGTTTTAGACGTTACTTCTTTTAATTCTAATTTCTTTTCATCTCCAAGGATTTTTTTCGCAAGCGCCTTTGCGATATCAACATCAAACCCTTCTACCTGTCCTGTCGAAGGATTTTTCAAGCCAAATAAGTTCGTATCATTCTTCACCCCAACTACTAGTTTCCCGCGCTTTTTAATTTGCTCAACAGCCCCGCCTTGTTTCGTATTCGTTTCTTTCGTCTCATCTTTTTTACTTCCGCATCCAGCAACAACAAGTATGAATAAACATGAAAATACGATTAACGTAAACAACTTTTTCATTTTAAGCATAAAACTCCCCCTTTAATGATTTAACACTCTTCTTAAAAATAGACGAGCTCTTTCTTGTTCAGGACTTGCAAAAAATTGCGTCGGTGTTGTATCTTCAATAATTTGACCATCATCCATAAACAAAATCCGATCTGCCACTTCTCGCGCAAATCCCATTTCATGCGTGACAACGACCATTGTCATTCCTTCTTTAGCTAGTGTTTTCATAACATCAAGTACTTCCCCAATCATCTCCGGATCAAGAGCAGACGTAGGCTCATCAAATAGCATAATTTCCGGCTGCATTGCGAGCCCCCTAGCAATTGCTACCCTTTGCTGTTGTCCTCCGGATAATTGATGGGGGTATACACTAGCCTTCTCCGGAATTCCTACTTTCTCTAAATAAAACATCGCTGTTTTCTCAGCTTCCTCTTTTGAAACTTTATTTACTTTAATCGGTGCTAGTGTAATATTTTGAAGAACCGTTTTATGTGGATATAAATAAAAATGTTGAAAGACCATTCCAATATTTCGGCGTAATTCATTCATATCTGTTTTTGCATTGTGTACTTCCGTATCTTGTACAATTAACGCTCCATCTGTAATTGTCTCTAACTGATTTATACACCGTAGCAACGTACTTTTTCCTGATCCGGACGGCCCAACAACTACTACCACTTCACCTTTTTTCACTTGTACATTAATATCTTTTAAAACTTGAAAGGTACCATAATATTTATTTACATTACGAAACTCTATCAACATACTCCCCCCTTCCCTTAACAAAGCATGTACATTCTTTTTATATTCAAAAATAGGCAAAAAAATAACTTCCAGCCTCATTTTATCCATAAAAAAAGCAAAGGGATTTCCCTTTGCTTCTTCATTTCTATTCTATTAAGATACTTCTTCTTTCTTATCTTTTCCGTATTCATGCTCCCAGAAATCAGCATTTTTAATTCCTAATGGCCCTGGATCGAATACTGGATCTTTTCCTTCTTTTTTCTGCTTTTCATAATCCTTTAATGCGACTAATGCAGGTTTTTGTAATAATAAAATCGCAATGATATTTACCCATGCCATAATTCCTACACCGATGTCACCTAAAGCCCACGCCGTTGCTGCTGTTTTTATACAGCCGTAGAATACAGCTCCTAAAAATACAAACTTTAGTATCATAGACAGCCAAGGACGGTCTTTATCACGATTTAAGTACGCGATATTCGTTTCTGCAATGTAGTAATACGCCATAATTGTTGTAAATGCAAAGAATAGTAACGAGATTGCAACGAAACCGTTTCCAAATCCAGGGAAAACAGATTCTACCGCTGCCTGTGTATATCCCGGTCCTGGCTGAGCACCATTTAATTTATTTACGATAAAGCTTTTTCCGCTTGCATCAAATACGTTATACATGCCTGTAATAATCATCATAAATGCTGTTGCTGAACAAACAAATAATGTATCAATGTAAACGGAAAATGCTTGCACTAAACCTTGTTTAGCTGGATGTGATACTTCCGCAGCAGCTGCTGCATGTGGTCCAGTTCCTTGCCCTGCTTCATTGGAATAAATACCACGTTTTACTCCCCAAGAAATTGCTAAACCGATAATACCACCGAAAGCCGCTTCTAATGCAAAAGCACTCCTTATAATTAGCATAAATGCTTCTGGCAACTTTTCAATATTCATAGCAACAATAACGCAAGCTACTAAAATATAACCAACTGCCATAAACGGTACGACAACTTGTGCAACGTTAACGATTCGCTTTACCCCACCGAAGATGATAATAGCTAATACAACAACTAATAAAGCCCCTGATACGGTAGTGTTAATTCCAAAAGCTGTTTCTAAACTTACAGCAATACTATTTGCTTGCACACCTGGCAGTAAAAGCCCCGTTGCAAGAATTGTCGCTGCAACGAATACTAATGCATACCATTTCACACCTAAACCTTTTTCAATGTAATAAGCAGGTCCACCACGAAACTGCCCTTGATGTTTCGTCTTATATATTTGTGCTAATGTAGATTCTACATAAGCTGATCCTGCTCCTAAAAAGGCCACTGCCCACATCCAAAATACAGCTCCTGGTCCACCAAATGCAACCGCTGTTGCTACCCCAGCTATATTCCCTGTCCCAACGCGCCCTGATAACGAAAGTGCTAACGCTTGGAATGAAGAAACACCAGCCTCTGATTTTTCTCCTTGAAATGTCAGCTTCACCATTTCTCCTACATGCCTTACTTGTAAAAACCTCGTTCGAATGGAAAAATATAACCCTACTCCTAAACATAAATAAACAAGTGCTGGACTCCAAACAATATTATTTATCCAATTTACGATAGCTTCCAATATTCCCCCTCCTTCTTTATAAAGAATATTCTGAATATATATATAAAATTATAAGTGTATACCGAATCTATAACAATATTATTTTAATAAAACAAACATATTTTTGTATAAAAAAACAAAGTATATATTTATTTTATATACTTTGTTTTGAACAAAATGTATTATATATTCACAATTGCTTCTCTTTTTATAATTCTTTCATATAGATCTTCTGATAATTCTCGGAAGTTATCTGGCATATCTTTCCCCTTAAACTTCTTTTGAAGTGTACCGTATAAACCAACATCACGTAGACGTAAAAACAACGGTAACGATTCATACCAACTATCCGCCAGTCTGTGCTCATGCTCATAGCCTTTTCGTAACACTTGTAGCTGTTTACGAGCAAAGTCTGTCTTCTCTTCCGCTGTCCACGGTGTAAATAGAACAGAGTAATAGAGAACCATCGCTAAATCATGTATAAAGTAATTATAAGCCGCATCATCAAAATCAAAGATTGTTAGCTCTTTACCATCATAATGAAAATTACCGGGATGGATATCACCGTGCATAAGGCCGAACGTTTCTCTTTCAATTGGAAGAGCCTTTATTTCATCCATTAATACCGCTGCAATCTTTTTCACTTGATCATCTTCTAATTCATTAACAATTCCACTTTCATCTTCTTCCCACGTATCACGATAGTCTGTTTTAGGATAGTTCATTGTTAGGCGATGCAGTTGGCCAATCGCTTTACCCCATGCTTCAAAGTAAGCATCTCCCCAATAAGGCGATCCTTCCCCTTTTACTTGCTCACCTTTTGCATATGTAAATAAAGAAGCGAAAAAGAAAGTTTCATCCTCTGCTCTAATTTCTTCTACAAGATTTTGAGACGCTGAATAAAGAGGCCCTGCTACCTTTGCCCCATTCTCCGCAACATATCGTAAAAAATCTAGTTCAGCTTCGACTTCTTTTTTAGAACGATGAGAAGAGTGTGTTAAACGTAATACGTAATCTTCACCACGATCACCCTTCGCCTTAAAAATATAATTTTCAAAATCTCCAAGCGGCTTCTCTTCCACTGTTACATAAAATGCCTTTGCTGCTCTTGCTAAAATCTCTTTTGTAAAAACTCGTTCTACAGCTATTTCCATATATATCCCTCCTATATATCTTCTTAATTCGACATAAATGTTAAAAGTACTGCTATGAAATTGAATAGTGCGTGGGCAATCATAGCTGATAAAATAGAATTTGTTTTCTCATATAACCATGCAAATACTACCCCACTCAAAAAGTTCACCGGTAATGTGTTATATGTGGGAATATGGACAACGGTAAATATGATAGAACTTATAAACATACCGCCCCACATGCCATACCTATCACGAAAAAATGTATAAAAAACACCTCGATATAAAATCTCTTCATAGATCGGTGATATAATGGCCGCTCCAATTACCGCGATACAGAATGAATATATTGATTTATCATTTTGGACCGCCTCCGTCTTACTATTTTCAAAAGAAATACCCATTTTCTCCATTATCACTAATACAGCAACACTAGCTACAAGTAAGAAAATAACCGCTCCAACTGTCCATAAAAGATTTTTCCATGAAAGCTTCCTAATTCCAATATCTTTCCACGAGAGTTTATACCTTTTTATACAAAAAAGATAAACTACAGTAGTAAATATCACTGCCATTATAAATCCCATTAATACTCCAGCATATAATGCGTTCCCTATTACTTTTAAAGCATAGTCATAAAAAAGAGATTCAACAGTTACTGGAACAATAATAAATACAAACACAAATAAATATAAAATTTCTTTCCATCCCCACATACTTTTCAAAATTATATACACCATCCCTCTACTCCGTGTTTCCTTAAGTATAAAAGATGACGTAACGTAACTTTCAAGCTTATTTTTTTCAAATAATCCAAGCATAATTTTCTCTCAAAACACAAAAAAGGTTGATTCACTAAATCAACCCTTACACTATTAAAAATTTTATTTCTCAATTCTTCATCAATTTATTCTTATATATAACATTTATCTTTATCTCTCTTCACCTTTTGTCTGCATTGAATTGAAAGTCCAATTTAATTTTAATGAATCTCCTTGAAATACATTTTGCTCTTCATTGCTATCTACAAATGTGAACATTACATAGAAAGTATCATCATCACCAGGAGCAAGTCCATTTCCTTCTCGGTCTACAACACCTTTTTGTACAAGATCAGGAATACTTCCGTTTTGCGTAGCTACCTTTAATTCAGATAATGTAGTAGACCAAATTGGAACCTCATTTTTATCCAAATTCCATAAGAAATCGACACGGATATGATCACCAAAATCAGCACTTCTATTATCTCCTTTAGCATCGATTACACTATAATCTGTAAAAAGTTTCACGTCTCCTATCGCTAAAGTTCCTTTGTTAACTAATTGAAAACCGCGTTCCATTTCATCACCTGGTTTAATATTGTCGACATTAATAACAACTTCAGGATTAACACTCAAATCTAAAGTACCCGCTGCAAACGTGTTTTGTGATACTTCCTTATCACTAAAATACGCATATGTCCCCCCGCCAATTAAAGATAAACCAAGCCCTGCAGTTACAACACCCATACCAAGTTTTTTCTTAATACCCATTTCACAAGTCCCCCTATTTTTAAAGTTCAAACTCCAAACCTTATTTCCATCCCACAAACAATACTAATTAACCAACTACCTTGTCCCATATCAAAAGCGAACTAACTTTAAACTAGTTGCTTCATGTACCCAAACAACTATTACTTTTAAAATAACCGGTAATGTTCCTGTAAATCATTACCGGTTATTTTTTAGCCAATCTCATTTCATTTACTATTCATTGTCTGATTGCTTTATTTACCCTAGAAGTTTGCCCACTTATTTTTTAGGTTCTAAACCAATAGAGCGTAAGATTTTATCTAACGTCACTGGCCCTACATTTTCTTTCGGTTTTTGATTTTCTTTAGCATCTGGACCCTTTTTCAAGAAGTTTTTCTCAATAAAACGAATATCCGTTTCATCTACAACACCATCTTGATTTATATCTCCATCTTTTACAGATACTTTTCCTTTTCCATATGACAGAGCTGCTATTCTAGCATCTTGAATATCCACCATTTTATCGCCGTTTACATCACCTGCAAGATTATCATCCATGTCAGCTCTAAAGTTTTGTCCCACTAATTCTCCATCCTGCATTTCCCCTATTTTTGTTGTTAATTTACTATTTAAATGACCTGGCATTTCTACGAAAATATCATATTCTTTATCGCTTACAGGGACACTACGAATTTCAAATTGTCCGTTATCATCAATCGTTCCTGTATATTTCTTTCCATCCTTACCAACTGCATACACTTTTGCTCCTAGCTTTGTATAGTCTTTCTTACCTAAATACCCCTCTTCATTTAAGAAAGCTTCCGGACCAATATAACCTGTAACCGTTGAATGTTTCGAGACAATAGCAAAAGATTTATCTTTAAACACAGGAATCTCAGTGCCTTCTGATGCACCAGCTTTTGTATAAGTGAACTTATCTGCTGCAAATGCAGTTAAATCATTAAAATATTCATCACTCGTCATCTCGAATGTAACATCTAAAAATGGTGTATCACCATCTAATCCTTTAAATTCTTTTCCTTCCAATGACGCGCCAACTTTCACTTTATTTTCCCAAGCTCCTTCTTCACTTACCTTCGGATCTTCTAATTTAAGGTCCAGTCCATGTTGTTTTACATATTCTGCAAGTGCTGGATTTGGTTTCACATCTGTAAATTTAAACAACTGTTTACTATAAGGAATCTCAAATGTACCTGACATAAGTTTTTTCACATTATTAAGATTTAAAGTTAACGTAATTTTTTCTCCTAGTTTAATTTTATCCTTGTCATAGCTTGGGACAGCGTATTCCGTTCCCTCTTTAACAAAGACATAATCTTTAAATCCATTTGCCATATTCCCTGCAGTGGCAAGGTCATATCCAAATAATTTTAAATTTAACGGCTCATTTATTTCCTCTGGAAGTACTCCAAATTTAAAATCACCATTTGCTTGAATTGTATTTAACCAACCTGATGGAAAGGCTGAGTTTTGATAATATACAATTTGATTCGCTTTTTGATCATACTGCAAGCCTTTTGCCTTTAATGCATCTACTGTAGAATCATAAATATTACCATGCACCCATAATGCACGTTGACCGTCTTCTTCTTTAAACATGGAATCATTGACTTCGTGTATACCAGGTTGTACATCCTTAAATTTCATTTCAGGTATTACATTATCAATGATAATGCTATCGCCTTTTGTATACGATTTTCCTTCTTTATCATATCCAACGAAGTCCAATTCGTAATCTCCATCAGGCAACATAACAGGCTTATCCCCAATTGGGTGAGCTGGATCTCCTGTGAATGGAAATACATACCCTCCCATACCAGAAAACATCATATATTCAACATTCGGTGTTAGACTACTTGCATTAAGTGTACCAACGACTCCTAATGCCTTCCCTGTCTTTCGGTCCTTCACAACTGCATCAATAGTTTCAAGAGGACTATTTAATTTAAATGCCAACGGCGAACTTGGTCTTTCCATAAATGGATGGAATTTAGATGTATCTGTTGCCATTGCATCTCTCAATAAATCTACAGACGCAATCCCTTTTTCTGTGAATTTAACTGCAAATGGTACTTGATATACTTCTTTTTCATTGTTTTTATTTGTAATATGAATATAGCCTTCATATCTACCAAATTCAGCGTTTTCTGGAATGATAATTTCAGGGCTAATTTCCTCTGATGTACCAGGAGCTACTTTAATAGAATCTGATACGTTTAGCTTCACACCATTCTTCGCTGCATCTTGCACACCTACACTTGTAGGTGAAAATTCTACTTCTAATTTAAACTCTTTCCCATCTGTTTTACTGCTGTTCTTAATTAAGACTTTTCGACTATCTTTAATAGGCCCACTTTCAAGTTGATTTTTATACCCAAATGCAATAGAACCTGTTTTTTCTTCAATTTCTACTTCTTCATCATCTACAACGTTTGATGTTTTATCGATAACCTCAATAGATGTATCTGCATGAACTGCACGATATGCATCAATTCTTCCTGATCCCACCTCAAATACAGAACGCTCTTCTTTTAAATCAACTGCGGTATTCATAAGTGCCTCTTTTACTTCAAATGGACTATAATTTGGATGTTCTTGTAAAATCAGTGCCGCAACCCCTGCAGTATGAGGAGTTGCCATAGATGTACCTGACATACGTCCATACGCTAACGGATAATTTTCTCCATCCTTTGGATCATTAATATATTCAGGAACAGTTGAGAAGATAGACACACCTGGTGCTATAATATCTGGCTTAATATCATCTGTTTTAGTTGCAGGACCACGGGAGCTGAAATCAGCTAAGTGATCTCCCTCTGTTTTTATATTACTAAGTTCTCCAAACGCTAACGACACATCTCCTTGTACAGCTTTTGCTTGTAATTTCTCACCATCTACTTTTGTTAAGCGGAACGATGGAATAGATGAAGTACTTTCCCCAAGATAACTTGTAATTTCCCCATCTACATTGTTATATACAATTACTGCCTTTGCGCCTGCATCCTTAGCATTTTTAATTTTTTCATCAAATGTAATCTCACCTCGTTGGATAAGAACTAACTTCCCTTTTACATCTTTCCCTGTAAAATCACCTAATTTCCCAAGCCCCGCATATACAACCGATAAGGATTGTCCTTTCAAATCTTCAATCTTATCAGTAAAGCTTTTTCCAAGTAGCATCATCTTATCTACATGTACATCACCTGCATCGGCGGAAAACGTTGGAATAGTCATTGCAGCATCACTGGCTCCAACTGTAATGGGAAGTGCTGCTGCACTAGGTGATCCAATGGTACCTTCTTCCGGACCACTATTACCAGCTGCTACTACTGTAACAACACCTGCTAACATCGCATTATTCACTGCGACAGAAGTAGGATATAAAGGATCATTAATAGACGCTCCTAGTGATAAATTGATAACATCCATATCGTCTTTCACTGCTTTATCAATCGCAGCAAGAATACCGCTTGTTTGTCCACTTCCATATGGACCTAATACGCGATATGAATATAAGTCTACATCTGGAGCAACACCCTTCACTGCATAATCCACACTATTCTGTTTGTCTGCAGCAATTGTCCCAGCTACATGCGTACCATGGGATGTATAATATGCACTTCCCTCATAAATCTCAGGATATCCCCCAGAATTTTGCCAATCCTTATACGTTGTCTCCATTGGATCAGCATCATTATTAACAAAGTCCCATCCTTTTATTGAGTTCGGATCTATTTTGCTTGGATCCTCACCTTGTTTTGCACGATATCCTTTATATGCATCTTTCAAATCCGGGTGGTTGTAATCAATACCAGTGTCCAGTACACCTACCTTAATTCCTTTACCTGTTATTTTTTCATCATGCAGCTTGTCCACACCAATTTGCGGTACACTATCTGCCATTTTCGGTTCAACAGCAGTCTTAGCTGTTTCTTTCGGCAAATCAATTTTAACCTCATGATCTTCCCATACGCGCTTAACGATACCGGTACGAACTAAGTCCTCAATCATATTCGCTGGTAAAGAAATCGCTACACCATTAAAAGCATTCTTATATTCTCTTTTTATTTTTGCAGATTTTACATTTGTCCCTTTCTCTTTATTCTTTTGAAGCTGTTCAAGCTCTGCTTTAAATCCTTTATGTGATGCCTCTACCTTTTGTTCCGCATTTGAAAGAGCTACTTTTTTCCCTTTAGCCGCTTGTTTTAATACCTCAATTTTGCTAGGTGCTTGCTTAAATTCTATAATGACATTCACATTATTAGGACTTGCTGTATTGATACCTGGCGAAATAACAAAACCTGGTTTAGTATCTAACGTTTTTAAGGCATTACGTTGTTCCTTGGTAAGACCTTTTAAGATAGCATTTGCATCATCAATTCCAGTTAAAGTAGACGTATTTACCTCTTCCGCTAATACGTTATATGGAATTCCTTGAGACAATAACATTCCAACTGTTAACGTTCCAATAAGAATCTTTCCAAATTTCCCTCGTTTCATATTGCATCTCCCCATTATTCATATTATTTTTTGAAACAAATTGATTCTTACATTCCTACTTAGCGTTGGAAAATCTATCAATCTTAATCTTTTGTATCATGAAAGATTTCCAACACTACTACCATCCCCATACCTTATATAGCTAATCACTCACTTTACTCTTTCTATAGGAGCCCCCCATCATTTATTTCCAACAAAAGATTTTCACACAATGAATTATTAATAGGATTAAAATATAATTCTATTTTTATTATTTCACATTTTGATTATTCCGAAAATTAATCAAAAGGAGTATCTTTTCTCTAAGGATTCTATGCCTACATAGTACAAAAGAACTATCTTGTCATTTATTCTTTGTAATACAGAATAAAGCAACACGATAGTTCTTTGATAGATTTCTTATTTAATCCAACGGAACCAATTGATTTCGAACTGCATAAATCACTGCTTGCGATCGACTTTTCACATTTAGTTTTTTAAAAATTTTATTGATGTGAATTTTAACTGTTTTATCACTAATATATAGAACTTCAGCAATTTCTTTATTACTAAGTCCTTTTACTAGTTCAAATAGAATTTCCTTTTCCCGTTCCGTCAGTTCATTTTCATTTGATTCTACTTTCATCTTTTGCTGATGATATGTAATTAATTTTTTAGTCATACGCGGATGAATAACTGAATCGCCTCGATATAACATTCGAATTGCTGCTACTACCTGCTCTGATGAGGAATCCTTCAATAAATAACCATCAGCACCGGCCTGGAGTGCATCCATTAAATACTCATCATGTTCATACATTGTAAACACAAGTACTCTGCAACTTGGATATTTTTTTTTCACTAACTCTGTAGCTTCAATCCCATTTTTCCCTGGAAGATTAATATCCATCAAAATACAATCTGGTCGGCATTCTTCTACTTTTCCCAATACTCCATCCCCAGAGCTAGCTTCTCCAACCACTTTCATATCAGATTCATCCTCTAGTATGCTCCGAATTGCGTCCCGTAAAAAAGCATGATCATCTACTACTAATATTTTAATCATTTTACGCACCCCTTGTTTGTGAATCTGGAATTAACAGTGTAATTTCTGTCCCTTGCCCTACAGAACTATCAATCTGTAAAGTAGCCCCTAATTGTTCAGCTTGTTCATTCATATGTAATATACCATAATGTGGCTCATTCTTCGTTTTAACCATAGACTCAAATAGTGAAAAACCAACACCATTATCCTTGACCCTTAAAAGTACGTGCTCACTTTGATAGCTGAGTAAAACATCAGTCTTTTCTGCTTGTGCATGTTTTACGATGTTTTGCAAACTCTCTTGTAATGTATCAAAAATAACTCTTTCTTTTGAAAAACTAAGCGCACGTGCATGACCTCTTTCATGATATGTAATATCTAGTTCATATTCTTGTTTTAAAGATTTTATTTTACTTGCTATCGCCTGCTTAAGCCCTAATTGTTGTGTCGGATATGGTTTTAAAGCATAAATAGAATAGCGAACTTCTCCTAGGCTCCCTCTTAAATCTTTTATACTTTTCTCTACTACTTGCTGCATATCTATTGGTTTATCACGGTATTTTTTCTGCGCAGATTCTAGCTGGAATATCACCCCAGCTAATGTTTGTGCAATACCATCGTGAATTTCTCGTGCGATTCTATTTCTTTCTTCTAAGATCATTCTTTTTTTCTGTTCAGAAATCAATATCCTTGTTTTAACAACGTTAGCTAATTGGTTAGAAAATGTAGCTAACGACTGTACATCTTCCGGAAAGAAACCCGCATTTCTACTTTTCCCTGCAACAAACATTCCGACTAATTCACCATTTACTATAAGAGGAAAATATACAAGTGAGCGTATAACACTATCAAATATTTCATCTCCAGGAGCCGTACCAATTTTCCAATCATTAAATACAAGATTTTTAGAAAGTTCCTCAAACGCCCTAAACTTTTCTGAATCATCAGATATATCTGAGCGCACTTTCCCATCTTTTAATAGAATATTCCAGTTCCCATCATCTTTTGTCCATATTACATATGCTTGTATGCCAAAAAACCCTTTCAGTGCTTGTTTAATATGTTTCAAGTTTCCTCCGGTTAATCCTCGACTAATTTCGGTCGTAATAAGAAATAACTCATATAATCGTTCCTTCTCCATCCTTATCCGTACCGAAAAAGAACTAATAACGGAAGTTGCTACAAGTGGAAAAAAGAAAAACAGTACTGTAATCTCGTTTACTTCCACACTATATGTACTAATTAATACGTGCATCAGTGCCGCATAAGAGAAACCAAAAGTTTCGCAAAGAAATACCGTTACAGTTTTTTTATACCACTGATAGATTGAGTATGGCTGCGGAAGGAGTATCATTAATAAATCGTAAAAGCGGTTGTTTAAAAAACAAAAAAACACGCAAAATAATAACAAAGATATTAAATTTTCATACAGAGCTGACATAACTATCTTATTAATTAATATGGACATACATTTGTTTGAAAACCATTCGGCCAAGATTAAACTAAGTGCATGCTGAGTACTATTAAATAACATCCTTTGTATCGGTGAACGACGATGCAGGTGAATAATTAGCGTTACGAGTACAATAGCAATAATAGTTATATGAATTCCAAACTGCCAACTCATAGCGTAAATGATCGGAAAGGTAAGCGAGCTAGTTCCTCTCCAAAATCGTACAGGAAAATACTCTGCAATCCCCATAAATAGTAACAACAATATTAGTATTGTTGGATGAGAAGGGATTTTAATTTCAAGTAAAGATATAGTTATAGTAACCAAACCAAGAAAAGAAATAAAATAAAGATAAGTACTAGCAATCTTTTCTCTCATAAAGATAGAATTTACCTCCTTCAAAACAACCCCTTCTTTCTTTATAAAACTTCATTTTCTCTATTATCCAATAAAAAACCGGCACTGGCAAAATGGAAGAACCTCCACTAGCCAATCACCGGCTGTGTACTGTACCTAAAAAGGCAAGACACAATACTAGTATTATAAATCGCTTTTCTTAAATTTCCTATTCATCGAATGATGTAATTATGCATACCGCTAGGTTTACCCCCTTATAGTACAAAAGATATATATTAATATCGCAAATATATACGTTCTTTCCATTCCCCTACTTTTCTAAATAATCCAAGCATAATTTTCTCACAAAAAGCAAAAATTAACAGAAGTAATTTTATTCTAAAAGAGGTGGAAATTATGACAGAGCACAAAGAACAACAAGAGAATAAGAACCAAAAGCATATGTTTCCATCACTTCCGGAGAACATTAATTACATTGAAAATAAACTTTCTCATTCTGATGATATAAAAAAATTAGATCTCCCTTTTCAAAACGGAAAAGGAACAATCTTATATATCGAATCTTTAGCCGACCCAAATTTAATCCACCAATTAGCTCTTGAGCCTTTATTAACTAGGTCGGATTTGTCTTTAGATAAAGCTTTTTCCACATTAAATATGAAAAAAGAAACAAATTTAAATTATGGTGTGCAGCTTTTATTACAAGGTAAATCCTTATATTTTCATGAACACGTCGACAGCTTTTGTATTTTCGAAACAGCTCTATCTTTAAAGAGAGATATAACAGAACCTGATAATGAAGGCATTGTACGTGGACCGCATACTGGTTTTGTAGAAGATTTAGCAACCAATTTAGCTTCTATTCGTAAACTCATAAAAAGTCCAAATGTCGTCGTTAAATATTTCACACTCGGGGAAGAAATGCACACGAAAGTGGCAATTACTTATATGCAAAATATAGTTAATGACGATTTAGTTGCAGAAGTAAAAAGAAGGTTAGAAATGATCAAGACAGATGCCCTTATGCCTCCAGGATACATACAAGAATTTATAGAGGATACGTCTTTCTCACCCTTTCCGCAACAATTAAATACAGAGCGTCCAGATAGAGTCGCAGCAAATTTAATGGAAGGACGAGTTGCTATTTTATCTGATGGAGATCCAACTGCACTTATCGTTCCAGTTACGTTATTTGCTTTCTATCAATCACCAGATGATTATAATAACCGCTGGATTGTCGGTTCTTTCATCCGAATGATTCGCTTAGTCAGTTTCTTGATTGCCTTTCTCTTGCCCGCTATATATATCGCAACAGTTGCTTTTCATCCTGATGTGTTGCCGCTCGAACTTGTTTATACGATTAAAGCTTCATTAGAAAAAGTGCCACTTCCTCCTATTTTTGAAGCTCTCTTAATGGAATTAATCTTTGAATTGTTACGAGAAGCTGGTATTCGCTTGCCAAGCCGCGTTGGACAAACAATCGGTATTGTAGGTGGTTTAGTAATTGGTGATGCAATTGTAAAAGCTGGACTCGTTTCTTACACAATGATCATCGTTGTAGCTTTAACTGCAATCTCATCTTTTCTCGTTCCATCAAACGATATGAGTTCAGCAGTTCGAATTCTTCGTTTTCCATTAATGCTCCTTGCTGCCATATTTGGATATGTAGGCATCTCATTCGGTCTCATTATAACTTTCGTTCATTTATGTCAACTACATTCATTTCATACACCATATCTTTCTCCCGTTGCCCCGATGCGGATAAAAGACATGAAAGATTCTTTCGTAAGACTACCAATTTGGTCATTTTGGGAACGACCACATGATCCAAAACCGAAAAAAATGCAACGACAACATGTAACGAGAGAGGATGAGGACGGTGACAAACACGCAAAGTAAAATCTCGCTAGTTCAATTTACCTTTTTCGTTATTCAATGCCAAATTGGAGTTGGTATACTTTCTTTACCAAACCGTCTTCACCCCATTGCCAAAGGCGGTGGTTGGATTTCTGCTCTCATCGCTGGTCTTGCAATTCAACTTATTATTTTACTTATGTGGCTTTTCTTAAAACGATTTCCTGATGCAGATATGTATGAAAGTGTTTGTATGCTATTTGGGAATAAGTTTGGAAAACTATTAGGTTTTGCTTATGTTTTTTATTTTACCCTTATCGGTATGACGGTTATGTTAAATGCTTGTAATGTCATTAAAGTTTGGATATTACAAGCAACTCCTTGGTATGCCATTCTCATACTATTTACAATAGCTTGTTGCTACGTAGCCTATAATACATTTAAAGTGATTGTACGATTTTATGTCATGGCTTCTATTCTTATTATCCCCATGGCACTTTTAATTGCACTTGGGCTCTCGCGGGCTGATTTTTCTTATATTTTCCCCATTACAGAGGCTGGATGGTGGAATATTATTCAAGCATCGAAAGAAACAATTACAGCCATGTATGGGTTTGAAATCTTTCTCATTGCATTTCCTAAAGTAAATGGGACTGCTGTTGCAAAACTAAAGGCCATTTCTATCGCTAATGGACTTGTAACTCTTTTTTATACTTTTACTGTTTGGATTTGCTTTATCGTATTTAGTCCAAAACAAATTGAACTTATTCCAGAGCCAGTTGCTTACTTATTACGCTCCTTACATATCGGGATTATAGACCGGACTGATTTACTATTCATTCCAATATGGATGATAACAGTTGTGGCTTCTATTGCGAGTTATTATTGCGCTGCTTCAATCGGAATTGGACATATCTTCAATCTTGCTAATCATAAAAAAGCTGTTCCAATCGTTGGTATTATTGCTTTTAGTATAGCCTTATTTATAGATACACCTGAAGAATTAAAAGTAATTGCAACTTTCACTGATAAGTTCACCTATATTTTCATCGTTGTCCTCCCTCTTTTATTTCTACTTTATTCAGTAATAAGAAAGAAGAAAGGAGAACAGTATGTTCAAAAAAAGAGTTAAATTACTTTTTATATTATGTACTAGTTCCCTCCTTTCTGGCTGTTGGGATCAAGAACCATTAAGGGAGGCAAGGTTAGCTTATAGTATTGGATCTGATATTACGGAAGAGAATAAACTCCAGCAAACTATCGAGCTCGTAAAAAGTTCAAGCGGAGAGCAATCTTCATTCGAAAATGAAATACATTCAGCAACCGGGCATAACATAAGGGATACAAGCGATGCCCTAAAAAAAAATGTGACTGGGAATATTCGCTATTTCAAATATGGTGTTCAATTACTAGGAACCAAAATTCTAAAAAAAGGTATACTACCCTATTTAGATGTCAGCTTTCGTGACCCAACAAACCCAACTGCTTTAGTAAAACTTATTACAGTAGATGGTGAAACATCCGAGATACTTGAAAAAAAGAAAGTAGGAAATTTACTAATTGGAGATTTTCTAAAGAAAAAAGTGAAAAGCTTAGAAGATATGAGTGTATTTCCAAAAGAAACTTTAGAAACAGCTGCTACAAAAATGCTAGATCCCGGTAAAGACTTTATCCTCCCCTCTATAAAAATAAAAGGAAAAGAAGTAATTACAAACGGGTTAGCTTTATTTAATAATGATAAATTAACTGGGCATTTACCTTTGAAACACTCTGTTTTATTCGTGTTATTAACCGGAAAAATGGGAACAAGTGCCCGTATAACCCAAAAACTTACTAGCGATGAATCAGAGAAGACATCTGATTATTTAACAATGGAAATTAGCAATCGAAAATTAAAACGAGATTTAAAAATAACAACGGATAAAAAAGGAAATGTTTATGCTCACATTAAGCTTCAATTAAAAGTTATAGCGCTTGAAGCTCCGAGAGATAATCTTTACAAAATGGATGAAAGAGCCAAACTAAACAAAGAATTGTCTAAACAGCTTACGAAAGAGGCTAAAAAGATAACGAAAAAGTTACAAAAAGCAAATTGTGATGCTTTCGGGATTGGCAGACATCTTATCGCTTATCATACTGACTTATGGAAGAAAAAAAATTGGAATAAAGATTATGCAAAAGTAAAATTCAAACCTGAGGTAGAAGTAAGCATTTTGTATAGTGGTGTCTTAAAATAAAAGGTTGTATGCCCCATGGGCATACAACCTTTTTATTTCGTATATCGATATACAATTGATTCATATGGTCTTAAGTCAAGCTTTGTAATATCGTTGCTTGAATCTTTATAGTTTGACAATAACACTTCTTGCTTCATTCCATCTACTTGAGTATGGACTGGTACAGAATACGTTATTTCTTCTCCATAGAAGTTATTGATAACAAGTAATACCTCATCATTTACAATACGTGTATATGCCCAAATCTTAGGGTGATTTTCATCTAAAATAGCATATTCTCCTTCTGTAATTACATCATACGTTTTTCTAAGTTCTATTAACTTTTTATAATGATAAAATACAGACTCTTTATCTTCTAATGCCTTCTCTACGTTTATTTCTGTAAAGTTTTCAGCCACTGAAATCCAAGGTGTACTTGTTGTAAAACCACTGTTCATCTCTTCATTCCACTGCATCGGAGTACGAGAGTTGTCACGAGATTTTTGTTTTAAAATCCCGATAATCTCTTCTTTTGATAATCCTTCTTCTAGCTTTATATCGTGTATATTTAACGATTCCACATCGCGATATTGCTCGATGGACTCGAATTTAGGATTCGTCATACCGATTTCTTCGCCTTGATAAATGTAAGGTGTTCCTTGCAACATATGCATAGCTGTCGCTAACATTTTCGCAGATTCATTTCGGTACTTTCTATCATCACCGAAGCGTGATACTATGCGAGGTTGGTCATGATTACACCAGAATAACGCATTCCATCCTCCGCCCTTTTGCATTTCAATTTGCCAATTAGACATAATCTCTTTTAATTTAATGAAATCAAAATCCGCTTGCGTCCACTTATCTCCATTCGGATAATCTACTTTTAAATGATGGAAACTAAACGTCATACTTAATTCATTACGCTCAGGGTTTGAATATTTAATACAATTATCAATTGTCGTAGATGACATTTCTCCAACTGTAATTACATCTTTCCCTTCAAAAACATTTCGGTTCATCTCTTGTAAATATTCATGAACGCGCGGGCCATCTGTATAATATTTACGCCCATCGCTTGTCGCCGTACTTCCATCATCATTTAAGAACTGTTGATCTTTTGAAATTAAATTAATAACATCTAATCGGAATCCAGTTACCCCTTTATCAAGCCAAAAACGCATCATATCATATACTTCTTCACGAAGTTTTTCATTTTCCCAATTTAAATCCGCTTGCGTCTCATCAAATAGATGTAAAAAATATTGCTCTGTCTTCTCATCATATTTCCAAGCAGACCCGCCAAACTTAGATTGCCAATTATTTTTTTCATCACGCCAAATATAGTAATTACGATATGGACTATTTTTATCTTCCTTCGCTTCCTTAAACCACTTATGCTCCGTCGAACTATGATTTACCACGATATCCAGCATAATTTCAATATTACGTGCCCTTGCTTCTTCTAAAAGCTCTTCAAACTCTTCCATCGTTCCGTAAGATGGATCAATACTGTAGTAATCACTTACATCGTATCCATTATCATTTTGTGGTGATTGGTATATCGGTGTTAACCAAATATAATCTACTCCGAGTTCTTTTAAATAATCTAGTTTTTCTGTAACCCCTTTTATATCACCAGTTTCTTTATTGTAATAGCTATTAAAGCTCTTCGGATAAATTTGATAAACTACACTTTTATGCCAATCCTTCATGTTTAACTTCCTCCTACTTCTGTTTTACTCGTTTTGCAAATAACCATGTTAACGTAAACGGGATTACAACTGCGATAATCATTCCTACAATAAATATTGGAATCGATTTCGGAATGATAGAAATAAATGCTGGTAATCCGCCAATTCCGATAGCAGGTGCTAATACACCATTTAACGTAATAAATATAGCTGCAATAGCCGATCCTATAATTGCTGCATAGAATGGGAATTTATTTCGTAAGTTTACACCAAACATAGCTGGCTCTGTAATACCGAAATATGCTGAAATTGCTGATGTAGATGCCATGCTTTTATCATTTTGATTTTTAGAAATCCAGAACATCGCAAGTGCCGCACTACCTTGCGCAATGTTAGAAAGAGCAATCATTGGCCAAATGAATGTACCACCGTGCTGTGCAATTAATTGTAAGTCGATAGCAATAAACATATGATGCATACCTGTAATTACAAGCGGTGCATATAATGCTCCAAACAATACTGCTCCAACTACTGGTACTGTTTCATATACACCTACTAATCCAACTGTTAATAAATCTCCAATATGACGTGTAACTGGACCAATAATTCCTAATGCTAACACACCTGTTACGACAATCGTTGTAATTGGTACAACTAATAATTGAATTGCATTTGGTACATGTTTCTTTAAGAAGATTTCTACTTTACTTAGTACGAATGCTGCTACTAAGACCGGCAAGATTTGACCTTGATACCCTACCTTTTCAATTTGAAATAATCCTAAAATATCGAAGTACTCAATCTTTTGTCCATCTAAACCAGTTGCTGCTTTACCATAATCCCACGCGTTTAATAAGGCTGGATGCACAAGCATTAATCCCATAACAATCCCTAATATCGGACTACCACCAAAACGCTTCGTTGCTGACCAACCGACAAGTGCTGGTAAGAATACGAATGCTGTATTCGCCATCATATTAATTAAATCCCAAAGCCCACTTAAGTTTGGATATACATCTAATAAATTTTTACCTTCAAAAAATAAGTCCTTCGCTCCTAATAGATTGTTAATTCCCATTAGTAAACCAGCTGTTACGATCGCTGGTAATATCGGCATAAATACATCTGAAAATACTTTTACAAACTTTTGAACTGGGTTTAACTTTTGGTTTCCAGAGTCTTTCACGTCAGCTACTGTCGCTTCCTTCATACCTGCAAGCGTTATCAATTCTGCATATACTCGATCAACATCTCCTGGACCAATTACAATTTGAAATACTCCAGCGTTATGAAACGCTCCCTTCACTAATGAAACAGACTGCAATTTATCGTTATCTATTTTACTTTCATCTTTTAAAGCGATACGGAGCCTCGTTACACAGTGCGCAGCTTGTTCAATATTGTCTTTCCCACCAATATACTGCAACACTTCCTCTGCTGTTTGACGATAGTCTTTCCCCATATTCCCGTCCCTCTTTTCTTTTTTTGATACCGTTTACAATTACATATTAACTCGTATATATAAGTTAGTCAACACTCGTATATACGAGTTTGTGATTTTTTTATAAAAAAAGAGATGAAACGTTATTTCGTTCCATCTCCTTATTTTCTCCGCGCCACATCCGAAAAATGAAAAATATCTAAACGATGGCGTGATTCTGTATATTCGAACTGACTTCCATCATAAAAATGCGTAAAGTTTTTCACAACGACAACATAGTCTGTTCCATTTAAATCTAAATACTCTCTATCGTCCTCTGTACATGGCTGCACTTCAATTACCCTCTGTGAGTAACTAATATGAAGACCTAATTCTTTCTCAATGTATTTATAAATGGATTCCGCTGCAATTTTACTCGTTAATCCAGGAATATATTCCGATACAAAATGATTAATATCCAAAATTACTTTTTCTCCATCAATATTTCGTACTCGTTTAATATGATCTATTTCTGTTTTCTCTTTCACATTTAATAGCTTCGCAACTTCTTTTGTCGCTTTTACTTTCTCCATTTCCACGACTTCTGTAATACAATGGCGTCCTAAACGTTCATTTTCTTCTTGGAAACTTACAATACCACCAAAGTTGAATTCAATGTTTTTTCGCTTTAAAACAAAAACACCTTTTCCATGTATTTTTTGAACATATCCACGCTCTTGTAATAAATCTACAGCTTTTCTTACCGTACCGCGGCTTGCTTCATACTGCTTCATTAATTCAGTTTCGGATGGGATTTTGCATCCCTCTTTTAATTGCTTATTATCAATAGACTTACTGATTTCTGTATAAATTTGTTCATACTTACTCATCATCTACAATAGCCCCTTGTCACCTTCTAATTCTATATGTATTATACCATGCTACACTCTTCTGCCAATCTCTCACTTATTTTCCAGTATAGGAAAAATACAGGAAAATATTTAATCTCTAAAACGTATTTTTATAAAAATTTTTATATTTTTCTTTTCATTCAAAAAAACATGTAGTATACTAACTTCAAAATCAGAGGAGAAAGGGAGCAAAGAACTATGCTTACTTATACAACAATTGTAGTTACATTTGCACAAAAACATCATCATCATACGTAACCCTTGAAACCTAGCGGAAAAATTACGCGTAGGTACAAGGGTTATTCCCGTTGTACCTACGTTAGGCGAAGAGCCATGTAGGTATTTTTTATCTACATGGCTCTTTTTTTATTGCCAAAAAGCTAGTAAAAAATGATGTTTAAGCAAAACTTACTACAAAGGAGTTAACAAAAATGGAAACGAAAAAATGGGGATTATGGATTTTAACAGCTTTTGTAATCGGAAATATGGTTGGCGGTGGCGTATTTATGCTCCCAGCAAATTTAGCACACGTATCAGGTCCAATGGGTTCTACACTCGCATGGAGTATTACAGGCCTTGGCGTATTTATGATTGCACTCGTATTTGGAAATTTAGCAATCCGAAAACCAGAATTAAAAGCTGGACCACAAAGTTATGCTCAAGCGATGTTCCCTTCAAAAAAAGCGGGTAAAGTTGCAGGATATAGTATGGCATGGGGCTATTGGGCTGCGAACTGGGCTGCAACCGCATCTGTTATTATTTCCTTTGCTGGATATTTATCAACATTCTTTCCAGTGTTACAAAGTAAGCAAATTCTTTTTTCAACGAACGGATTTTCACTAGAACTCGGAAAAGGACTAACTTTCCTCGTATGTAGCCTTATGTTATGGGGAATTCAATATATTCTTTCTCAAAATATTGACCGAGCTGGAAATATGAATCTTCTTGCTACCATTGCAAAAATTATTGGATTTACAATGTTTATTGTAATCACATTATTCATTTTCAATGCCTCTAATTTCGGAGACGGTCAAACATTTATGAATGAAGCAGGACAATCAATTTCGTTAGGTGGACAAATCAATTCAGCTGCTATCGCAACACTTTGGGCATTTATCGGTATTGAATCTGCTGTAATGCTTTCTAACCGCGCAAAATCTCAGCGCGATGTAAAAAAAGCTACCATTTTCGGGTTGATTATCGCTCTTCTTATTTACATGTCAATTACTTTACTTACAATGGGAGCTCTCTCGCAAGATGCTTTAAAAGAATCTCAAAAACCATTAGTAGACGCATTAAATTTAGCAATTGGCAATAAAGGCGCCTATATAATGGCTTTACTTGCACTTGTATCTTTATTTGGATCTACAGTTGGCTGGATCGTTGTTAGTTCAGAAGTACCTTACCAAGCAGCAAAGAATGGACTTTTCCCTAAGTTTTTTGCGAAAACAAATAAAAAAGGTAGTCCTTCAAAATCATTATTTATTACAAATGTGATGACGCAAATTTTCTTATTCTCAACGATTTCTGGTACCGTGTCAGAAGCGTATAATTTCGCTATCGTTGTAGCAACATTAGCTTATTTAATTCCATACCTTGTTTCTACGCTGTACCAATTCAAATTGGTTATTACAGGAGAAACGTATGATATAATGCCTGGCTCTCGAATAAAGGATGGGATCATTACTACATTAGCATTTGTATACTCTATTTGGGTTATCAAAACCGGAACTGCTGATTTAAAAACGTTCTTCTTAGGAATTGGATTGTTCGTATTAGGTCTTATTCTTTATCCAGTACTAATGAAAAACTCACAAAAAACGAATTAAAAAAAGAGAAGCTACCAGCTTCTCTTTTTTATTAAAAATCTGTAATTAACTTTTCTTTTAACTCTCCTACAGATAAAGGTTTCGCATAATAAAATCCTTGGACGTAATCACAGCCCATAGATTGTAATAAACTTTCTTGCTCTACTGTTTCTACCCCTTCAGCAACTACCGCTAAATTTAAGCTATGGGCAATTTCAATAACAGATTTTACAATCGTTCGCTCTGGCTGTGCATGATCATAATGAAATTCACGAATAAAATTACGATCAATTTTTACTATATCCAGTGGTAATTGTTTTAAATAATATAAGGAAGAATAGCCCGTTCCGAAGTCATCTAAAGCAATTAAAATACCCATATTTCTTAATTCTTGTAATGTAGCAATAATATAATCAAAATGGCGAACAGCGATACTTTCCGTTACTTCCAAAATTAAACGATTCGGTGGAAAGCCAGTTCTCCTTAAAATGCTACGTACAGATAAAATAAAACGCTTTTGCATTAATTGTTGTATGGATAAATTAACAGATAACTTTAGTCCTTCTTCGTAATCTGGCAATGTTTTAAACAAGCGACATGACTTTTCTAATACCCAGTCTCCTAATTTTATAATAAGTCCAGATTCTTCAGCTACTGGAATAAATTCGCCTGGTGAAATAGGCCCTTCTTCTGTCGAACAACGTGCTAAAGCCTCAATACCGGTATATTTCTTCGTTTTCAAATCAATAATAGGCTGCAGTACCACATCTAATTCTTCATCACGAATTGCCTTTTGCAAAGCGAATTCAATTTTCATTCTACGATTTATTTTTGCACGTAACTCATCTGTAAAGAAACACGCGGCATTTCTGCCTTGTTCTTTCGCACTATACATGGCTAAATCCGAATTTTTCAATAGAGTTTCTACATCTTGTCCGTCTTGCGGATATGAACACAGTCCTAGACTAGCTGAAATGTATACTTCATGACCTTCAAGCATAAATGGTGCCTGAAAACACGACAACACAGATGTCGCTAACTGCCTCATTTCATCTTGTTTATGATTTTTTGTTAACAGCACAAATTCGTCGCCACCCAGCCTAGCCAGAACGTCTTTCTCTCCTAGCACATAATGCAACCGTGAAGCAACTTCGCTTAAAAGTAAATCCCCTATCATATGACCTAGCGTATCGTTTACTAATTTAAAACGATCCAAATCAAAGTAAATCATACCAAATTCTTTTTTTCCTGCAATCATCTCGTTTACAGTCGTTATTAGCTGCAATCGGTTCGGTAAACTCGTTAAAGCATCATGATACGCAAGCTCCCTATAACGACTTTCACTTAACCGCAACCTCTGTTCTGCTTCTTTCCTACTACTAATATCATTTCGGATCGCGATAAATTGATACGGCTCTCCTTTTTCATTTAAAAACGGAACAATTGTTGTTTTAACCCAATAATACGTCCCATCTTTTGCTTGATTTCGAATCTCACCTCTCCATACTTTTCCGTTCAAAATACGCTTCCATAGAATTTGAAAAAATGTTTTCGGGTGATATCCTGAATTTAAAATACGATGATCTTTTCCTATTAACTCTTCTCGTGTATATTTGGAGATTTTACAAAACTTATCATTTACATATGTAATAAGACCATTTCGGTCTGTAATCGCAACAATTGAAGACTCATCTAATGCTAACTTTAAATCTCGCAATGAAGAGTCATATAATGCATGACCTCTTTGTTCTAGCATGCGCATCTCTCCTTGCTTCCTATCTGACTAAAACACAACTTGTTTCTCTTCATAGAAATAGAGATATTTCATTTCTTAATAATAGCTATTTGCATTCATCACATTTTGAAATATGCCGATTAAAATAACATAATATTATTTGTAATAAAAAGCAATATAATACCATTTCAATTATAAACAGTAGTTTCTTATCGCTATAATTAGCTTACTTTATTATAATTCATTCTCTTACATTCCTTTATAGCTAGCTCTATACAATGCCTATTCCCTATTAATCCCGCTCATATCTAACCTCTTTACTTTACTAGCGAAATAGAATTTCGAGCACACTATACAACTATTCACGGATAATAATATAAAAGTTAAAATTAGTATATATGTTTTTGAATTACAATAACAAAATATTAACATATTTTCACCTTTATTTTGGAAATATTTTATAAATACTTTATTAAACTAAAAAAAGAGGAAAGCCTCTTTTTTAGTTTAATACGGATATGGTATTTGCTGATACCCCGGATATGGAGTTGGATATGGTGCTGGGTATGGCGCTGGATAAGTTACTGGGTACGGTGCTGGATAGTAGCCTCCACTTGCTGCACCCGTTAATGCGCCAGCTGTAAGTCCACCTAACACGCCTCCAGCAAAACTTCCTGGGAAAAATCCGCCGCCCCATGAGCCGCCACCCCAGCCCCATCCGCCTCCGTGAGGGTGGTGATGATCATAGTGATTGTGCCCTCCATGATGGTGATGTCCGCCGTTATGGTTGTGCCCTCCATGAGGATGATGATTACGATAATACAATCCGTTATTTTCTATATAATTCATGTTTCCCCTCTCCTTTTCCATTTTCTCATCTTAATAGGTATTGTATGGATAGTACGGACCTTGTTAGTAACCTATATAATTAAGAAGAATCCGCGTAATAAAGATAACTATATCCTGGTCTTCATCATGCACCTGCTACAAATCCATGATATGGTTATCCCCTTTCCTATATAAAGGGCAAGGGTTTTGTCCCTCCTATACTGTTTATTAACCAGCAAATAGCTGGATAATAACGTCACAGTATAATGTATGTAGGACAAATGCGGAAAGCATGGGGAAAATGTCTATATTTTGTAAAAAAAACAAAACACTTTATAATAAGAATGTCGGATTATACCTTTTTATATAAGAAGTCTATACTTAAGAAAGATTAGAGGAATTTTATAGAAATGAAGAAGCCTATCGTTCAATTACTATCAATATTTGTAATTATATCTATCGTTCTTTTCCTATTAAATACATCATTTATTTCGTTATATACATTTGTCGGCGCTCTCTGGTCCATCACAATCATAGGAATTTCATTCGTTATTTTCATCGAAAATAGGTCTCCTCAAAGCACCTTAGCGTGGTTTTTAGTATTAGCACTTCTTCCCGTTATAGGGGTGCTTTTATACTCTATTTTCGGTCGTAGCCGTTGGAGAAGGAAAAAACATCTCCATCGTTCAGAAGAACAAAGAAAATTATTCCGTGAAATATTAGAAGGAAGACGACTAGAATTAGCACTCACAGTCCCCTTACATGAACGTTCTGTACATTTAACAGAAGTCGTACAAAAATTTGGAGGCGGGCCTGCCGCAGATAGAACGACGACAAAACTTTTAACAAATGGAGATCAAACATTCTCAGAAATTTTGCAAGCTATCGAGCAAGCAAAACATCACATACATATTCAATACTATATTTATAAATCTGATGAGATTGGTACGAAAGTTCGAGATGCTTTAATAAAAAAAGCAAAATCTGGTGTTATTGTACGCTTTCTTTATGATGGACTCGGAAGTAATACGTTAAGAAGACGCTTTTTAAAACCTATGAAAGAAGCTGGTATTGAAATTGTAGAATTTGACCCTATTTTTTCAGCTTGGTTACTTGAAACTGTCAATTATCGTAACCATCGAAAAATCGTTATTGTAGATGGAGAAATCGGTTTTACTGGTGGACTCAACGTCGGTGATGAATATCTTGGCCGTTCAAAAAAATTTCCCGTTTGGCGTGATAGTCATTTAAAAATAGAAGGAAAAGCGTTATATAAATTACAAGCAATTTTTCTAGAAGATTGGCTCTATGCCTCTAGTGGATTGAATACTTATTCTTGGGATCAATTTATGAATAGACAATACTTCCCAGGTAAAGAAATTTCAAGTGCAGAAGGTGCTGTGCAAATTGTAGCCAGCGGGCCTAGCTCAGATGATAAAAGCATTCGCAATACATTATTAGCTGTTATGGGATCTGCAAAAAAATCGATTTGGATCGCTACACCTTACTTTATTCCAGATCAAGAAACTTTAACATTATTACGTTTAAGTGCAATATCTGGCATAGATGTACGCATTTTATATCCTGGTAAAAGTGATAGTATTATTAGTGATCAAGCATCTCAGTCCTACTTCACTCCGCTTTTAAAAGCTGGTGCTTCCATTTATAGTTATAAAGATGGTTTTATGCATGCAAAAATTGTACTCGTTGATGATAAGATCGCGACAATTGGAACGGCAAATATGGACGTACGCAGCTTTGAGTTAAATTATGAACTTATTAGCGTACTATATGAATCAGAAACCGTTCATGATATTAAACATGATTTTGAAGACGACTTTAAGCATTCCACTGAAATTAAATGGAACGCATTCCAAAAAAGAAGTATCAAAAAACGAATATTAGAGTCTTTCATGCGACTCATTTCTCCTTTACTGTAAGCAATCAATGTAATATTGATTGCTTTTTCTTTTCCATTTCTCCTCTCTCCTTTTCTTTGCATACCATATTAAAACAAGTTATCATAAGATGTATTACTTTATGAAAATAATGTTAGGTGGGAAATACATGTTAGAACAATTTCATATACATGCTGATTTAAAACAACAGCTCTCAACCATTCACGAAAAAAATAAACAAGAAGCTGGTGAAAATGCACATTTAATTGGAAAGAAAATATATAAAGCATCTGATAACAGCATTATTGAAGATGCTATTACAGCGCTTCTTCTTGGCAAAAACATTCTATTAAAAGGGCCGACTGGTAGTGGTAAAACAGTACTAGCTGAAACTCTTTCTTCTTTATTCCAAAAACCAATGCATAGCATTAACTGTTCTGTTGACCTAGATGTAGAAGGTATTTTAGGATACAACACACTACAAACGAAAGATGGCGCATCTGAAGTTACATTCGTTAACGGCCCTCTTATGAAAGCAATGAAGAACGGTCATTTCCTATATATTGATGAAATCAATATGGCAAAACCTGAAACGTTACCACTTCTTCACGGTGCATTAGATTACCGCAAAATGATTACAAATCCATTTACACAAGAGGTTGTATATGGCGATGACGAGTATCGTGTAATTGCAGCAATTAATGAAGGTTACGTTGGAACAAGTGAACTAAACGAAGCATTAAAAAACCGTTTCGTTATTATTGAAGTTCCATACATTCAAGGTGACACATTAAAAGAACTATTACTATCTGAATCAAAATTAAATGATGTTGCAACAATTGAAAAGTTCGTTGCATTTGCAAGCGACCTTATGCCATTAGCTCGTGATGGACGTGTAAGTGAAGAAGCAGCAAGTATTCGTGGCATTATCGACGCATGTGATTTAGGTGTATATATTCCTGTTATGCGTGCAATTGAACGTAGTATTATCGCAAAATTAAACGATGAAACAGAACAAATGACTGTCCGTGAATTAGCAGAAAGTTATTTCTTTGAGGGATAATTCATGAGACAAATTTTTAGTGACAAAAAAATTGATGCGTCGCTGTTTCTACAAATGGAAAACTTAATGTATGCTCTTCTAAAAGAAGACGATGCCTACCTTGAGTATGGCTATAAAGCATACTACGACGAAATTGAAAAAAAGGTTGTCATTAGTCACTTTTGGGATGATCGAAAAGAAGAGGATACAGTAATCGGATTAAAAAGCGAAGTGTTTTTAAAAGCACTTGGTAATAAACATTACTCGGACATGACTTTAATTCGTTCTTATGCGATTGAATTACAAGAATCACCCTTAAAAAAGTTTTTAACACAATTATTTGTTCTATTAGAAGATTTACGTGTTGAGGAAATCGTAAAAAACTTACGCCCTGGCACAAAGCATGTTTTTAAAAGAAGAAAAGAAATGTATCGCAATTACTTTGGTTCACAAAATGAAATCAATCGTGTTCGTAACTATCACGGTGATCGTCTATTTTGTCTCTGCTATCTTTCAATAACGAGCGATAAATATGAAATGTTTAATAATGAATATTTCGAGCAAATTGAAGCAATTTTGCATGAAACATTCCAAGCTCGTAATACAGAAGACATTATGTATATCGTTGAAAAAATTCGCTATCGTTTAGAAGGACTTCTTGAAAGTGATATGCTTAATAATTATTTCGGACATGCTCCGCTTTATTTATCTGTCATTGCAGACGAAAAGAACTGTCGCGTCGAAGATTTAGCAAATGATGATACGCAGCTCATAGATGACGATGAAAATAAGAACAAAATGGATGAAAGTTTCTCCACATGGCATCGTGAAAATAAAAATAACGAAAACGAGAACTTTTTACGCTTTGAATTAGAAAGCGGAACAAAAACAAACATGATGGGCGATACTGCTCGTGAATCAGAAGATGGCGACCAAGCACTTGGTTCTGTACAAGGTACTTCTCAAAAGAGTACACAATCCAACTTTGATGGCGCTGATACAGAAGAAGCAAGAGCTTCACACGCTTCTAGCCAAAACGAGGGTGCATACGGTAAGTATAACGTTGGTGCTTCTCATACATTTAAAGAAGCTCGCAAATCAAATCCTGATGAAAAAAAGGATTACCAAGCTATCAAATCAGTCGTTAATAAAGATGTAAAAGAATTAAAGAAAATTATCGAAAAAACGATTGAAAATAAAACGAATGCAAATAGTGATAAATATTACGGAAGACTTCGTAAGAAATTCCTTCGTATTTATACTGAAAAGCAGCCGCGCATGTTTTATAAAAAAGGACAAGAATCACAAGAACTTGACGTTGCATTCCAATTACTAGTGGACTGCTCTGGTTCTATGTATAACAAGATGGAAGAAACGAAAAAGAGTGTGGTCCTATTCCATGAAGCGTTGAAATCTTTAAAAATCCCGCACGCTATTAGCGGATTTTGGGAAGATGCTTCTAGTGCTAAGCCTGAAGATAAGCCGAACGTTATCCATGAAGTTGTAACGTATAAAAACTCAACGTTACCAAACGTCGGTCCAGAAATTATGCAGCTTCGCGAAGAAGAAGATAACCGCGACGGATATATTATTCGTATCGTTTCTGAAAAACTTGCAAAAAGACCAGAAAAACATAAATTCTTACTTGTCTTTACAGACGGTGAGCCTTCTGCGCTAGACTATCAACAAGACGGTATTTTAGATACGCATGAAGCTGTCAAACTTGCTCGTAAAAGTGGTATGGAAGTAATCGGAATCTTCATCGAAGAAGGCGAAGCGAAAGAAGCCACTTATCAATTAATGAAGAACATTTATAACCATCACTTCTTAGTTGCAAATCATGCTGAAGATTTACGTCTGAAGATTAAACCACTATTGAAAAAGTTACTACTGAAGACGATTGAATAGAAAAACAGGAGCGTTTTCGCTCCTGTTTTTTTCTTTCAATCACTTTGTTTCTGATTGAAACTTATATGGAATGGCTACTTCTAATAATGCCTCGAATCCGCCATCGTAGAATGGGAATCGTTCATTTGCGATCGTTCGATTCACCCACTCTATTGCAGAAATTTCTTCTTCATCTTCCGCAATCAGTTCACCTTTTACTACATTTGCTCGGAATGTAAAAAGTATCGCATGATTCCCTGATTCTTCAAAGAATTTTTCATTGATCGCAACAAGTCCACTTGCCAGAACCGTTAAACCTGTCTCTTCTTTTACTTCCCTTACTAGAGCTTCCTCTAACGTTTCACCCTTTTCAACAGCCCCGCCTGGCAATGACCAAACGTTTTGTTCTACATTATGTACCATTAATATTTTATCTGTTTCTTCATCATGTATTAGTGCGTATACGACGTCAACTCTTTGCATGTTCCTTTTCTCCTTCAATTAACTCATCCATTGTAAATAAAGAATGTAGCTGTAAGCCATCTTTTAATAAGTTTACTTTTCCCTCTTTCGTTCGTTCAATCACGCCTAGAACATGATGGACTTTCGCACCTAGTTCTCTTAAATCTTTCGTACTTAATAATATTTGACCACCTGTCGTGATAACATCTTCAATAACACAAACATTCTTCCCAGTAATATCAACACCCTCTGCCAACTTACATGTGCCATACTTCTTCGCTTCTTTCCTTTCAAATACAACAGGTATACCTGTTTGTAAAGATAATGCTGTTGCTACTGGAATTCCGCCCATCTCTAAACCTGCGAGTACTTCTGTCTCAGGAGGAATGAGCTCTTTCAATTGTTTAGCAATTTCTAATAACAGTACTGGATTAGATTCAAATAAGTACTTATCAAAGTATTGATTTGATACTTGTCCTGATCGAAGCTTAAATGTTCCCGTTAAACGCGACGTATTGTAAATTCCCTTTGCTAACTCCCATTTCTCTATTCTCTGTCTCCCCTTTACACACAAATTAACTCATTCTATCATATTTGTATTTTTTTGCATATTCCTAAAATACGAATAAAAAAGGTCGATTCCTAAGAATCGACCTTTTCTATTAATTCATCACTAACTCAGCTGTGAGCTTTTTTTTTAACTTAGCCAACATGTCCGTTGTCATTTTGTCTAAATCGTATTCTGCTTTAAAGCCCCACTCTTTCATTGCTGCTGTTGCATCAATAGAGTTTGGCCAGCTATCAGCGATTGTTTGACGAGCAGGATCTACAGCGTAATCCATTGTAAACGTCGGAATGTGTTTACGAATTGATGCTGCGATTTGCTCTGGCTCAAAGCTCATTGCTGTAATATTGAACGCGTTTCTATGCACAAGTTTACTTGGATCAGCTTCCATTAATGAAATGATCGCTTGTAAAGCATCTGGCATATACATCATATCCATGTATGTTCCTTCTGCAATGTATGAGGTGTATGTGCCTTTTTTAATCGCCTCATAATAAATTTCAACTGCATAATCAGTTGTTCCGCCTCCTGGAGGAGCTACGTAAGAAATTAAACCTGGGAAACGTACACCGCGCGTATCAACGCCAAACTTTTGATGATAATAATCACATAGTAATTCTCCTGCTACTTTGTTTACCCCATACATCGTAGTAGGACGCTGAATTGTATCTTGTGGCGTATTATCTTTCGGTGTTGATGGACCGAATGCACCGATAGAACTTGGCGTAAAAAACTTACAGTTTAATTCACGAGCTGCTTCTAATGCATTTACAAGTCCACCCATATTTAAATTCCAAGCAAATAACGGATTTTTTTCTGCCGTTGCTGAAAGTAAAGCTGCTAAATGAATAATTGTATCTACTTCATTACGCTTTGCGATATCATGTAGTTTTTGTCCATCTGTTACATCTAACGTTTCAAATGGACCAGACGTTACTACTTCACTATCTGTTTCACGAATATCTGTTGCAATAACATTTGATGCACCGTATACATCACGAAGTTTCATTACTAGTTCAGAACCAATTTGCCCTAAAGAACCGGTTACTAGAATTTTTTTCATTTTCCCCACTCCTCATTTGCAAGCTATTCAAAAGATGTCGTTACTTAAATAATGCCCATTTCTTTCCCTACTTTTTCATACTTACGAATTGCTTCATCTAACATTTCTTTCGTATGAGCTGCTGTAGGCATATTACGAACGCGTCCTGTTCCTTTAGCTACAGTTGGGAACACGATAGATTTTGCATATACGCCTTCTTCATTTAGACGTTTACTAAATTCTTGTGTTAATACTTCGTCACCAATAATACAAGGTGTAATTGGCGTTTCACTTTCTCCAATGTTAAAGCCAAGTTCTTTTAACCCTTGTTTTAAATAGCGGCCATTTTCCCATAAACGATCATGTAACTCTGTGCTTTCCATTAAAATTTCAATTGATCGCATACATGCAGCTGCATCAGCTGGTGTTAATGCTGTAGAGAATAAGAATGGACGTGAACGAACTTTTAACCAGTCAATTAAGTTTTGTTTCCCTGCTACATATCCACCAATTACCCCAATTGCTTTTGATAATGTACCAATTTGGAAATCAACTTTATCAGATAGACCGAAATGCTTTACAGTTCCTGCACCTTTTCCAAGTACACCTGAACCGTGTGCATCATCTACATATGTCATTAAATCTAATTCTTCTGCAATCTCAACAATCTCTGGTAATTTTGCAACATCTCCATCCATTGAGAAGACACCGTCTGTAATTACCATTAATTTATTGTAAAGACCTGATTCTTTCGCCGCGATTGCTTTTTGGCGTAAATCTTCCATATCAGAATGTTTGTAAACAATAATTTTTGCCTTTGATAGACGACTACCATCAATGATAGAAGCATGGTTTAATTCGTCTGAAAGAATCGCATCATTTTTATCCATAACGGCTGAAATCGCTGCCATATTACAGTTAAATCCTGATTGGTAAGCAATTGCTGCTTCTGTATGTTTAAACTTTGCAATTGTCTCTTCTAATTTAATATGCAAATCTAAAGTACCGTTAATTGTACGAACAGCTCCTGCTCCAACACCGTACTTATGAATTGCACCAATTGCTGCTTCTTGCAAACGGCTATCTGTTGCTAACCCAAGATAGTTGTTTGAAGATAAGTTAATATATTCTTTTCCGCCAATTGTAATGATCGGTCCATTTGAACTCTCAAGCGGATCAATTACGTTATAAAGCCCCTTTGCTTTTAAATCCTCTAAATTTTCTTCTAAAAATTTCGCAAGTGTTTTACTAGACATTGTGAAGCCTCCCATCGTTCATGTAAGCGGATTATTGTCTTAATAGTTCTAATAATCCCTCTACTAGCTTAACACGTTTTCAGAATTTATTATAGAAAAATAGTTTAAAGTAACCGCTTACAATTCTAGATTATATATGATTCATTACAAGAAATCTATCATTTACTTTTCATATTTGGTAGAATAAAAAAATATTTAAGGTGGGCTTCAATCATGGCATTTACTGAATCTGATGTATATAATAACGAAGCATTTTTTGAACAATATATGAAACGAAGATACCGAGAAAATAGCCCAAATGAATCACTTGAAAAACCAGCCTTCTTTCAACTCATTGGTGATGTTAAAGGAAAGCAAATCCTCGATTTAGGCTATGGTGATGCTAAGTTTGGCGAGGAATTATTAGAAAACGGATGCTCCTCTTACACCGGTATTGAAGGCTCTCAGCTTATGTATGAAAAAGCTAAAAAACAACTAGAAAATAAAAATGGATCTGTTCATTTTATAAACCTCAAAGATTATACCTATCCCTCTTCCACTTTTGATTTAGTAACATCTAGACTCGCTTTACATTATATTGAACATCTTGATATCATTTTTCAAAATGTGTTTCAAACTTTAAAAACAAATGGAACCTTTACCTTTAGCGTTCAACATCCCGTTATTACCTCTTCATTTGAAAGCTTACAAATGAGTGGTAAAAGAACTAGCTGGCTCGTCGATGATTATTTTAAACTAGGCAAACGGGTTGAACCATGGATTGACCAGGATGTTATTAAATATCATCGCACAACAGAAGAGTATTTCACATTGTTACAACAAGCCGGATTTACAATTACATCCTTAAAAGAAGCTACACCAAATCAAACTTATTTTCAGAGCGAAGAAGAATATGAACGACGTTTACGAATTCCCCTCTTCCTCTTATTCTCTTGCGAAAAATAAAAAAGACGATGAATCCTCATCGTCTTTTTTCATTAACTCATTGCCTGAGCAACCTCTTTACGTACACGTCTTCCTTTTCCATGCGGAATACAAAGTGGTGTCCCAAATAATGGATCCGTACTGATTTGACACTCCATTCGGAATACATCACGTACTAGCTTCTCATCTACTACTTCTTCCGGCTTACCTTGTGCATATATTTGTTTATCTTGAATGGCTACAATATTGTCTGCATAGCGGCATGCTAAATTTAAATCGTGTAATACCATAACAATTGTTCTTTGTTCTATTTCATTTAATTCGAATAATAAATCTAGCACTTCAATTTGGTGAGTCATATCTAAATATGTAGTAGGCTCATCCAGTAAAATAATATCTGTATCTTGTGCAAGCGTCATTGCAATCCAAGCACGTTGACGTTGTCCACCTGAAAGAGCATGCACATCACGCTCAGCAAATTCTGTCATACCTGTTGCTGCAAGTGCTTTTTGTACCATTTCTTCATCTTTTTCTGACCATTGCTTCAGCCATGTTTGATATGGATAACGCCCTTGCTTTACAAGCTGCAATACTGTAAGTCCTTCTGGCGCTTGCGGTCCTTGCGGCAAAATTGCCATTTGACGAGCAATTTGCTTCGTTTGCATACTTTGAATGGCTTGATTATCTAGCAAAATGTCACCAGTTGTTGGCTTTAATAATCTAGCTAGTGAACGTAATAAAGTTGATTTTCCACAACCGTTAGAACCGATAAAGATTGTAATTTCGCCTTTTGGAATTTCTAAATTCAACTCATCAATAATAATTGCTTCACCATAAGACAGCGTCAAACGTTTCGTCTCCAATGCTTTTTGCATATTCATCTCCCTTTATGAATTCCGACTTTTATAAAGTAAATAAATAAAATAAGGTGCACCAATTGCTGATGTAAATACCCCTGCTGGAATTTCAAGTGGGGTAAAAACTGTACGCCCGATTAAATCTGCAGCAAGTACTAAAATTGCACCAACAATAGCCGCAACTGGGAGTAATGCACCGTATAAAGAACCAACTAGTCTTCGTGAAATATGAGGTGCCATTAAACCGACAAATCCAATTCCTCCGGCAAAGGCAACTGCTCCGCCAATTAAAGCTGTACTAAGTAATAACATGAATACGCGTGACTTCGTTAAAGGAACACCAAGTCCTACCGCAATATCATCCCCTAGCTCTTGCGCATTTAAATGCCTAGCAGCTATAAATGATATTACCGTTAAGATGAGAACCCACGGCGCAAGTACCATAACATTTTGCCATGAAGAACCGTAAACAGTACCTGTAATCCATACATTCGCTTGACTCGCTTGATAAATAGGCGCTAACAACATAAACAAAGTCGTTGCCGCTTTCGTTAACGCCCAAAAACCAACTCCAATTAAAACAAGACTAATCGGTGATAATCCGTCATTTCTCCATGCAAATAAATATACAAAAAGCGCTACAATCGTTGCCCCAGCAAAGGCTGCGAGCGGCATATAATGAATGCTTACGGTTAGCGCATTGTTTTTATCACTAAATATAGCTAAAAAGAGTACAACTGCGACACTTGCACCACCTGTAATTCCGATGATATCTGGAGAAGCAAGTGGATTTCGAACGAGCCCTTGTAAAATACAGCCTGCTATAGCAAGCGCAATTCCTACAAGAATGGCAATTAAAATACGTGGCATACGAAACTTATTTACAACCATATTTGACATTGCGTCGCCATTTCCGATAATCGCTTGCCATACGTCATAAGGAGCGATCTTCATATCCCCCATGCCTGCACTCGCAAAAAACAATCCTATTAAAACAACTAATAAACTTACTAAGACGATACAAGCTCGTTTATACATTAAAAATGAGAATCCGTCTTTTCCTATTCGAAACGGGATATACTTCTTCATTTGCTAAGCCCTCTCTTACGTGCAATATAAATAAAGAATGGAGCCCCGATAAATGCTGTCATAACCCCTACTGGTACTTCTTGTGGCATAATGACATATCTTGCTGCTATATCAGCCAAGATTAATAATATTGCCCCTAATAATCCGCTATACGGCACTCTCCATCTGTGGTCGACTCCAACAAGAAATCTAGCAAAGTGCGGAGTAACAATTCCTATAAACCCAATGGGACCAGCAACCGCAACTGAACCACCAGACAACAGTACAATAATAAGTAACACGAATGATTTCATTAAAATTGTTCGTTGTCCAAGTCCTTTCGCAACATCTTCCCCCATCATTAACGTATTTACTTTCCCCGCCATCATAAGAGATGCAATCCAGCCTATTAATAAATACGGGAATACAGATTGTAAAATTTCTAACTTTCTCCCTTGCACAGATCCGGCAAGCCAAAATAATACTTCTTCAAGCGCCTTTTCATTTAAAACAAGTAATCCTTGTGTTAATGATGAAAATAATGCACTAATTGCCACCCCTGCTAAAGTTAACTTAAGAGGCGTCGTCCCCTCTTTTCCTAAAGAACTAGAAGCAAATACAAGTACAGCTGCAACTGCTGCCCCTAAAAAGGCAATCCACGTGAAAGCTGATAATGATGTTACGGAAAAAATAACAATTGCTACAACTATGAAGAAAGCAGCACCTGAATTTAATCCAATAAAATCTGGAGAAGCAAGTGGATTCTTCGTTAAAGTTTGCATAAGACAACCTGCAATGGCTAAACTAGCACCAACACTAGCTGCAATTAATGCCCTTGGTAGACGCACATTTTGAATAATAATATGTTCATTGGAACCATTAAAATGAAAAAAAGCATCTAACGCTAATTTCCAACTCGTATTTGTATATCCGAAAATAATACTTCCCCAAATACAAGTAATTACTGCAATGATTCCAACAAATAACCCAATCCATTTTGCTTGATTTGTTTTTAATAACATGCAGCGTTTCCCCTTCAATGTATAATGATACGTTGTAAGTGTATTTCAACTTAATTCTCATTGTCAACGATAATGAGAACTATTTTCATTGATATGTATTGACAATCAAAAGATAAAAGCTTAATATCATGCTTGCTATTGAAAAAACTTCTCAGTATGTAGGGGGTACATAATGAAATTCGTGCAAAAGAAATCGTTTACAGTATTTGTATTTTTACTAGCCTTTTCACTACTTTTAAGTGCTTGTGGAAAATCAAATACGAAAGAAGAAACAAAAGAAGATACGAAAAAAGAAATGATTACGGTTGAACATGCAATGGGTAAAACAGAAGTTCCTGCGAATCCAAAACGTGTAGTTATTTTAACAAATGAAGGAACTGAAGCTTTACTTGAACTAGGTGTGAAACCAGTTGGGGCTGTAAAATCTTGGACTGGTGATCCATGGTATCCACATATTAAAGATAAAATGAAAGATGTAAAAGTTGTTGGTGATGAAGGACAAGTGAATGTGGAAACAATCGCTTCTTTAAAACCAGACTTAATTATCGGTAACAAAATGCGTCACGAAAAAGTGTATGAGCAACTAACAGCGATTGCACCTACTGTGTTCTCTGAGACGCTACGTGGTGAATGGAAAGACAACTTCAAATTTTATGCGAAAGCATTAAATAAAGAAAAAGAAGGTCAAAAGGTTTTAGCTGATTACAATAAAAGTATGAAAGATTTAAAAGCCAAACTAGGTGATAAAGTAAATCAAGAAATCTCTATGGTTCGCTTCATGCCTGGTGATGTTCGTATTTATCATGGCGATACATTCTCTGGTGTTATTTTAAAAGAACTTGGATTTAAACGTCCTGGAGATCAAAACAAAGATGATTTCGCAGAACGCAATGTATCTAAAGAGCGTATTTCTGCAATGGATGGTGATGTATTATTCTACTTCACATTCGATAAAGGCAACGAGAAAAAAGGCTCTGAATTAGAAAAAGAATATATCAATGATCCTCTATTTAAAAACTTAAATGCAGTAAAGAATGAAAAAGCATACAAAGTTGACGACGTTATTTGGAATACAGCTGGTGGTGTAATGGCTGCTAACCTACTACTAGATGACATTGAAAAACGCTTTGTTAAATAATACACCTCTAACCAGCTCCCTTCTACGGAGCTGGTTTTTTCATTTCACTGAAGTGTCACATTATTTCATTTTGTATTTTTATTCCCAATATGTTATATTATAAAAGTAAATAGAATATATTTTCTCTATATCAGAATAAATGTTTTAATCTAAATTTTCTGATTAATCATTATTTTATTTTCTTTTAGAATTCAATTATTACATTTGAAAACGCTTATCATCTCGTTTTCAGGGCAAAATACAGTAACGGTTGAAGAAAAATAGAACTTTTCTAGAAATTTTCTTTCTATTTCCATATAATTCTATTGACTTCTAAATATTTTGTGAATTAAAATAATTACATAAATATCCGTTATACAGGATTAGGGGGAAACAAAAATGGATGCAGCTTTAAAATTAGAAAAAGCTGGAGAACAACAATCACCAAAAAAACATCCACCAGGATTATATTTGTTGTTCTTAACAGAAATGTGGGAAAGATTTAGTTATTATGGAATGCGTGGCCTTTTAGTTCTTTATTTAACAACTGCTGCCGTTAGTGGCGGATTAGGATTTGATAAGGCAGTCGCAGTGCAATTATATGGTACTTTTACAGCAGCAGTATATTTCATGCCAATTATAGGCGGATGGCTAACTGATCATTATATTACAAGACGTCATGCCATTACTCTCGGCGGAATTATTATGGCGATTGGTAACTTTGTACTATTCTCCATGAATACAAAAACAGGACTATTCCTTGGATTAGTACTATTAGTTATTGGTAATGGATTCTTCAAACCAAATATTTCTACACTGTTAGGTGAATTGTATGAAGAAAATGATTCACGTCGTGACAGTGCATTTACTATCTTCTATATGGGTATTAACGTAGGTGCTTTCTTCGCTCCACTTATTTGTGGATTTTTAGCAGAAGATTTCTTTAAAACAAGCGTTGATGGCGTTATGGTTATGGGATATAAATATGGATTCTTAGCAGCTTGTATCGGTATGATTATTGGACAAATTGTTTTCAACTTATTAGCTCCTCGCTACCTTGGTACAGCAGGAACAACAGTTGTTGGTAAAAAAACAAAAAATCAACCTGCAATCGAAAAGAAACCTTTAACAAAACAAGAAAAAAATCGCACTTGGGCAATTGTAATTTTAACTTGTTTCGTTGTATTCTTCTGGGCAGGCTTTGAACAAGCTGGTAGTTCTTTAACACTTTATACAGATAAATTTGTTGATCGTACAATTTTCGGATGGGAAGTTCCAACATCTTGGTTCCAATCCGTTAATCCAGCATTCATCGTACTACTTGCACCATTCGTATCTATGCTATGGTTAAAACTTTCTAAATCAAAACGTGGCGATTTAAAAGTACCAACAAAAATGGCATTTGGTATGATTTTACTAGGTATAGGTTACCTTGTTTTAACATTAGCGGTTCTAAAAACTGGAAGTACTGAAGCTGATATAACTGTTAAAGCAAACTTATTATTCATCGTTATCACTTATATGTTCCATACAATTGGCGAACTATTCTTATCACCAATCGGTCTATCAATGGTAAGTGCAATTGCACCTGTTAAATTAGCATCATTACTAATGGGTGTATGGTTAGCTGGTTCAGGTATGGCTAACTGGTTAGCTGGTAAGCTTGCTTCCTTTACACAATCATTAGGTTATCTTGAAGTATTTGCAAGTATCGGTATTATCGTTATCGTCCTAGGAGTTGTACTTCTTCTCTGCTCTAAAAAAGTTGCAAGTATGATGGAATAACACAAAAAAGACGCTTCTAAACATTTAGAAGCGTCTTTTCTATTACTTCTCCTCTAAAGCCGTCACGTTCACGTGAACGCTTTCTCCAGGATTAGATACATCATACACTTGAGCAACTCCACTCTGCTCGTCACAGCTCTCAATCCATACTGGTACGCCCTCATATGTAACGTCAATGCTACTTGAAGAAGATAAGATTTGTTTCACACGTTTTACATCCATACTACTATTCCTCCTTTTACTTACTACACTCCTTTCTATCTTTTCTTTTCCCTTTAGAATATATTCCATACAGTAGCATGTTAATTGGTAGCCTTTTCTTCCTTACATGCTAATATTTACTCTCGTATTACCTTTCTGACAAATAAAAAAAGACGTATATTCCACACGTCTTTTTCCATAATATTCAAATTTTAAGAAAATAATGTTTTTACAACTTCACTTACTTTATCATTATGAATTTGATAATACACTTCTAGTCCTCGTCTTTCAAAGCGTACTACTTTATTTTGTTTTAATTTCGTTAAATGTTGCGAAACCGTTGATTGTGGAATTTCTAACACTTCCTGTAATTGTGTTACATTACAAGTGCCACGTTGCATTAGTTCCATTACTAGACGTAGACGCAACGGATGCGCTAACGCTCTTAACATTTGTACATCTTCTTCTGAAATACGACATTCGAATTGATTTTGGCTCATAAAGTTCCCCTCATTTTCGTTTTTATTTTCTTTTTATTTATTTATATATCTGTTCTTATATTTCCTGTTACGACATAACTTTATCAACCTATAAAGCTGAAAATTTTTTCCACCTTTATCAGCAAAAAATTCAGGAAAAATTCCTTACTGATTTTGAATATTATACTATATGATATAATGAAAAAGCAAAAGTAAGGGCTATGAATACTTTGCTTACAAACGTTGTTTTATCAAGCTTTTTGTTATATTTTCACCTCACTGCAACGTACAGTAATGATATTGTAAAATACCGTCTATAATTGATAACCTATCGTAACGTATTTGGGTTATATTTAACCTCTTTGTTATGCTAAAAGGAATTTTCAGTAAAAAAGATAATGTAATATTAAAAATTGACTTATTGTTGTTTTAATTCGTATTGTACTTGCTCAGACTGTTATTCAAAACTTCCTATTAAATGCATTTGCCTTCTCTTTCTTACTAGATCAACTCAGACCAGCATGTGACCCCTATCAAATTTCAACATCATATATACTTAATGCAAAGACGTCATCTAACATATAAGATTAATGATATACGAACAAAGAAAACAATATAGAAATAACTTCAAAAAGCAAACTCAAATAGATTTGAGTTTGTTTTTTGTCTACTTTATGAACAAAGCATTTCTTTTAATACTATTATGGAATAATTATACTTTTTTACGTTGACAATAGTGTTGAAGGAGAATATACTAAGCATGTAAGTTGATTGTGAATTGTTTCACAAATAATGTGAATTTCTTCACATAAAATAGATAGGAGTTGTCATTATTATGAGTACTTGGACACAAATTTATGACCCATTAAACAATATTTGGTTATCTGCACTAATCGCAGCACTTCCAATTTTCTGCTTCATCATTTGTTTAATGGGACTAAAAATGAAAAGTTACATGGCTGGTCTTTACAGTGTGATTGTCGCTATTATTCTTGCTATATTCGTTTATAAAATGCCAGCAACCGTAGCTGTAGCATCTGCCGGATTCGGTGTTTTATCTGGATTTTATCCAATTTGTACTATCGTTATCGCAGCAATTTTCCTTTACAAATTAACTGTTAAAACAGAGCAATTCAACATCATTCGTGATAGTATTTCAAGCATTACAAATGATCAACGTTTACAAGTATTATTAATCGCTTATTCTTTCGGTGCTTTCTTAGAAGGCGCAGCTGGTTTAGGGGTTCCAGTTGCTATTACAGCTGCATTACTTGTAGGTATGGGCTTTAATCCATTAAAAGCAGCAGGTATTTGTTTAGTAGCTAACATCGCTGGTGGTGCTATGGGTGCTATGGGTATCCCAGTCACAGTACCAGCACAATTAACTGAGTTAGACGCATTAACTATCGGTCGTCAAACTGTTCTTATTTTACCATTCATTAGTATTGTTTTACCTTTCTTACTTGTATCAATGGTTGATGGAATTAAAGGTATTAAAGAGACTTGGCAAGGTATTCTTGTAAGTGGTGTTTCTTTCGCGGTTACTCAGTTCCTTGTAACTTACTTCTTAGGTGCAGAACTTACTAATATTTTCGCAGCCGTTGTAAGTATGATCTCTCTTGCATTATTCTTACGTGTTTGGCAGCCAAAATCTTCTACTCAAGAAGAAAAACAAGAAGAAAAAGTATCTCATACATTTAATCAAATTTTATATGCTTGGTCTCCATTCGTATTCTTAACTGCATTCGTAACAATCTTTAATTTAAAACCAATTAAAGCTTTATTTGCTCCGGATGGCGCACTAGCAAACTTAGTATTTAACATTCAATTCCCTGGTCTTCATAACGCTGTTATGAAAACTACACCTATTACAAAAGCTGATACACCTTTCGCAGCTGTTTTCAAATTTGATGTATTCTCATCTACAACTACTGCAATCGTATTAGCAATTATCGTTTCACTTATCGTATACCGTGTAAAAGGTAAAATGGTTAAAGAATTAATGATTGAAACAATACAAGAACTAAAAGCTCCAGTATATACAATCTGTAGCGTTATCGCTTTAGCTTACGTAGAGAACTACTCTGGTATGTCATCTACACTTGGACTTGCATTCTCTTCTACTGGTAATGCATTCCCTGTTCTTTCTCCGATCTTAGGATGGATTGGCGTATTCATTACAGGTTCAGTAGTATCAAGTGGTTCATTATTTGCACCGCTTCAAGCAGTAACTGCAGATCAATTAAACATCGTTCCTTCTACTCTTGTTGCATTAAACGTAGTAGGTGGTACAATGGCAAAAATGGTTTCACCACAATCTGTAGCAGTTGCTTGTGCCGCAGTTGGACTAGTTGGTAAAGAATCTGTCCTATTTAAAACAGCAATGAAATACAGTTTAATCTTCTTAGCTATCATTAGCTTACTTCAATTAAACGCTGTATTTAATATCTTTTAAAAATAAAACACCGATCCAAATGGATCGGTGTTTTTTCACATTACATCTTCTTATTCTTTAATAAAGAAGCACCAGCAATTTCAGGATGCGTCATTTCGAATGGATCCAAAATAATATCCAATTCTTCTTCTGTCAGTACACCATGTTCTAAACATAACTCCCTAACAGATTTCCCTGTTTCAATTGCTTCACGCGCAATACGAGATGCTGCTTCGTAACCAATATGAGGGTTAACTGCCGTAATAATTCCAACACTTTTCTCAACATATTGCTTCAGCAATTCTTCATTTGCTGTAATTCCTTCAATACAATATTCACGGAATACACGGAATCCGTTATTCATAATACTTATAGATTGAATTAAATTAAATACGAGTACAGGCTCCATTACATTTAACTCTAATTGTCCTGCTTCTGATGCTAAACAAATTGTATGATCATTACCAATTACTTGGAAAGCAACTTGATTAATTACTTCTGCCATAACAGGATTTACTTTACCTGGCATAATAGATGAACCTGGTTGACGAGCTGGTAATTGAATTTCCGCCAATCCAACACGTGGACCAGATGCCATAATGCGAAGATCGTTTGCAATTTTAGACATGTTCATCATACATACTTTTAATGCCGCAGATACTTCTGTGTATGCATCTGTGTTTTGCGTTGCATCAACTAAATGCTCTGCACCAACAAGTGGGAATCCGCTAAATGTTCGCAAGTGTTTAACCACTTGTTCAATGTAGGTAGGGTTTGCATTTAATCCCGTACCAACAGCTGTCGCCCCCATGTTCACTTCATATAAATGTTGGCGAGACTGTTTAATTCTTTTTATATCACGCGCAAGCACTCGGCTATACGCTTCAAATTCTTGTCCAAGACGAATCGGAACAGCATCTTGTAAATGTGTACGTCCCATTTTAATGACGTGATCGAACTCTTTTGCTTTTGCACGGAAAGCAGAATGAAGTTCTTCCATTGTAATAAGAAGTTCTTCTAACATCATAAGAGTTGCAATATGAATTCCCGTCGGAAACGCATCATTTGTTGATTGAGCCATGTTTACATGAGTGTTTGGGCTAATTTTTGCATACTCGCCTTTTTCATATCCCATACGTTCTAACGCTCGATTAGCGATTACTTCATTTGTATTCATATTAATAGAAGTTCCAGCACCGCCTTGGATTGGATCCACGATAAATTGATCGTGGTATTTTCCATCAACAATTTCTTGCGCTGCTTCTGCAATTTCATGTCCAATGTCTTTCGCTAAGTAACCAGTATCCATATTTGCAAGAGCCGCCGCTTTTTTCACAATTGCCATTGCCGTAATGAGTGACGGATGAATGCGATATCCTGTAATCGGGAAGTTTTCTACAGCACGTAATGTTTGTACCCCATAATAAGCTACACTCGGTACTTCCTTTTCACCTAAAAAATCTTTTTCTATCCGTATATCCTTCGTTGCTATCATTTTCATCACCTATACTTTTCATTCTAAATCCCTATCTAAAAAATTCGCCCTCTAAAAATACGAGTATCATTCAGAAGAATTTTTCAGTATCCACCTTCACTATATAGCACCTTTTTTGAAAGCGCAAACATTTATTTTTCTATATATACTTTTTATAAAAATTTATAGAAAATCATTCTTCTACCTTCTTTATTTCCACTCGTTTAATTTGATGCATATCCTTTTCAAGGACTTTAAAAGAAAAGCCGTGTTTTTCAATAATATCTCCTTCAGCAACGATTTGCTTTTGTACCATAATCCAGCCACCAATTGTATCTACATCATCAGCGATCAAGTGTATACCAAATAAATCATTTACTTCACTAATAAGCACCTTTCCCTCTACGATCTTACACCCTTCACTTATATGCTCTATAGGCGGGTGTTCATCTTCATCGTATTCATCTCGGATTTCTCCAACAATTTCTTCTAAAATATCCTCTAGTGTAACAATACCCGCTGTACCGCCATATTCATCATATAATACAGCTAATGGAATTCGTTTTCTTTGCATTTGTAATAACAAATCATGTATAGGAATATTTTCTAGCACTTCAATAACTGGCCTTGTATATGGCGTAATTGAGCACTCCTCATCTCGATTACCGTCCATATAACGAATAAATAAATCCTTTACATTAACCATCCCAATGATTTCATCTTTATCTTCACCAAATACGGGATATCTCGTGTACTTCTCTTGTGCGATTATTTTAATATGTGTTTCAAATGGTTCGTCCTCATATAAACCTACAACTTCCGTACGAGGTACCATAATTTCCTTTGCGACTCTATTATCGAATTCAAAAATATTATTTACATATTTAAATTCCCTTTGATTAATCTCTCCGCTCTCATAACTCTCGGATAAGATTAATCGTAATTCTTCCTCCGAATGAGCAACTTCATGTTCAGAAGCCGGATGTAATCCGAATAACCCTGTCACAAGCCTTGCAGAACCATTTAAAGCCCAAATAAACGGATACATTACTCGATAAAAGTAAATAATTGGCTTCGATAATAATAAGCTAACTTGCTCTGCCCTTTGTATAGCGAGCGTCTTCGGAGCAAGTTCACCAATGACAACATGTAAAAATGTAATCACTGCAAAGGCAATAATAAATGAAACTGTACTTGCAATTGCAGGAGATAAATGTAGTTTTAAAAACAACGGCTCGAGTAAATGTTTTATAGTTGGCTCTCCTAACCACCCAAGCCCTAAAGCAGTAATTGTAATACCTAACTGACACGCTGATAAATACTCATCTAAATTCGAAGTTACTTTTTTAGCTGCCAATGCTCCTCGTCGTTTTTCACTAACGAGTTGATCAATACGACTGCTACGCACCTTAATAATTGCAAACTCAACAGCTACAAAAAAACCTGTTAATGCAATAAGGATGGCTACCATCAATAATTTTATAATATCCACATATACCCTTTAGCTTTCTTAGCTAAAGTTACACCTCCTTTTAAAAAGAAGTTTCACTTTAGTTTCTTCATTTACGCAAAAGCAACCCTATATAAAATTCACCAATTTCAAACCTCATACAATTCTAAAGGTAGGCCGTCAGGGTCTTGAAAAAAGACGAATTTTTTTCCGGTTATTTCATCCATACGTATCGCTTCAGTCTCCACACCGCATTGTTTTAAATGGTTTACAGCCTCTCCTATATTTGTAACAGCAAATGCTAAATGTCTAAGTCCAGCCGCTTCTGGGAAACTTGGGCGCTCAGGTGGATTTGGAAATGAAAATAATTCAATTTGATACTCTTCCCCTACACATAAATCTAACTTATAAGAATCTCGTTCCTTTCTATATACTTCATTTATCGCTTTAAACCCCAATATCCGAGTATAAAAATCTTTTGACACTTCATAATTCGAACAAATAATTGCAACGTGATGCACTCTACTTATATTCATGACTTCTCTATTCCTTTCTTTACCAAAGATGCATATTCTCCCTTGAAATGAAAAACATATATAGCAGAATATCTCTTTTAGGGGGCTTACTATGAAATTTATTACTTTTTTCGTGGGACTTATCGTTGTTTTCTTCCTTGCTTATATTGCTAGCAACAATAAGAAACATATTAAATTTAAACCAATTTTCATCATGCTTATTATACAGTTGATTTTAACCTATTTATTATTAAATACAGAAATCGGTCTCATACTTATTCGGGTCATTTCCAGTCTGTTTACAAAACTACTCGAGTATGCTGCTGATGGTATAAACTTCGTATTTGGCGGTCTTGCCAATAAAGGTGAAATGTCATTTTTCCTTACTGTCTTATTACCAATTGTCTTCATTTCTGTTTTAATTGGTATATTACAGCATTTTAAAATATTACCATTCTTTATTCATTGGATCGGTTACTTCCTTAGTAAAATAAATGGTCTTGGGAAATTAGAATCTTATAACGCTATCGCATCTGCCATTGTAGGCCAATCAGAAGTTTTTATCACGGTTAAAAAACAATTAGCTCAAATTCCAAAACACCGTCTTTATACACTTTGTGCATCTGCCATGTCAACCGTATCTATGTCCATCGTAGGTGCCTATATGACGATGATTGAACCTAAATATGTAGTAACCGCACTCGTTCTCAATTTATTTAGTGGTTTTATTATCGTACTCATCATTAACCCTTACGACGTGAAAGATGAAGAAGATATTTTAGAAATTAAAGGCGAAAAGCAAAGCTTTTTTGAAATGCTTGGAGAATACATTCTAGATGGCTTTCGCGTAGCCATCGTTGTCAGCGCTATGCTTATCGGATTCGTCGCATTAATTAGTTGCATTAATGACCTATTCCTCATTATATTCGGCATTACTTTCCAGCAATTAATCGGCTACGTATTTGCGCCTGTTGCATTCCTTATCGGTGTACCTAGTTCTGAAATTGTCACAGCTGGTAGCATTATGGCAACGAAGCTTGTAACGAATGAGTTTGTAGCAATGATGGACCTTAATAAAATTTCTAATAGCCTTTCTCCTCGTACAGTTGGTATTATTTCTGTTTTCCTCGTCTCTTTTGCCAACTTCTCTTCTATCGGTATTATTTCAGGTGCGGTAAAAGGATTAAACGAAGAACAAGGAAACGTCGTTGCCAGATTTGGCCTTAAATTACTATATGGAGCTACTCTCGTTAGCATTTTATCTGCAATTATCGTAAGCATTATGTTGTAATTAGGTAAAATTTTATCATTTTCTTATCCCTATCTTTTGTATACAATAACGAATAGATGTCTTATAAAGTGAAACTTTACTCAGAGGGGGCTATCCCCCTCTGAGTATTAGTTGAACCAATCGGGCTTTTACGGGCAGTTAACTCCCACCTAACTTCCTTGCATTCGCTGGACTTTGAGGTGGGAGTTTTACTGCCCGTTAATGCAGGATAAATAATCAAGACATCTATTTTTTATACATGTACAATCGCTTTTATTTAGCGTACAATATTTTTTATGTGTTTGAATGCGCTTCTAGATGTATACACTTTGATAGTTTTAAAGGAGAAAAATGATGAAATCCGATGATATGAACAAAGACACCCGATCCAAAAAAGGACGCTCAAAGAAAAAACGCCTACTCTGGTTCCTTCTTATTCCATTACTGATTATAGCACTTGGAGCAGGAGGCTATTCCTTCCATATATACAGTAAAGCGAAATCTGTGTTAAGTAATGCCTACTCTGAACTGGGCCGCGGGGATAAATCCAGCAAACGTGAAAAAGCCGTGAAACCTATGACTGACAACATTTCTGTACTTATTATGGGTGTTGATGAAAGTGATATTAGGGACAAGAATTACGGAAAAGCAACTCGTACGGATGCGCTATTACTTGCAACAATTAATAAAAACGATAAATCTGTTAAACTTGTGAGTATTCCACGTGACTCACGTGTCTACATTAAATCACGTGATAAATACGATAAAATTACACATGCGCACGTATTCGGTGGTGTGGACAGCACAATTGATACCGTGGAGAAATTTTTAGATGTTCCAGTTGATTACTATGTAAAATTTAACTTTAAATCATTTATCAAAATTGTCGATTCTCTTGGTGGTATTACTGTCGATGTTCCAGTTGAGTTTACAGAACAAAATAGTAAAGACGAAGCAGATGCAATTCACCTCAAAAAAGGACGCCAACATTTAAATGGAGAAGAGGCATTAGCACTAGCTAGAACTCGTCATATCGATAGTGATTACATGCGCGGCCAACGACAACAGCTTGTTTTAGAAGCTATTGCTGAAAAAGCACTATCTCTTAATTCCATTAATAAAATCGGTGGTCTACTAGACGCTGTCGATAAAGACTTAAAAACAAATTTAACTTTTGATGATATGATGACAATTGCCAAAAATTCAATGGATTCCAATCTAAAAATGGACAAAATGCAAGTAGAAGGTACTGATAGAATATATAGTTATAATTTTCAACATATTTCTCGTACATATTGTGACAAAAAGAGACAATTGTTACAACAGTGTAACGTTTTTTATAAAAACATTACACACATAGTGGAAATAATAGTATACTAGTACGTACATAATGTTATTTTCATCATTTTTATACAAAAAATGTAATACATATATTTATACAAAAATTTCTGGGGGGAAATAAATGAAGCTAAGTAAAATACTGATTGGTTCTGCAATTACTGGAGGCATATTACTTTGTGTAGGCGGTGTTGGTGGATATCAATATGTATCCAAACTAAATAATCAATTAAATACTACTGCATTACCAAATACTACATTTGAAGGTATTTCTCTCGATGGAAAAAATAAAAAAGATATTCAAAAAATTATTAATCAAAAGGTAACTGAATTAGATCAAAAATCTCTTACCTACATATTCCAAAATGATAAACAAACTTACACATGGAAAGATTTAGGTATAAATTATAAAGAAAAAGATATTATCGACAAAATCTTTAAAGAACAAGAAGGAAATGCAATAAATCGTTACCAAATGCGGAAGCAGGCCGAAAACGGTGAATTAAAACGTGACTATAAATTAACAGCTCAATTAAATACAACTGCTTATGAAAGCTTTATGAAGGATAAATATAATGACACATTAAAAAATCCTGTTAATGCCGAATTAAGTGTTGAAGGCTCTACAGTAAATATTAGCCAAAGTCAAAATGGAGAAAAAATTGATAAAGGAAAGTTAACTGATTTAACGAAACAGGCCATCACTTCTGGCTCATCGGACGTTACATTACCAGTTACACTATTAAAACCTGAGCGTTCTACAGAAGATATACAGAAAATGGGGATTAAAGAAGTAATTGCTGAATATTCAACTCCTATGGCTGGCCGTAATGGAAATCAATCCTATAACGTAAATAAGTCAGCTAATACTTTAAGTGGAGTGATTGTCGCACCTGATGAAACGTTTAGTTTTAATGGCCGCGTTGGTGTAACGGATGCTGCACATGGTTATAAATCCGCAGCCGTATATTCACAAGGTAAGGTTATACAAAGTGCAGGCGGAGGCGTTTGCCAAGTTAGTAGCACATTATATAGCGCAGCTTTAAGGGCAGATTTAGGAATTGTTTCTCGAAGCAATCATTCTATGCCCGTAAATTATTTACCACTTGGGCAAGATGCAGCAGTGGCAGATTATGGTCCGGATTTAAAATTTAAAAACAATACAGGCAATCATATTTATATTCAAGCATTTTCAAATGGAGGCAGTATTACTACTCGTATTTTCGGAACAAATACTGGTAAAAATGTTGAAGTGTCTTCTCAAGTAATTAGCAGGACTAATGATAAAATAACAGCAGTTACATATAAAAAAGTAACACAAAACGGTGAAGTACTATCTAATGGACAAATTTCAAAAAGCGTATATAAAAGCGCTCCAAAACAATAAGACACTATCAAACGAATAAATTTAAAAAACAAAAAAGGCGTGATCTACTCACGCCTTTTTCTTTTGCAATAATAGTAAAAAAGCTTCAAGATGGTCTTTCGTTTCTTCTAAAGACCACATGCGATTTCCTTGCTTCGCAGCTAATACGCACGCCTCTTCCCAAGCGTTCTTTTTCTTCATATATAATAATTCATCGCGTAATTTCAAAACAATTTCTTCATCTTCTTGCTCTATAAACTCTTCCATCACGCCTACTATTTCATCCTCATGGATACTTAACGTACAATACGATTTGAGAAAATATTGTAATGTCGTATACATATTTACTCCCCCTTCTTATTTATCAGATGGATAAGAAGTAATGATCTTATATCCTAAATCTCCTGACTTATCTCTCGCCAAAACAGTAACAGTTTTTACTAACTTGTCTTTTACATTCATATTTTTCTTTATTACCGTTTTTCCAACTGGGAATGAATGAGTTGTATTTAATACGAGACGAGCCTCTTTAGAATTTTTTAACCAATCTTGAATTTCCTTATCATGCTGCTTCAAACTATCTTTTACAGCTTTCGTCGCTGTTTCCTTATCATAGTATGTACTTGCCGCTGATACTTTATCTGTCTTCAAGCGATTCTTCAAATCCTCTTCTGATTTTCCTACATGTCTTTCAATTGTATGACCATTTTTAGGTGGCCCTTCCATTTCATCTAAAATATTATCACTAATTTTTTCTACTGATGTCGATTGATTCCCTGTTTGTTTCTCTGTTTTTTGTTCTTTTCCTGCACATCCACTTAAGATCAGCATTAATGCCAATAAACTACTCAAGAAAAGACTACTTATTCGTTTCATCATATCACCTCTTCCATGATTATTATCGTAACTTCACTAAAAGTCAATTTCACAACGAAAAAACATATACATTTTTAAAATTCCTCATCAATTTTGCCATATTACCACCCTAATTTCATTAAACTACTATTTTGGACCCTCTCTGAAATATACCCCTATGTTTTTTTAATTATTTCCCGACTTTAATCACCACTTAAAAACACCGAAAAAACCTTTTAAATAAAGGATTTGTTCGGTGTTTTCCAAACTAGAATAATATACCCCTTATTTTATATACCCAATACCCATATAAGGTATACACACGGTATTTTATCAACAGTTTCCTACATTATGTAAATTTGCACTTGCCTACACAATAGAAATATGGTGTAATGCAAAAAAAGATAAAGGATTTTAAACAATGGCTGAAACAATTCAAAACTTCTTAACAGACTATTATTCAATCGCAATTCCACTTAGTATCTTAATTAACGTCATCATCAGTCTTTTAGGTTTTATCCCTAGTATTTTTTTGACCGCTATTAACATACAGCTATTTGGTGTAACGAATGGAACTATTATTTCGATCACTGGTGAGGCATTAGGGGCTATTATCTCGTTTTATATTTATCGTATAGGCCTTCAGAAATTCACTCACAACAAAGTAAATAAGTATCCAAAGGTAGAACGCCTACTTTATGTAGAAGGTAGAGAGGCCTTTCTACTCGTTCTATCGTTTCGATTCATACCCTTCATCCCATCTAGTATCGTTACTTTATTTGCCGCTCTAGGCAAAATGTCATTACTCTCTTTCAGTATTGCCAGCACAATAGGTAAAATACCGGCTTTGTTAATCGAAGTATATTCTGCCTATCATGTCATGAATGGAACGAATGAAGCGAAGTGGATTGTAACAATTGCGGGCGCTATTGGATTGTTTTATTTGTGGAAAAAATGGAGAAAAAAATAAAGAAGGAGCATAGGCTCCTTCTTTATTTTTGAAGTATTTTATTAATAATACTCTCTTAAACCCTTAGTTTACACCAACAGCACTAAATGATTGCTTCACTGCTGCTACTTCCGCAGAAGTCGCACCATATAAATCAGCTGCAGCTTGTACTGCACCAGCACGAGCTTGGCTAAATGTAGTAGATTGCGTGAAATATTGTGTGTTTGCGCGGTAATAAATTGCACCTAACTTATCTTTACCAATACCAGTTACAGTTACACCAGAATGTGTACCGCCATTTGCTAATAAATAAGCTTGTTTGTTAATGATACCACTGTTCGTATGAACTCCACCGTTATCACTTGAACCAGTGTAACGCTTAGAATAATGGTCTGGGTCACCATATTTCGCTGGATCACTCATAGAACGAAGCGCATCTCCTGCTTTACCAGGCGTATAAATATCTTCACCAATCTCCCAATCTGGGTTTCGGTTATCATAGAATTCTACTAAAGTACCAAAAATATCAGAAATTGCTTCATTTAGCGCTCCTGATTCATTTTGATAAATTAAATCTGAGCTGTTTTCCGTAACAGCATGCGTTAATTCGTGACCAATTACATCAATTCCACCAGATAATGAAGTAAACGTTACACCATCACCATCTCCGTATACCATTTGTGAGCCATTCCAGAACGCATTATTATACTTACTTCCGTAATGAACTGTCGATTTTAACGGAGCTCCTGCATCATTAATAGAGTTTCTATTAAATGTAGCTTTATAATAATCATATGTTCTACCCGCATAGTAATGAGCATCTACTGCCGCTGCATCATAAGCTGCATTGAAAACATTATCCGCATCTGCCCATAATGTTCCTGGTAATGTTGAGCGGTTTTTCGCATCATATGTGAAAATCGTTGCTCCGCGCGTATTATCTTGTAAGTAGTAAGACGATCCAGATAACGTTGTATTAAGCGACTTTGTATCTCCTAATACACCTTTACCAGTTCCTACTTTATTCGTTCCTGTTACAGGCTTTACAACCGCCTTTGCTTCTTGTTTAGGAGCTTCTTGCTTAACCGGTGACTTATCTTCATTTGCTACATGATCAAGTTTATTATATTTATTTAATACTTTACCGCTTTCTGCTTCAATGAAATAGTAGTAGTTTCCTGGGCTTGGATCTAAGAAGTTTAGATTCACAACGTATGCATATGTTGTTTCTTCACCATTTTGATATACATATAAGTCCGCTTTTGGTTCTACCTCATATTTCGGTTTTACACCTAAATCTTGCTGCGCGATTTCAATTGCTTTTGCGCCTTCGATCTTATTTTTATTCTTCAACTTTTCCTTTTTGTCTAAATCAGGCGCAACTGTTCCAGACAATACTTTTAAAGAACCATCTTTACTTACGTGAGCTACTTGAGTAGATCCCCATACAGGTACTCCTTCATATACTTGTTGCATACGTACTACTGTTGCATCAGTTACAGCATCTTTTTTCACTTGTTTCACTTTGAAAGAATCTTGCGCACTCTTTTCCCCTAGTTTGTAATCACCTTTTGCCGCGTTTAAGTAATCAAACACAACAGATTCTGCTTTCTTACCAGTCGCTCCAGTTAAATCACCAGAAATAAACTCAGGTGATTGCACCGTTTCATTGTACTTCTTCGTAGAGAGCACATTTTTAGAATCCGCAAATGCAGAGCCTGTCCCTCCAAACGTTGTAACTGCCATTCCTGCCGCTAACACTAACGCTAAACTTTTCTTTTTCATGAATCTTCCCCCTAATAAATTATTTTTTGAAAAAGAGTAGTTTTATCGTAGCACTATGTTTCCACTATTAATATACTAAAAATTCAAATAATTATTTTCTCAAGTTTTGTAGAATTTTGAGGAACAAATATTGAAAAAACCCCTTTCCAATTGGAAAGGGGTTTCTCAATATTATAAATTTACTTCTTGCGATGCATTAGCATCTAATGCATAAGTATCTGGTTTATTCGTATATTGTACTCCACCAACAATTGTAAGCACTACTGCCAATGTTAAAATTCCAGCTATTACTTTTTTCATTTTCCATCCTCCTTATGATTTTCTAACATTTCAATAACTAATTTATAATATTGATTACTTTGTTCAAATTTTAATGATTGAGCAAAATATTCTGCAAGTTCTATATATACTTTCTTTAATTCAATTTTATTTCCTGCTGATTTATAAAAAGGTATCGCTTCTAATTCTAAAAATTCTTTATATTCTTTCGCTTCTCCAAAATACTTATATTGAAGCATAAGGATCAAATACAATTTTGTATTAAAACGCTCTTCACGTTTAGCAGCAGTAACGCCTTTATTAATCCATTCTTTCGCTTCTTCAAACTGCTCTAATTTAATACAAGATAGTGCCATTTCATATACTGTATCTATATAATTTAAATCTACTTGTTTTTGAAGTTGTAAACTCTCTAAATAGTGCTCTTTTGCTTGCTGATATTTTTTCTTTTTGTAATATATATTCCCCATATTACTTAGAGTAATAGACATAAGAACATCTTTATCTGCAAAAGCCTCCGCTTCCCTCAATATATTCTCATACATTGTTAAAGCTTCTTCATATTGCCCTTGTTCTGCATAACTCAATGCAATGAGAATTTGACAATTTATCACATTTCGAAATTTATACTCACTCCTAAATGCCTCTAATGCGATATTCGCAAAATGTAAAGTAAGATGCTGAATTTCCAAATGACTATAAGTAAGTGCAATATTATAATAAATTCCTGTCTCATGATATCCAAGTTCTTTAGCCATGATCTCTGTCTCAAGTAAATCCTCTAATCCTTTTTTCCACTTATATTGTAAACAGCATAATAATCCCTTACTATACGTATATAATAACTTCTGAAAAGGTGAAAATTTCTTATATGCCTTCTTAAGCTTCTCTAATTCTTCTGCGATTGCCGGCAATTCTCTTTTCATCAGTAAATAGCGTATATTAAGTAATTTATAATAATTTATGATTTCAAAATCTTGAACACTTTGCATATCCTCTTCCAGTTCGTTACGTATGCGTTCAATCTGTGCCTTATCCAAACGGATTAGTGCATTCAACCATTCATCTAGCTTCCCCTTCACATCTTCTTCTACATCTCTCAAATCCGTCACGGCAATTTCTAACCTTGTGCAGAGCAATTGTAGAATTTCTTCTGATGCCTCGATCTTTCCATTTTCGATTTTACTTAAGTATGAGACAGAACAAATGCCCTGACATAATTCTTCTTGTGTCATTTTTTGCTGTAGCCGTTTATAAAAGACTTGTTTGCCTATTTTTTCTAATGTTTGTTGCATTGTCCTCCTCCATTCTCATTACCCCCATTACTCTAATAATACATAAAATCTTGAGAAATATAAATTGATAAATGTTAATTTTCTAAAAAATATGCAATATTTCATTTTTTTCCCTCTTGACTCTACTTCCATATCCATTCTTTGCTACGAACGATTAAAAATTGGTATACTATAACCAAATTATGGAGGTGTTTTCGCGATGACTTATTATAAAGACGATAGCTATGCCTTACATACAGATTTATATCAAATTAATATGGCTTATACATATTGGAAAGATGGTATTCATAATCGCCGCTCGGTGTTTGATTTATACTTTCGAAAGCTTCCATTCGAGAACGGTTATGCTGTTTTTGCTGGCCTTGAAAAGATTGTAGAGTACATAGAAAACTTCAGCTTTACCGAAAGCGATATCGCTTATTTAGCAGAATTACAATTTGAAGAAGAATTCCTTCAGTATTTACAAAATATGAAATTCACTGGGACCGTTCGAAGTATGCAAGAAGGTGAAGTTGTATTTAATAACGAGCCTTTATTACGTGTTGATGCACCGCTCGGCGAAGCACAAATTATTGAAACTGCCCTGTTAAACATTGTGAATTACCAAACATTAATTGCAACAAAAGCTGCTCGTATGAAGCATGCTGCAAATAACGATGAACTTTTAGAATTCGGCACAAGACGTGCCCACGAGTTTGATGCTGCTCTTTGGGGCACACGCGCTGCCTTTATTGGTGGTTTCTCATCTACGAGTAACGTACGGGCTGGGAAGCGCTTCGGAATACCTGTAGCAGGCACACACGCTCACTCTTTCGTTCAAGCATATCGCGATGAATATGTCGCGTTTAAAAAATACGCTGAAACTCATAAAAAATGTGTCTTTCTCGTTGATACATACGACACTTTAAAATCAGGTGTTCCAAATGCGATTCGCGTCGCGAAAGAGTTTGGGGATCGTATCGATTTTTATGGAATTCGCCTTGATAGTGGTGATATGGCTTATTTATCTAAAAAGGCAAGAAAACTACTAGATGAAGCTGGGTTTACAAATACAAAAATTATTGCTTCTAGCGATTTAGATGAATACACAATTATGCACTTGAAATCTCAAGGCGCAAAAATTGATGTATGGGGTGTTGGAACAAAATTAATTACGTCCTTTGAACAACCAGCGTTAGGGGCTGTCTATAAACTAGTTGCGATTGAAGATACTGATGGAAAGTTAAATGATACAATTAAAATTTCATCTAACCCTGAAAAAATTACCACTCCAGGACTGAAACGAATTTATCGCATTATCAATCGAGTTAACGATCATGCAGAAGGCGATTATATTGCATTAGATTCTGAAGAGCCAGGAAAAGAAGAACGTTTAAAAATGTTTCATCCTGTTCACACGTATATAAGTAAATTTGTAACAAACTTTGAAGCACGCGAACTGCATAAAGACATTTTCATTAACGGCGAAAGAACATATGAATTACCAGATATATTAGATATTCAAAAATATAACGAACAGAGTCTCGCACTATTTTGGGAAGAATATATGCGAACTTTAAATCCCGAAGAGTACCCTGTCGATTTAAGTCAAGAATGTTGGGATCATAAAATGAATTACATTCAAACTGTTCGAGAACAAGTTGAAAAAAATATACAAAAATAAAACAGAGAAGCTTTTCCTTCTCTGTTTTTTCAATACGATATGTATCTTTGTGGAAAATATATTAAAATAGTACGACAAATATTTTTTATTTGTAAATTTTAATATTGCGTTATTTATTTATAAAATAATATTTGTTATTATTTTATTGAGTCAATTTCAACAAAATAACCTAAAAAAGAGGACGCAGGTTGCGTCCTCTTTTTTATAAATCTTTCACTCGTAGTACACGCATTGCATTTAACACTGCAAGTAGTGTCACACCAACATCTGAGAAGACAGCTTCCCACATTGTTGCAATACCAAAAGCACCAAGTAATAAAACTAATCCTTTTACCCCTAATGCAAAGATGATATTCTGCCATACAATGCGTCGTGTGCGTTTTGCAATATTTAAGGCTGTTGCAATTTTTGAAGGCTCATCAGTCATAATAACGATGTCTGCCGCCTCAATCGCTGCATCTGATCCTAAACCACCCATCGCAATACCAACATCTGCTCTTGCTAATACCGGTGTGTCATTAATACCATCACCAACGAAAGCAACTTTTTCTTTTCCGTTCTTCGCCGCATCAATTTTTTCAATCTCTTCGACTTTTTGTTGCGGTAATAGTTCTGCGTGAACTTCATCTAAACCTAATTCTTTACCAACAGCTTCACCAACGGATTTTGCATCACCCGTTAACATGACTGTCTTCTTAATACCTAGTTCTTTTAATTTTTGAATTGCTTGTTTTGAATCTTCTTTTACCTCATCAGAGATAACGATATAACCTGCATATTCCCCATCTACAGCAACGTGAACTAATGTACCTACCGTTTCTGGTTGCTTAAATGTAATATTTTCTTTTTTCATTAATTTAGCATTACCTGCAAAAATTTCTTTTCCTTGTACTTTTACGACTGTACCGTGACCAGAAATTTCGCTATACTCATCGATTATTTTTTCATCAATTGATTTTCCGTATGCCTTTCGAATAGATTGTGCAATTGGATGATTAGAATACACTTCAGCAAATGTTGCATACTCTAATAATTCTTCATTTGTAATACCTTCGCTTGGTTCCATTTTTGTAACTTTGAAGACACCTTTTGTTAATGTTCCTGTTTTATCAAAAACAATATATTTCACATCATTTAAAGCTTCTAAATAGTTACTTCCTTTTATTAACACACCACTTTTAGATGCACCACCAATTCCTCCAAAGAATCCAAGAGGAATTGATACAACTAACGCACATGGACAAGAGATTACTAAGAACACTAAAGCTCTATAAATCCATTCTGAGAATGTAGCTCCTTCTAAAATAAGTGGTGGAATAAACGCCATGATCGCTGCTGTAATAACTACAACTGGAGTGTAGTAACGCGCGAACTTCGTAATAAAGTTTTCTGTTGGCGCTTTTTTACTGCTTGCATTTTGAACTAAATCTAAAATTTTTGATACAGTTGATTCACCAAATTCTTTTGTCACTTCAATTGTTAATACACCATTTTGGTTCACAAAACCACTTAATACATCATTTCCAACTTCGACTTCACGTGGTACAGATTCACCGGTCAATGCTGAAGTATCTACCATTGATGTTCCTTCAACTACTTTTCCGTCTAATGGTACTTTCTCACCAGGCTTCACGATAATATAATCGCCGATTTGTACATCTTCTGGTGATACTTGTTTCGTTTCATTTCCAACCTTCACATTCGCATAATCAGGACGGATATCCATTAATGAAGTAATTGACTTTCGGGAGCGATTGACCGCAATACTTTGGAATAGTTCCCCTACTTGATAGAATAGCATTACCGCAACAGCTTCTGAATATTGTTGAATCGCAAAAGCTCCTAGTGTTGCAATTGCCATTAAGAAGTTCTCATCGAACACTTGGCCGCGAGTTATGTTTCTTACCGCTCTCCAAACGATATCTCCGCCTATTAATAAATACGCAAGGACGAATAACGGAATTGTTATCATTTGTGGTAAGCCCGCTAATGCAGCAATTGCTGTCAAAATTCCGCCGACCACTAATCGTCCTACCATCTTTTTCACATTTGCTTCACCATGGTCGTGACTATGTCCGTGGTCATGCCCACCTTTTTCTTCACGAACAACTTTCACATCTGGTTCTAACTTTTGAACGATATTTGTTATATTTGCTACAGTCGCTTCTAATTCTCTTTTATTCGCTACTTCAACTCTTAATTTCTTTGATACGAAATCAACAGTTGCTGCTGAAATAGACGGCATTTCCTTCACTTTATTTTCAATCTTCATCGCACAGTTCGCGCAATCTAAACCTTCTAATATAAACACTTCTTTTGCTACTTTTGTGTTGTTTTCTTCTTGCACTTTAATGTGCGGTTCTAATTTTGTAACGAGTTGTTTTGCTTCTGTAACAACTTCGCTTTCTGTATTTTGTGCTGTTTCTAAAACCATTGTTTTTGTCGCGAAATTTACAGAGCAAGAATTTACTCCTTCTATATTCCCAACGCCTTTTTCAATTTTCATTGCACAGTTCGCACAATCTAAACCTTCTAACACCAGTTTCTTTTTCACTAATGCTTCAGCCATCGTTCTCCCTCCTCGCGTTCTTTTTATTCTTCCTCGTTTACGTGTTCAAACGCTTGCTCGAAGATATGAATTACGTGCTGGTCAGCTAACGAATAATAAACGACCTTTCCTTCTTTACGATTCTTTACAAGTTTCGCTTGCTTTAACACACGAAGCTGATGCGAAATAGATGATTGTGTCATTCCTAATAAATAAGCTAAATCACAAACACACATTTCAGCTTCAAATAATGCATGTAATATTCTCGTCCGTGTACGATCACCTAATACTTTAAATAATTCTGCTACTTTACTTAAACTTTCATCAGTTGGAATTGTTTGTTTTACTTGATCAACAACTTCTTCATGAATTATCGTTTGAGAACATGTCTCTTGTGGTGTTTCTACTTTATTTACAGCCATTATAGCTCACCTCTTCATTTGAACATATGAACAATTATTCATATATCTTATACTCTTATTATATGAGCGTCCATTCATATGTGTCAATGAAATCTCATACATTTTTCCGAACATTTTGTTCACATTTTAATAAGGCGTACACATATTTTCCGCATCCATTACATTCTCATACAAAAAAGGATGTACATTTTGCCCAAAAGAAAAAAGCCTTGCGCGCTCCCTAGACGCACAAGGCTTACTATACTTATATCCCTTTTAATTAGCTTGTTCTAAATTATCCTGCGAACTTCCATCGTCTTTTAAATGACTATGTTTTTTCGAATAAACAAAGTATACAACTACTCCGATTGCTAACCAAACACCGAAGTATATCCATGTTTTTAATGGTAAATTTACCATTAAGAATAGACAACATGCAACTGAAATAATCGGTAAGATCGGTACAAGTGGTACCATAAATCCACGTTGTAATTTCGGATGCGTTTTACGAAGAATGATAACAGTTACACCAACCATGGCGAATGTTAATAACGCTCCAATATTCGCTAAATTCGACAATTCTTTTAAATCGATAAATCCAGCAATTAAAGCACTACCAACTCCTGTTAACCAAACTGAAAATGTTGGCGCTTCAGTCTTCTTGTTAATTTTCGCGAAAGATTTTGGCAATAAACCGTCACGGCTCATTGCGAAGAATACACGAGTTGTTGCATAAATGTAAGCGAAAATTACAGCCATAATACCAATTACAGCTCCAATTGCGATTATACCTGCTACTTTGTCTTGTCCTACAACTTCTAACACATATGCCATAGCTTCTGGTACATCTAATTCTTTATAAGAAACCATACCTGTCATAACGAGACAAACTACAACATAAATGATTGTACAAATAACTAACGAAGCAATAATACCAATCGGTAGATCACGTTGCGGATTTTTTACTTCTTCAGCAGAAGTTGCTAATGCATCAAATCCTAAGAAAGCAAAGAATACTGCTGCTCCCCCTGCGAACACTCCACTTAAACCGTACGGTGCAAATGGTATCCAGTTTTCTGGTTTCACGTAGAATACACCAACTGCAATGAATAAAACAACAATACCAATTTTAATTAATACCATTATGTTATTCACACGCTTACTTTCTTTTGTACCTCGTGATAATAACCAAGTTATCACTAACGTAACGATAACTGCTGGTAAGTTTACCATACCACCTTGCGATGGAATCGTTAACAAGGCTTTAGGAATTTCAAGTCCTAATCCGCTCACTAAATTATGGAAATAACCCGTCCATCCTCCGGCTACTGCGGCAGTCGTTACGACATATACGGATAACAATGTCCATCCCATTAAATGGGCAACAAACTCACCAATTGTTGCATATGAATATGTGTACACACTACCTGACACAGGAAGTGTAGATGCAACTTCTGCGTAACATAAAGCTGCAAATCCACAAACAATTGCTGCAATCATGAATGAGAAAATAACTGCTGGACCAGCATCTCTTGCTGCTACTAATCCAGTTAATACTAGAACTCCTGTACCAATTATCGCACCAATCCCTAGCATTGTTAGGTCAAATGCCCCTAGCGTTTTCGTTAAAGTTTTACTTTTACTTTCCCCTAACAATTGCGTAACGGATTTCTTTTTAAATAGGTTGGCCACGATGTATGCCCCCTTTTGCCAAGAAGAGCTAAGAGATCTTCACTCTTAGCTCTTATCATGTTGGTTTATATATTGTTCGATTTTATTTTGTATAATGCTGCTATTAGCAAGATACTGTTTCTGCTTCTAATAATTCTTTAGCACCTTTGTACTCTACACCGTGAGCTTCTGCAACTGCTTCGAATGTTACATAGCCGTCTAATGTGTTAATACCTTTTAGTAATGCAGCGTTTCCTAGGCAAGCTTCTTTGTAGCCTTTGTTAGCAATTTGTACTGCATATGGTACTGTTACGTTTGTTAATGCAAGAGTTGATGTACGTGGAACCGCACCTGGCATGTTTGCAACTGCATAATGAACAACGCCGTGTTTTTCGTAAGTTGGGTTATCATGAGTTGTAATACGGTCAGTTGTTTCGAAAATACCACCTTGGTCAATCGCGATATCTACAACAACAGAACCTGGTTCCATTGATTGAATCATTTCTTCTGTTACAAGTTTTGGCGCTTTTGCACCTGGGATTAATACTGCACCGATTACAAGATCAGACTCTTTTACAGCTTCTGCAATATTGTAAGGATTAGACATTAAAGTTTTTACTTGGTTTCCGAAAATGTCATCTAATTGACGAAGACGTTCTGCACTTAAGTCGATGATTGTTACATCCGCACCTAGTCCAACTGCAATTTTAGCAGCATTTGTACCAGCTTGTCCACCACCGATGATTGTTACTTTACCACGTTTAACCCCTGGAACACCTGCAAGTAAAATACCTTTACCGCCTTTGTTTTTCTCAAGGAATTGTGCACCAATTTGTGCAGCCATACGACCAGCTACTTCACTCATAGGTGCAAGTAATGGTAGAGAACGGTTTTCTAATTGTACTGTTTCATATGCAATAGAAACAACTTTCTTTTCGATTAATGCTTTTGTTAATTCTGGTTCTGGAGCTAAGTGTAAGTATGTGAATAAGATTAAACCTTCGCTGAAGTGTTTGTATTCGCTTTCAACTGGTTCCTTAACTTTCATAACCATTTCCATATTCCAAGCTTCTTCAGCTGTATCAACAATTTTTGCTCCCGCTTCAACATACTGAGCATCTGTGAAACCAGATCCTAAACCTGCACCCTTTTGAATGAATACTTCGTGATTGTTACGAATTAAATGTACAACACCTGCTGGTGTCATTGCCACACGGTTTTCGTTGTTTTTAATTTCTGCTGGTACCCCAATACGCATAATGAAATGCCCCCTTATAATTAACAGAAAAAAGAGATTCTTTTTTCTTTTTGTAATAATTAATAACTTATGTCCTTATTCTAGCATAACTTAAAAGTTATGAAAACGCTAACATACCATTTTTTTAAAGTTTATATATTTAGAATAGTGTAAATATATGGAACATTGATTCTATTAGCATCTTCGTGCCATTTCATTATCTATCACTCTATTTTTATTATACGCCCTAAAAATAAGAAGCAATCATTTATTATTCGACAATAATGTAACAATGTAAGAAACCTAAGTATCGACGTATACATATACACTTATTACTGTACACAATACTTTAGAGATATATTCTTTTCCTAAAAAAACAGCTGCAGGCATTTAGCCAGCAGCTGGGTAACTTATAAATAACTTGGAAAATAAATCATCTGTTGTTTCAGTAATTTTATCAAACAAATCACTTTCTTCCGCTTCTTGCTCTTTTAACATCTTAATTGTTTCACGTGCATCTTCAGGATAATCGGTAATGATACCATCTACGTTTAATTTATAATATCCCTTTAAACTTTCCATATCATTTACCGTCCATACGTAAATCGGCTTGTTTAACTTTCTTGCTTCTTTTACTAATTTCTTATTTAACATGTATTCTTCTGCTACATAAAAATCAGCTTTCACATTCTTTAAGTTAGCTCTACTTGCATACAGTATATATCCCACTTTTATATTGGGATTTGCACGTTTAAACTCTTTAATAAGCGGATAGTGTAACGTTTGAATGACACATTGCTTCTCAAATTCATTATCTTTAATCACTTTTAATACTTTGTTTACGAAATCTTTTTCGCCACCATGAAGCTTCACTTCAATATTAAGTTTGATTTTGTCCTTTGACAGCTTAATAATCTCATCAAGTGTACTTATTTGTCCTGAAAACCCATCTTGACTAAGAGTAAGCTGTCTTAACTCGTCCATCGTTAAATCTGACACATGAACATTAGCATTAGCAAGACGTTTTAGCTTCAAATCATGTATAACTGCTAGTTCACCGTCTTTCGTTTGCAGTACATCAATTTCAGCATAGTCTGCTTTCGCATCAATAGCCCCCTGCACAGCTTCTTTCGTATTCTCTACACCTTTTGAAATATAACCACGATGAGCCATAATAATTGGTTCTTTATATGTGTTTGTAATAAAGGTCACAATGAAGGCAACAACCATTCCCGCAGTAATAATTCCTACAATATATACGCCAATAAATTTCCAACGATGTTTTTGGAAGAAACATTTATCTGCTTTCGTTTTCGAATAATCTAATCCTTCTTCTAATAAAACATCTTCAACTGGAACCTTTTGTAAGTACAATCGCGTAATCGCCATAATATAAAATGGTGTCACGATAAAGCTAAATAAATACAATGTACTCGTTAAAAACACAGACATTGTTGATTCCGCTAATAATGCAAATGTCCCTGCTGGGTTTGTAAATTCATATACTCCCCACAGACAAAGTAAATAAATTCCTATAAATAAAAGAAAGACAATTCCTACAGATATGAAAAAACCTACTAAAAAGAATAATACTTTAAAAAAGCTTTCTTTTACTAAGTTTGCACTTTTTCGTGCTGCGGTGCGGAACGGCTTTTCCTCTAAAACAATAATAGGTAAAACAAAGATCCAACGAAGATTTAAATAGGCAACTACAGCAAAGAAAGTATAATATCCAACTTGACCCATTGTTGTCTTAAATAGTTCACCTGTAATAAAATTAGGAATTTGAATCTCAGGAATCAATGCAGATTTATACCCCGTACTTAATAGTGGTAATAACACAACTGCGTACAAAACAAATCCTGGTAAGCAATATGTAAAAAGGGAAGGTAAATACGTTACTGTTTTATACAAAATCGGACGTAATCTCACCTTTTGCCTTTTATGAGCAAAGTACGAAATAATAATAAGCACCGCAAATTCCGTAAAGATAAGAAACAGTGCTAACAATGATAAAATTACGATTGCCATTATGCCGTATGGCGTCTTTAAAAACGCTAATAATTCATCATTCGTCGCATTTGCATAACCACCAAAATACAATAACTTATTAAAAATGATCCCAAATAGCGGGACAAATACAATCGCTGCTAATAATTTATAAGCAAGTTGAAAGGTTAATACATTCCAAAAAGCAAATCTAACTGTTTGAAAGGAATGTCCAATTACTCCTGGTATAGATAGTCTTTTACGGTGTTGCATATATTCCTCCACATTCTAAAACGATATTTGAGATGGATTCCACATTTCCATTTCTAATCCATCTTTTTAATAATAATATATTCCGCTTAACATGAACACTCTTATACATACAATGAAAAAAGTGATGGTTACTCCCCATCACTTTTTTCATCTACTCTATTTTTTCTCTAACCCTTGTCCAAATGCTTTCAAGAAGCTAAAACCGAATGTAATGGCTCTATTGATATCTGGATCTTTTAACACTTTAAAGAAATCCATCACTTTTGTTTTTTTGCCACTATTTAATTCATCTGTTGCAAATTGTAATCCAGTGACTAAACTCGATGTGATTTGCTTCGTTACTTCTGGGTCAACTGAGGATAGTGCTTCCCCCGCTCCCATCATATTGTTAAGTGCATTTTTAACTGGTTCACGATTTAATTGCTCCACAGCGATCTTTGAAACATCTTCCTTCGCAGCAAGTAAACTAATCGCCGCATCTAATATACCAGCCTTTTGCAACTGTGCTAAAAGCTGCATTGTTTCTTCTACTGCTTCACGATTATTAGATAGCTCATTTAGAAGTTCATCTGCTAATTGCTGCTTCTGTTCTTCCTCTGTTACAACTTTCTTTTTAATTAACGTAATTTCTTTCGCCACTATCTCCGCCCCCTAGTCCACAAGTGATACGTATTGTTTTCTTTGCCACTTTTGCTCGATTTCAACACCATTTTGCGGATTACGCTTTTTATCTCGCGGGTTCGAAGATGGTAACGGGCGGTCTCCTTTTTCACGTAACACACGCATTTTCACCATCGTTTGTTTATACGCCGGTGTACACGTATAAATGTCTGTTGCCGTCCCAGTTAAAATATTAATCGCTTCTTCATTTACTGTTGCATGCATCGGTAAATATAGCTCTTTCCCCGTTACACGATCTGTAATAAGCGCTTGTACTTTAATTTTCCCAAATGGTGATGCTAATTCCACAAGACCACCATCTTTCACATTGCGCTCTATAGCAAGTTCCGGTGAAATTTCAACGAATACTTCAGATACTTTAGATAAAATACCAGCCGACTTATTCGTCATATTCCCTTCATGGAAATGCTCGAGCATGCGTCCATTATTTAAAAGTAAATCATACTCATCTGGTGCTACAACCGGTGGTACCCATTCATCTAATGATAAACGAGCAAGTTTATCTGGGAAGTTAAATCCGTCTACATATAATAGCGGTGTATCGCTACCATCATGACTACCCCAACATAAACTATTCCATCCTTCTAGACGGTCATACGTCGCTTGAGAGTATAACGGTGCAAGTGATGCGATTTCGTCCATAATTTCACTTGGACTTTCGTAATTCCAATCCCCGCCCAGTGCACGAGCAACTTTTTGCAAAATCCACCAATCTGGTTTGGAATCACCAAGCGGTTTCAATACTTCATATAATCTTTGAATACGGCGCTCTGTATTCGTAAACGTTCCTTCTTTTTCTAAGCTTGGTGCTGCCGGTAAAATAACATCAGCAAAACGAGCTGTTTTTGATAAGAACATATCTTGAACGACAAGAAAATCTAAATTCGCTAAAATATGTTGCACATGGTTCGCATTTGAATCGACTAAAGCCATTTCCTCACCCATGACATACATACCGCGTAGTTTTCCTTCTTCCGCTGCAAGTAACATTGCAATATTATTTAATCCTGGCGCTTTCGGAATAGTTGTACCATATGCTTTTTCAAACTTAGCACGAAGCGTATCATCTGATACTGCTTGATAACCTGGAAGCCAGTTTGGTAATGTTGCCATATCACAAGCACCTTGTACGTTATTATGTCCTCTTAATGGATATGCACCTGCACCAGGACGACGGTAGTTACCCGTAACAAGTAGTAAATTTGAAATTGCTGCTGATGTCGTACTTCCTCCTGTATTTTGAGTTACACCCATTCCCCAAAGTATACAAGTACCATCTGCTTCATATACCATACGAGCCATTTCTTTCAGATTTTCTTTCGAAATCCCTGTAATTTTCTCTGTATAGTCCAGCGTATATTTCTCTACCATTTTGCTATATTCATCAAAATTCTTTACGTTTTCAGCTAAAAACTTTTTATCGTGCCAATCTTGATCAATAATATATTTCGTAATACCAGCAAGCCATACGTAATCCGTTCCTTGGCTCGGATGAATAAATAAATCCGCACGCTCTGCCATTTCATGTTTACGGAGGTCTGCTACAATTAGTTTTTGCTCGTGTAATTTATGAGCACGTTTTACACGCGTCGCAAGTACAGGATGTCCTTCTGTTGGATTCGCACCAACGATAATGACAAGTCCTGCTTCAGCTATATCTTTCACTGTTCCAGCATCCCCGCCCATACCGACAGTTTTAAATAAACCATCTGTCGCTGGCGACTGACAGTAACGAGAACAGTTGTCTACATTATTCGTTCCATATATTTGTCGAGCTAGTTTTTGCATAAGGTAATTTTCTTCATTCGTTACTTTCGATGAAGAAATGAATCCAAATGCATCGCTGCCATATTCAGATTTAATATGCTGCATGTTAGAAGCAACAACTTCTAATGCTTCTTCCCATGAAGCTTCAACAAACATATCTCCTTGGCGAATTAATGGCTTCGTAATTCGATCTTCACTATTTACAAAGTCCCATCCAAATTTACCTTTTACACATGTGGAAATACCATTAACAGGTGCATCTGAAACAGGTTGTACTTTCAAAATTTGACGATCTTTCGTCCATACTTCGAATGAACAACCGACACCACAAAATGTACAAACTGTTTTTGTTTTATTAACTTTCGTCTTACGCATCGCAGCCTCTACTTCTGAAACTGCCAAAATACTACTATATCCAGGCTCTACATCCTTTACAAAATCAATCATCGGATCTAACACATCTGGCTTTAATCCTGTCATGAATCCAGCTTCACCTAACATTGATTTTTCCATTAACGCATTACATGGACATACTGTTACACATTGCCCACAACTCACACAAGATGAGTCATTTATGCTTACACCATGATCCCATATAACACGTGGACGATCTAAGTTCCAGTCTATCGATATAGTTTCATTAACCTGTAAGTTTTGACATACTTCTACACACTGTCCACAAGCAATGCATTGATTTGGATCATACCGATAAAACGGATGTGACATATCCACTTCACAAGCACTTACTTTCGGCTCATACGGATATTTCTGTTCTTCGATTCCCATCATATGTACCGTGTTATGGACTTTACAGTTACCATTATTGTTATCACAAACGGTACAATACAATAAATGATTCTCTAATATTCGATCCATTGCCTCAGTCTGTGCCTCTTTTGCACGCTGGGACTGTCTTTCGATATGCATACCGTTCTCTAATTTCGTTGAACAAGCACGTAATAACTTCCCATTTACTTCTACAATACACGTATCACAAGTTTGAATTGGATCTACTTCTGGTACATGACAAATTTGAGGATGTTCCAAATTACTCTCGTTAAATAATTGTAGTATCGTCTTTTCACCCGATGTGGAAAATTCTTTACCATCCACGGTTACACGGACTGTCTGTTCTGCCATAGTTTCCCCTCTCCTTACAACCAACTGTACAACACAATTATGAATCCGTTTTCAAAATCGCATTACTGTACATATTTTTGAAACGCTCTGCCCGAATACTTTTCTTATGAAGTCGATTCTAGATGTTATAAGGTATAACTACGAAAGCTTGAAAATATCACTATTCTACGGTTCTATTATATCGTACATATACAATAATAACCAAAATAATCTGTGATTTCCTTGCTAATAGGTGTTTTTATTTCCCCATTGTTTTATGATAAATATGGGAGAGAAATACATATAAAAGGGGAATTTAATATGGGGCCTACGCAAGAGACTTATACAATTGTACGCTATCAATCTGGTACATTTTCAAAACAACTGGATGAGATTGTTACAGAATCTCCTATTACTATTAAATTAAATGGTGAAGAATATGTAACAGTTGTATGCACACCAAATTATATTGAAGATATGGTAATTGGTTTTTTAATTTCTGAAGGAATTATTGCTTCCTATAAAGATGTTGAAGAACTATGGGTGCAAAAAGATAACGGAATTGTCCATGTAACATCATCAAAAGTAAATCCACTCTATCAAACTTTATATAATAAACGATACATCACTTCTTGCTGCGGAAAAGGTAGACAAGGTTTCATTTTCGTTAACGATGCAGCAAAAGCAAAAGATTTACATGATATACATGTAAAAATTACTCCTGAAGAATGCTTTTACTTAATGAATACTTTACAACAATCTTCCACTACCTTTCGCCAAACCGGCGGGGTTCACAATACCGCGCTATGTGATCGAAATAATATCCTCCTATCAAGAATGGATATCGGAAGACATAATGCATTAGATAAAATATATGGCCATTGTTTGCGCAACGATATATCTGTTAAAGGAAAAATCATTGCATTTAGTGGGCGTATTTCATCCGAAATTTTACTCAAAGTTTCAAAAATCGGATGTGAAATGGTTCTATCTAAATCCGCTCCAACAAAATTAGCATTACAACTCGCTCATGATTTAGGCATTACAGTCGTAGGATTTATTAGAAACGAATCTTGCAATATTTACACACATCCACATCGAATTGATGGTTATCAATCGAATAACTAAAATAACTCCTCGGTTGAGGAGTTATTTTAGTTATAAAAATGTAATATATTAAAGACTTGAATAGTTAATAAAGTTAATATATAATTTCATTACATATTAAAAACAAAACATTGTAGCATATATCTTTTCATTCTTTTACAAATTAAAAGAGACTGCTAACAAAACGCATACACAATCTTATAGAAGTAATGGATTTATTTTATTTGAAATCGACCAAGGAGGTTATAACTATGGAAATTCGCTTATTAACGACAGAGGACGCAGAAATATATTTAAAAGTTTGTATGGAAGGTTTAACGAAGAACCCGGAAGCTTTTAGCTCTTCTTATGAAGATGTTCTTAAACATGAGGATCCTGTAGCTGCTATGGCAAAACGATTAAGCAATCCGGATAAGTATACTCTAGGGGTCTTCAAAGATAACGATTTAATCGGCATTTCTACTTTAGAAACAAAGCCTTTCATTAAACAAGAACATAAAGCAAAAATCGGTTCCGTTTTTGTTTCCCCAAAAGCGCGTGGCCTTGGAGCAGGACGAGCTCTAATTAAAGCAATTATTGAAAATGCCGATAAACTACATGTAGAACAACTTATGCTCGATGTTGTAGTTGGTAACGATGCTGCAAAAAAATTATATGAGTCATTAGGCTTCCAAACTTACGGCGTACAAGAACGTTCTTTAAAACATAACGGTCAATATTGGGATGAGGAACATATGGTTCTGTTCTTAAATGATTAATACTTCAATATAGTTTTCCAAAAGCACCTTTTGATTAAAAAAGGTGCTTTTTTCATTACAACAATGTAATCTTCATGTCACCTTTATCGATCGTACCAAACCTTTCCATTCATTATACTAAAAGTATAAAGTGAGGCACCAATTATGAAATGAACGTATAGCATTCAATTGATAGATAGAGGAGAATGTGACATGAAACAAAACAAACGAGCTATGCTTTTAATATTTACTACAGCAATTGTAACTTCTGGGTTAGCCATTTTACCTTGGTTTATTATATAGAACTATTCCCCTAATAACGAAAAAAGCTTATTGCTTCTTAAGAAGCAATAAGCTTTTTTATATTATAAAATCCCCAAAATTTTATTTACACAACTTATAATAATAACCATAGATACGGCAATGCACATGACAACCGTATTACGATCTTGCTTTTCTTTTTTTGAAATTTCTTCTTTTGGATTCATGTGTATGATCTCCTTTTAAAAAAAGTGTGAGATAGGAAATTTTTCTTATCCGATGCGAGGTGAATACGAAAACCCTCTCTATCTCACATACACAATAGAATGGAATTGTCATTTTATAAATAAAATGACATGACGTTATGTCGCAACATAGGGTATTTTGTGTCGCTACGTTTTCTATTATAAGAAATAGTTGTGCAAAACTAGTGCATTTTTTATGTCAATTACTCTGAGCGAAAAATAACTCTTCCACTCAATCACATAAAAAGAGTTTTTTATTATTTTCATGTAAACTATACAAGTAGAATGAACAGTTTGGGGTGCACAATATTATGGTTAAAATTTTATTAGTAGACGATGAAGAACGCATGTTACGATTATTAGATTTGTTCTTAAGTCCTCGTGGCTATTTTTGTATGAAAGCTACCTCTGGCCTTGAAGCACTAAAGTTAATAGAACAAAAAGACTTCGATATTATTTTGTTAGATGTTATGATGCCGAATATGGATGGATGGGATACTTGCTATCAAATCCGTCAAATTTCCAACGTTCCAATTATTATGCTAACAGCCCGCAATCAAAGTTACGATATGGTGAAAGGTCTCACTATGGGCGCAGATGACTATATTACAAAACCATTTGATGAGCATGTATTAGTCGCAAGAATCGAAGCTATATTACGTCGTACAAAGAAAGATGGATTTGTTAGCTTCAATGGTATCGAGTGGGATAAAACGAAACATACTGTCACAGTTTATAATGAAAAAATCTCCCTGACACCTATCGAGTTTTCGTTACTTGGATTATTTTTACAAAACACAAACCGTGCTTATAGCCGAGATGATTTAATCGAAAAAATTTGGGGTTATGAAACAGACATTGAATATAGAACAATCGATTCACATATTCGTAATATCCGCGATAAATTACGCAAAAAAGGATTTCCTGTTGAAGATTACTTAGAAACTGTCTATAAAGTCGGATATAAATGGAAAAGTGAATAATTACTTCGGTCAGTGGACAATAGTATACCACTGACCCTTTATATGAAATAAGGTATGGTGAGAAAATGAGTAAACTTTCACTTAAAGTTGGGACATACTTTTTAATATTAGCTTTATGTATTGAAACAATTGCTTTTGTATCTTTTTACAAAAGCATTTCAACAATGCGCATTGAGGAAGAAACACTTGCTCTTTTAGAGAAAGGAAATCGCTATAGTAAAATTATTAAAAAACGCGCGAAGTGGGATGTATATTCTAAAGAAAAGAAACTCATGGAAAGCGCTGAACACAGTAAACGGCCTAAACGTGCTATGTACCCCGAGTTTGATATCAACACTGCGGCTGAACACTTAGTTGAATCAGAATTAATTGCTAACTCTGATATAGCTATCATTATAACGGACAATAACGGCAAAATTATTTCTACCTCAGAACCTGTAACAAAAGAAATGCAAAAACAACTTACTTGTAAAACAGAGACTATCCCAGAAGGTGGATTAATCAATGAAAAAAACTGGAAAAAATCAAAATTCATCTCAACAGTAAGCCCGCTGGAACTTCAAGGATTTCAAGGTAAGTTGTATATGTTATTAAAGACATCTTTCTTAGAAAATATGTTACTTAAACTCATGAATCAATTTCTTATCATTAGTGTTTTGACAATTATTTTAACGACTATTTCTGTCTTTGTTTTTTCTCGTGTTATTACAGAACCGCTTATAAAAATGAAGAGGGCAACAGAAAAAATGTCAAAATTAAATACACCAATTCAATTAGGTATTAAACGGAATGATGAACTTGGAAGTTTAGCAAAAACGATTGAAGATTTATCTAGTGAACTGACTTATATGAAAAAAGAACGCAATGAATTTCTCGCTAGTGTTGCCCATGAACTATTAACTCCATTAACCTATATGAAAGGTTATGCGAAGGTAGCAAAGAGAGACTCTTTAACGAAAGAAGAGCGTGAAGAATACTTACAAATCATTGAGGATGAAACAGATAGTGTAACCGATCTCGTCCAAGATTTATTTATGCTGGTGCAATTAGAACAACATCAGTTTGTTATAAAAAAACAAAAAGTGATTCTTCAACCATTTTTAGAACGAATGGTTGAAAAAACAAAAACAACATTAACTAACAAACAAATGCAACTCCATGTATATTGCAAAGATGATTTAGAAGTTTGCATAGACGAAAGACGTATGGAACAAGTTATGTTAAATTTATTACACAATGCTTATCAACATTCGCCAGAAAACACATCTATTACGATACGTGTACTCACGGAAACAGATTATTTTACAATAAATGTAGACGATGAGGGAGAAGGTATTCCTGAAGAAGATATCCCGCATATTTTTGATCGTTTTTATCGTGTTGATAAATCGAGAACGAGAGCTACTGGAGGAAAAGGTATTGGGCTAGCTGTTGCAAAAGAAATTGTAGAATTGCATAACGGTTCCATTCTAGTAACAAGCCAATTAGGAGTAGGAACAAACTTTAGAATCGAGCTACCTTTTGAATAAGATGCGTGTGAAAACACCAGTAGTAGTAAACACTACTGGTGTTATTTTGTTCATAAAATCAGCTCATATAAGCTAAGCTTTTGAAATTATTCTTATTTCAATATAAAATAAAGGTACATTTGCAAAGATTTGGAGGGTGATACAATTGGATATCCATGTATTAACAAAAGACGAAGCGGAAATTTACTTAGAACTTCGTGTAGAAGGGTTAAAGCAAAACCCTGAAGCTTTCAGCTCTTCTTATGAAGATATTATTAATAAAGAGTGTGCGATTGAATATAAAGCACAAAAATTAGCACAAGATGAAAACTATACGCTAGGTGCATTTAAAGATGGACAATTAATCGGGGTTGCAACACTGGAAACGAAACCATATGTAAAACAAGAACATAAAGCTAAAATCGGTTCTGTATATGTTTCTCCAAAAGCACGCGGACTTGGAGCAGGAAAAGCACTTATTAAAGAATGTCTTGAACTTGCTAAATCTTTAGAGGTGGAACAAGTTATGCTTGATGTTGTTGTTGGCAACGATGGTGCGAAGAAACTTTATGAATCATTAGGTTTTAAAACATTCGGTGTACAAGAACGTTCACTGAAATATAACGGACAGTATTGGGACGAAGAGCATATGGTCTTATTCTTAGATGAAAATAAATAATAAAAAACATCCTCATGCCTGGAGGATGTTTTTTACTTTCTTGTATACCATGCCTTATGTAATAATTGAATCGCTTTCGCAATTTCGTCTTCTGATAAAATTGCAAACCCAAGTAAAACTACATTTTCAGGCGCAGTACCGTCTTTATAGTACGTAGAAACAGGATATATTTTAATACTATATTTTGCAGCTTCTTTAATTAACTCTTCTTCTCGCATTCCATTATGCACTTGTAATAAAATGTGTAATCCAGAATCTTCTCCTATCACTTCAACACGATTAGAGAAATACTTCTCTATTTCAAAAACAAGTCGATCCCTCTTTTTTCGGTAAACGACACGCATTTTATGAATATGTTTTTCCCAATAGCCTTCATTTAAAAACCTTCTTATCACTTCTTGGTCCATTCTTGAAACACTTTGCGTATAAAATAAATATTCCTTTTGATACTTTTTAATTAAATTCTTCGGTAATACGATATAACTCATCCGTAATGAGGGCAACAAAGCTTTTGATAGCGTCCCCATATAAATAACTTTCCCATCTGTATCTAATCCTTGTAGTGCCGGAATTGGCTTTCCTGAATAACGGAATTCACTATCGTAATCATCTTCAATAATATACCTGTCTTCTTCTTTCTTTGCCCATTGTAAAAGCTGCGTCCTTCTCGTAATAGGCATAATCATTCCATATGGGAACTGATGAGAAGGAGTTACAAATACAACATTTGCATCGCTATTTTCTAACTCTGCCATACAAATTCCGTCTCTATCTAAAGACAACATTTGAACCTTCTTTTCTCCCTGTTCAAAAACAACCATTTTCCTGTGATAACCTGGGTTTTCAACTGCATAATTGCTTCCCTTTAACAATTGAAACAGTAGCTTTACTAATATTTGTGTACCCGCCCCTAATACGATCTGGCTAGCTGAACAACGCACACCTCTAGATTCATACAAATAGTTCGCAATTTCCTCCCTTAAGCTCAATTCCCCTTGAGGGTGTCCAAGAAAAAGTAACTCATTATTATGTGGCTGCCATACATCATTTATAAGCTTGCGGTACGTAGTGAACGGAAAAGTATCCGTATCAACCCCTGTTTGGGTGAAATCAAATTTATAGTTCTCCTCCCGAAACGATACTTCTTCTACTTTCGCTTCGCTTCTTTCTACATAAATCATTTGTTCAATTTTACATACGAAATAACCTTTTCTCGATGCCGATTCAATATAACCTTCTGCAAGTAATTGCTCGTAAGCCGCTTCTACTGTATTCTTACTCACTTGTAAATAGCTCGCCAGCTTTCTTTTAGCAGGTAATTTTGTAAAAGCCGGAATCGTTCCATCTTTAATCTCTTTTTTTATATACTCATACAATTGCACATACAATGCTATTTTACTTTTCGTATTTAAATTAGGCGTTAATTCTAACATAATATCTGACCCCTTAATAAAACTAAAATCTGATACTTTTTACAGTACCAGAAGTTATATATAATTCCTTGTATCATGTCACACATAAAAAATCAAATACTCGAGAGGGGATGCATGATTATGAACAACAATAGACGGATTGGACTCATTATGATTATTACAGGAGCTACCTTATGGGGATTATCTGGCCCGATGATTCAGTGGCTATTTCAACATACTAACGTATCATCAATTGATTTTTTAACAATTCGCTTGTTGCTTGCGGGAATATTTATTTTATCTTTCTTGCTTATAAAGAAACAAAACATATTTCAAATTTGGAAACATCCTAGACATTCTATACAACTTATTATTTTCTCTATTCTCGGCATGCTCGGTGCGCAATACGCCTTTATTGAAACAGTTCATATTAGTAACGCGGTTACAGCGACATTATTTCAATTTCTTGGCCCTGTTCTTATTACCATTTATGTCGCATTTGGACAAAGAAAATTCCCTGCTTCTATGCAACTACTTGCAATTATAACTGCCCTAACAGGAACGTACTTTATTATTACAAACGGTTCAATTGAAAATATTGTTTTATCGAAAGAAGCCATTATTTTCGGCCTATTAACAGCAATTGGCTTTGCATTTTATACCCTTCATCCAGCTTCTCTTATTAAAGAATGCGGAACAACTGTAGTAATTGGCTGGGGGATGTTAATCGGTGGCATTGCCCTGCTTATTTGTAATCGCTCGTTTGAATGGAATCAGCTTTCACAAACTTTTACACAAAAAACTTTTTCTATGCTTATTCTTATCATCATAAGTGGCACTCTTTCTTTCCTCCTTTATATCGGTAGTCTGAAATATTTAGCAGCAACAGAAACAAGCATTTTATCTAGCATTGAACCACTTGTAGCTGCCATCGTTTCAATCGCTTGGCTGAATGAATCCTTTGGAGCCTATCAATTATTAGGCGGCGTATGTATCGTTCTTTCTGTTATTTTCTTAACGATGCCGCAAAAAGAGAATGAACCTACCTTTTCAACTGAACAAATATAAAAAATGTCAAAAGAGGTCGTACAAAACTTACGACCTCTTTTGACGTTTTAAAGGAATTGTCCCGCTTTCTAGCAAATACAATTACACTAACAATAAAAATTAGGAGTGTGACACCATGAAAAAAATTGGAACTATGCTACTTTTCTCTTTTCTCATCGCTGGATGCACACAAGTGCAACCTGATTCAGAAGCACCTAAAAAAGAAGCCATCGCCACGTCATCCACTCAAGTTAATGCACCTTCCTTCTTTCATCTTAGCGTTTTAAAAGATGTAAATTGGGAAGAAACCCCCTCCTTCATACAAGAAAAAATACCTTTAAAAGGCATCGAAGAAAAAATTGCAATGGCTGATAGCCCTATTATCGTAAATAAAAAAAATGAAATAATGTGGTACTTTTTAGATCCTGAAATGCCAACTGGAAAACTATCTATTATTGCACTAAAACAAGGATCAGTAACTCCAACACCAGTACTCTTTCAACAAGAAACTTCCAAACCAACTTGGACTACTTCAAATACAATTGATTCCACTACAAACGAACTTCCTCTCACTATGTCACTACCTTCACCTGGATTATGGGTATTAAATATATATGTGAATGAAAAATATTATGATCAGTTTGTAATTACTGCTGAGTAAAGTGACAAAACTAAAACACTTTCTTACAACAATGTAATTTCTACGTCATGTACTTCGATAGTTGAAGTATCTCTCTTCTCTTATACTTAAAATAAGAAATGACACGAGGAGAGATGAGAGATGAAAAAAATGATAGAAGTGATTGTAGCAGTAACTGAGGTTTTAGTAAATGGTAAACAAGTTGCAATGGAATTAAATAAATAGTGAAGAAACACAAATAAATAATTTTACACTTCTTCATTATTTTGATTTCTTATCTCAAAAAAGCAGTGCCTTTTTAGGCACTGCTTTTAGCTATTAATAACTTGGTATTTTCATAATTTGCGCCACACCTGAATCAATGGCTGCTTTCGCTACAGCTTCCGCAACACTTGGAACAACTCTTTTATCTAACGGATTCGGGATTACATAATTCGCATTACGTTCTTCGTCCGTAATGATGTTAGCGATCCCATATGCTGCCGCTAATTTCATCTCTTCTGTAATATCAGTCGCGCGCACATCTAACGCACCACGGAATATCCCTGGGAACGCCAATACATTATTTACTTGATTCGCATAATCTGAGCGCCCGGTTCCTACTACAGCTGCCCCAGCCTTTAATGCATCCTCTGGGAAGATTTCTGGAATTGGATTCGCCATAGCAAACACAATTGCTTTCTCATTCATCGTTTGTACAAGTTCTTTCGTTAATACGTTAGGAGCAGATACGCCAATAAAAATATCAGCTTGATGAATCGCTTCTTTTAACGTTCCACGCACATATTCTCGATTTGTCTTTTTGGAAACTTCAATTTGTGCTTCGTTCATCCATGATTCACCTTCACAAACAATACCTTCTAAGCTAACTAACGTAATGCGCTTTGCACCAGCTTTTAATAATAATTTTCCAATTGCAATTCCTGCCGAACCCGCACCGTTAATAACAATTTTCACATTATCCATTTGTTTGCTAACAACTTTTAATGCATTAATAACAGCTGCTAAGACGACAATAGCTGTTCCATGTTGATCATCATGGAATACAGGAATATTCGTTTCTGCTTTTAATCGCTTTTCAATTTCAAAACAGCGTGGTGCCGCAATGTCTTCTAAGTTAATTCCTGCAAACGTAGGCTCTAAATTTTTCACAAGGGTAACGATTTCATCCACATCAGTCGTACCTAAACATAATGGGAAAGCATCTACATTCGCAAATTTCTTAAATAAAATACTCTTTCCTTCCATAACAGGCATAGCTGCTTTCGGTCCAATGTTCCCTAAACCAAGTACTGCTGTTCCATCTGAGACAACTGCCACCATATTACCACGTGCTGTATAGTCATACACTGTTTCTTCATCTGCTGCAATTGCTTTGCAAGACTCCGCTACACCTGGTGTATATGTCAGGCTTAAATCATCCGCTGAATTCACTTCTACTTTACTTGTAATTTCAATTTTCCCTACTAATTCTTTATGCAATAACAATGATCTTTCATTAATTTGATTTTCTAACATACTTATATTCTCCCCTTAATTTGACAAGCTAGCTATATGAATATAGCTAGCTTGTTTGATCATGAAAACATTTTTAATAAAATTGTCGCTGTTACAACCATTGCTGCCCCGCCTAAACGTGTTGAAATTTGCGCAAACGGCATTAATTCCATACGATTTGAAGCTGATAAAATAGCAACATCTCCAGTTCCACCTAAACCACTATGACATCCCGTTACAATTGCTGATTCAACTGGATACATTTTCATCACTTTCCCTACAAGAAAACCTGATGCTACCATTGTAAGAACAACTGATGCGCACACAACAACATATCCTACTGAAAGAACTGCTGCTACGTCTTTTAGCGGAATATATAGCAATCCTAATCCAACCATTAACGGCCAAGTTAAATTCTTTGAAATAAATTTATATAAATGGAATGCTCCTTGCTCCATTTTTGCTGGCATTAATTTAAAGTATTTCACAAGTGCTGCTGAGAAAATCATAATGATTGCCCCAGGAATACCGATGAACTTAGAAGCAAATCCTCCGAAGATGAAGAACGTACACGCAATTAATAAACCTGCTCCCATTAATGAGAAGTCAATTGGCTTCTCTGTATTTTGTTCTTTTAATAACTCGGCTTGATTGTCTGTTTTCACTAATACACCGTTACCACTAAGTTCCGGTTTCTTCTCACCTAAACGCTTCATATACCCTGCACTCACGATTGCGAACATATTTCCAATAATAGCCGCTGGAATAAGCTGTGATACAAACGTTGCTGATGATTCATTTAAAATATCACTATAAGCTAGCGACAATGGTAAAATCCCTTCCCCAATACCACCACTCACAATTGGTACGATGATAAAGAAAAATGTTTGCTTCATTTCAAACCCAAATAGTGAACCGACCAATAATCCTACTGCTACAGAAGCTAACGTCCCTACTACTAAAGGTATAAACATACGAACGAAACCTTGTACTAATACTTTACGATTCATTCCTAAAATACTTCCGACTACTAAACAAGAAATATATAAATATAAAAAGTTCGATTTTTTCATTAACATAGTCGCAGCTTCCATTGAAGCTGGATTCATCCAGTTAAAAAATACAAGTAATGATGGAATAAATAACGAAAGTATTGCCGGACCGCCGATATTTTTTAAAATTGGAATTCTCATTCCAATGTCGCCTAAGAAAATACCCATGATCATAATAACTGCAAATCCACCAATCATATCTGCTGGCAATTTATTATATACAGATGCCCCATAAATAATAGCAGCCAATACTACATATAACGGTAAAGGTATAACACCGATTTTTACATTCATAATTTTAGAAGCTAAAGATTCTCTTTGTACTTCATTTCCTTCAGAAAATGATACCGCTTCCACATTCTTTTGAATTCCCATATGGCACCCCCTTGTTTTCTTAATAACAATATTAAAACGCTTTCAATAGTAAAAATAGTTTTTGTAAGTTTTGTAATTGATTTTGTAATTAAAAAAAGTATAAGCGACTTATAATAAGTCGCTTATACGTAAAACTCTATTTTATTTTTGTCAATACATCTTAATTTACTCACTGGTCTTCCTACGTGTTGATACACCATTTCGTTTTCTAATACTCCAATTTCAGTCAAAAACATTACATACTTTCGAATAGAAACTCTTGAAACTCCAACTAATTGCGCCATTTCATCTGTTGTAAACGCTCGTCCATTCAGCGACTCGATCTTCTGCCAAATTAATTGCATCGTTTGCTTCGTTAATCCTTTCGGAAGCTCTTTAGTGACAGTAGGCTCTCTTTTTTCTTTTGGCAAAATTAACGAATCTAATTCCGATTGACTAATTTTTTGTTGTTCTTTCATGAAAGTAAGTTTTTCTCGATATATAGTTAACGCCTTTTTAAATCGTTCAAATGTAAATGGTTTAATTAAATAATCTACTACACCATATTGTAATGCTTTTTTAATACTCCCCATATCATGTACAGCTGAAATCATCATAATATCGATTTCTTTTTCTTGGTTGCGAATATACATTAAAAGCTCAAATCCAGTTTCTTCAGGCATAAAAATATCAAGTAATACTAAATCTACTCGTGATTCCTCTAATACTTCTATCGCTTCTTTAACGGAGTTAACTGCTTGAACAAGTTCAAACCCTCCTACTTGCTCTAAATAATGCGTATTTAACATCGCTACCATCGGGTCATCTTCTACAATTAAAACTTTAATCATATTTGCCTCTCATCCCTACCTTTAGGTATTTCAATTGTTATCGTTGTTCCCTTTCCTACTAATGAATGCATATGAATTTCCCCATTTATTCGCTGTATACTTTCTTTTACAAGATACAAACCATAACCGCGGTTATCTCCCTTTGTGGAATAACCTTTCGTAAATAATACCCCTATTTCTTCTTGTATACCTTTTCCCGTATCTTGTACTGTAATGGTTAATGTATCCCCATATTGTATCTCAACTTCAACTTGCTTCTTTTCACAATTCGTCACTGCCTCTAATGCATTATCAATTAAATTTCCGACAATCGTAATCAGTTCATGAGTAATACTTTCATCATCCATTTCCGGCATGTAAGAATCTTCACTTATGATTAATTTTATATTTTTCTCTCTAGCATAGCTAAGCTTTCCAAGTAAAAAGCCAGCAAATACTGGACTTTTTATTCTTTTCATAACCCCACCAATTTCATATTGATGCTCTGATACCATACCGCTTATATACTTCTGTAATTCTTCATACTGCTTCATGTGTGTAAGCCCTAATACGACATGCATTTTATTCATAAATTCATGCGATTGTGCCCGTAATGCTTCCGCATATAGCCTAATACCAGTTAATTCTTCTGCTAATTTTCTAATCTCTGTTTTATCACGAAATGTTGCAATTGCACCAACTATTTCTCCTTTTACATATAAAGGGACACGATTCGTCACAATCGTAATTCCATAAATATTTTGTTCTTCGTTTAATTGTATCTCTCCCGTTTGTAATACTTCTTTTATACGTGAATTAGGCATATACAACTCAACATCTTTACCGATAAAATCTTCTTCAAGTCCACTTTTCTTAAACAATCGTTTTGCCTCATTATTTATTAAAGTTACATTGGCTTCTTTATCTACAGCAATAATACCTTCCTTTACAGATTGTAGCATCGTATTTCTTTCTTCAAGAATTTTCGCTATCCTGTGAGGTTCAAGACCAAATAAACTTTTCTTTATATGTCTAGCTAGCAATATTGCTCCTATGATTCCGACTAGTACTCCAACTCCGACACCAATGTAAATGATATGTCTACTTTCCTTAACTCTCTCTTTTACATTATCTGCTGAAATACCAACGGCCACCGCTCCAAGTTGTTCACCTGTTTCAGAAAATACAGGTACAAACACTCGCATTGAAATACCTAAAGTTCCTTCTGCCAGCGATACATGTTCCTTTCCTTTCAATGCAGGCCCTTCATCTCCCCCAATAAAATGATGGCCTATTTTTTGAGGATTTGGATGTGATTTTCTTATTCCATTCATGTCCATAACTACAATAAATTGAACACCTGTGTTTTTTAATATTCTATTTGTATACGTTTGGATTGCAGAAGTATCTGCCTTTCCAATCAAACCATCGATTACAATTGAATCATTCGCCACAATGTGTGCAATTGTTTTTGCTTTCTCTGCTTGGCTATCCTCCGTCGTCCGTTCTACATTATGACTAATTAATATATCTGTCACAAGTAAAGAAAAAATTACAACTGTACAAACTAACAATGTAATCGTTTTCCATAAATTCCATAGTCTTCTTCTTTTTTTCATCCCGTTAATGACTCCCCTAATTGCTGAATAGAAAAATAAGTAAGGTGAAAATAATATCACCTTACTTATCTGCTGTTATTATACTTTAAATTTACTAGTCATCACTTGTAGTTCTTCGGCCATCCCAGCTAAGTTTTGCGAAGCTGAACTAATTTCTTCCATTGAATTCACTTGTTCTTCTGTTGAAGCAGCAACACTTTGCATACTAGCTGTATTTTCTTCTGCAGCCGCTGCAATTTCATCAATAGCATTTGTCACTTCATTTGCATCTCCAGCAATTCTCTTCGTTGTTTCTACCATTTGATTAACTTGAGAAACAATATGTGTAGTAGAAATTAAAATTTCCGTAAAACTTGCTTTCGTTTTTGTTACAACATCAAGGCCTTGTTGAACTTCTCCATTCACATTATCCATCGCCTTAACAGTATGTTCAATATCCGCCTTAATTTCTGCAATTAAATTTGCAATCTCTCCAGATGATTCTCCTGATTGCTCCGCTAATTTTCTAACCTCATCAGCTACAATAGCAAACCCTCGGCCCTGTTCACCTGCTCTTGCCGCTTCAATAGCCGCATTTAAAGCTAATAAGTTCGTTTGAGTAGCGATGTTTTGAATCGCTTCAGAAATAGCTCCTACCTGCTTTGATTTCTCATCAAGAAGTTTAATAATGGCATCTGACTCGGATACCGATCTAGAAATAGACTGCATTTGTTTTGCTGTTTGTTCAACCAATTCTTCCCCTTCTTCAGCTCTTTCTCTCGCATGTAATGAGGAGATAGAAATTGATTCCGCGCTTCCAGTTACATCTTGAATTGCTGTATTTACCTGTTGTAATGTAGCCGCACCTTCTTCAACACCTTGACTTTGTGACTCAGCCCCACCTGATACTTGTTCCATTGCAATTGTAATTTGATCTGTCGCATCATTTGCTTGCTGTACGCTCGCTGTTAACTCTTCAGCCGATGCAGCGACATGTTCTGCTGAAAAACTAATTTGAGTAATCACATCTTGTAAAGAGGCAGACATTTCATTAAATGAATTCCCTAATTTCCCTATATCATCCTTGGAATGGATTGTAATTTTCTCTGTCAAATCTCCCTTACTAATTTTATGTGCCGAGTCAGCTATTTTTCTTAATGGTCTTGTAATAGACTTTGTAATGAAATAAATTAATACACTACCAAATACAATAGCTATAGCAATGACAATCAAAGTCTTATAAAACACTGGATTCGCAGCTTGGGTAATTTCTTCGTCGAACATAACCCCGACTACTTTCCATCCTGTTTTCTCATTTGTTGCAAAGATTAAATTCTTTTTATCACCTTGTTCTGTATAAGACACATTTCCTTGTTTTTCTTCATAAATTGGTTTAATCCACGGATCAGTAACTTTTGTACCTGGTTTTCTAGAGGGATGACTAACAATTTGCTTATTTTGATCTAGAATAACTGCATAACCTTTTTCACCAATGTTAATCATTTTGGAAATTTTTAAGATGTTATCTAAATTTAAGTTAATTCCTATAACACCTTTACCATCTTTTACTTCTTTAGCAATTGTCACTACCATATTTTTAGTAGATGCTGATTGATATGGTGCAGTAACAATTACTTTCCCTTTATTTTCATGTGCTTCTTTATACCAAGATCTATCTGTTGGATTATACCCATCAGCCATTTGGATAAATGGTTCTCTTATAAACTTTCCTGCCTGTGTTCCAATATAAATACCTTCTACTTCTGGATGAAGTTTTATATATTGCGCTAACTTCGTTCTTACTATTTCTTCTTGTCCGTTTGGATATGTATCCTCTGTTAAAATGTCTGCAAAGTACGCCGCATCAACAAATTTCTCTTCTATATTTTGAGAAATAACAGTATTTAAAACTGAAATATTTTCCTTTGCTTTACCTGTAATTTGTTGTTCAAAATTTATTTTGGCAGTTTGATATGAAACACCACCGATAATAAGTCCTGGTATAGTTAAAATAAGAAAAAATGAAATGATTAATTTTTTCTTAATACTCATACATTTAACCCAGTTAAATATTTTTTGCATAATAATCCTCCTTTATGTAATGTGGATACTTGTGTAATTTTATACAAATAACATATATAAAACAATATATAATGATAACATGTAATTTTTTTGTCAATTATGCATTTTTACATATTCACTACTTCTAAATATTTAATCATAAAAAATAAGAGAACTTCAGCTT